>DATJAC010000035.1:0-11695 GCA_035516655.1 Alphaproteobacteria bacterium | reverse complement strand
AAGCTGCCCTTGACCTTCGAGCTGATCCGCACCGAGGGCGGGCTCGTCGGCGTCAACACCGGCCATCCCAACGCCCTCGTCGCCGAGGCCCTCGAGGCCGGGCGGCTGCCGGAGCTGGCCGGCTACGAGTGCCTTAGGCGGGAGGTGCGTTACGGCGAGCGGAGCCGCATCGATCTCCTGCTCGAGGGCGGCGGGCGGCCCCCTTGCTACGTCGAGGTCAAGAACGTACATCTCAAGCGCGACCCGCACCCCACGGCCGGTGCGGCCGAGTTTCCCGACGCGGTGACGCTCAGGGGAGCCAAGCACTTGAGAGAGCTCGCCGCCCAGGTCGCGCGCGGCGCGCGGGCGGTCATGGTCTATGTCGTGCAGCGCCAGGATTGCGACAGCTTTCGCATCGCCGCCGACATCGATCCGGGCTACGATCGCGCCCTGCACGAAGCCATGAGGTGCCGGGTCGAGGCTTTATGCTATGCTTGCACCGTGACGTGCGAGGCTATCGAGATCGGGCACCCGCTCCCCCTTGAGCTCGGCCCTCGCGGGGTGGGCCGGTCGGGAGAAGCGACCGAGACAAGGCACTTG
The DNA here is from genome assembly GCA_035516655.1 of Alphaproteobacteria bacterium. GTDB lineage: Bacteria > Pseudomonadota > Alphaproteobacteria > JACZXZ01 > JACZXZ01 > DASPPM01. The sequence goes on along the minus strand of DATJAC010000035.1, from coordinate 11,116 downwards.
AGGAAGGCGAGCCGCTGAAGATGAGCCAGATGGAGCGCAGCGCCCGGGTCGATGCGGAGGACACCCGCATCAAAATCCACGGGCCCGACCATTTCGACGGCATGCGTCGGGCGGGCCGCCTGGCGGCCGAGACGCTCGACTTCATAACGCCCCATATCAAGCCGGGCGTGTCGACGGCCGAGCTCGACCGGCTCTGCCACGACTTCATCGTGGACCACGGTGCGGTCCCCGCCCCGCTCAACTACCGCGGCTTCCCGCGCTCGATCTGCACCTCGGTCAATCACGTCGTCTGCCACGGCATTCCCTCCGAGGACAAGCTCCTCGAGGACGGCGACATCATCAATATCGACGTCACCACCATTCTCGACGGCTGGCACGGCGACACCAGCCGCATGTTCGAGGTAGGCGAGGTCCGCCTCAAGGCGCACCGCCTCATCGAGGTGACCTACGAGGCGATGATGCGCGGGATCGCGGTCGTGCGTCCGGGGGCGACGACGGGCGACATCGGCCACGCCATCCAGAGCTTCGCCGAGGCGCAGCGCTACTCCGTCGTGCGCGATTTCTGCGGCCACGGCCTGGGCCGCGTGTTCCACGACGCGCCGAGCATCCTCCATTTCGGCGAGCCGGGCGAGGGGGTGGTCTTGCGCGAAGGCATGTTCTTCACCGTCGAGCCCATGATCAACGCGGGCAAGTACGCGGTGAAGATCCTGGGCGACGGCTGGACCGCCGTCACCAAGGACCGCTCGCTCTCGGCCCAGTTCGAGCATTCGGTGGGCGTCACCCCGGAGGGCTGCGAGATTTTCACCCTCTCGCCCAAGGGCTGGCAAAAGCCGCCCTATCTCTAGCCCGGCCGCCACTGCCTCGCGGGGCCCGCATGAAGGAGACGCCCGCCAAGACGGAGACCCCCCATTACCTGGGCCACCGCCAGAGGCTTCGGGAGCGCTTCGAGCGCGCCGGCTCCGAGGCGCTGCCCGACTACGAGCTCCTCGAGCTTCTCCTCTATCTCGCCATCCCGCGCGGCGACGTGAAGCCGCTCGCCAAGCAGCTCCTCGAGCGCTTCGGCGGGAGCTTCGCGGGTGTTTTGGGTGCCGACGCGGCCGAGCTCGCCAAGGTCAAGGGCGTGGGCGAGAGCACCATCCACATGCTCAAGCTCGTGCAGGCCGCCGGCGTGCGGCTCGGGCGCGAGGAGGTGATGGCGCGCTCGGTAATCAGCAACTGGCGCCAGCTCCTGGCCTACTGCCGCGCCGCCATGGCCCAGAGCAAGGTCGAGCAGTTCCGCATCCTCTTCCTCGACCGCAAGAACGGCGTGATCGCGGACGAGGTGCAGGGCAAGGGTACCGTCGACCACACCCCGGTCTATCCGCGCGAGGTGGTGAAGCGCGCGCTCGAGCTCAACGCCTCCTCCATCCTCATGGTGCACAACCACCCCTCGGGCGACCCCACGCCGTCCCGCGCCGACATCGAGATGACGCGGGAGGTGCGCGAGGCGGCCGAGAAGCTCGGCATCACGCTCCACGACCACGTCGTCATCTCCAAGAGCGGGCACAACAGCTTCAAGGCGATGGGGCTCTTGTAGCGCCCTCGCCCTTCCCACCGACGCCCCGATCTGCAATAAGGGACCCGACGAGGTCCGCATGATTCCACGCTACAGCCGTCCCGAGATGGCGGCGATCTGGTCGCCCGAGAACCGCCTGCGCATCTGGTTCGAGATCGAGGCTTATGCCGCGGACGCGCAGGCCGAGCTCGGCGCTATCCCGAAGTCGGCCGCCGCCGCCATCTGGCGCCACGGGCGCGGCCGGGTGAAGCCGCAGCGCGTCGCGGCGATCGAGCGCGAGGTGCGCCACGACGTGATCGCCTTCCTCACGGCCCTCGCCGAGCACGTCGGCCCCGAGGCGCGCTTCGTCCACCAGGGCATGACCTCCTCGGACGTGCTCGACACCTGCTTCGCGGTGCAGCTCAAGGAGGCGGCCGACATCCTGCTCGCCGACGTCGACCGCGTCATGCGCGCCCTCAAGAAGCGCGCCCTCGAGCACAAGGCGACCCTCACCGTCGGGCGCAGCCACGGCATCCACGCCGAGCCCACCACCTTCGGCCTCAAGCTCGCCGGCCACTACGCCGAGTTCGCGCGCAACCGCGAGCGCCTCGAGACGGCACGGCGCGAGATCGCGACCTGCGCCATCTCCGGGTCCGTCGGCACCTTCGCCAACATCGACCCCTTCGTCGAGCGCTACGTCGCCAAGAAGCTCGGGCTCGCGGTCGAGCCCATCTCCACCCAGGTGATCCCGCGCGACCGCCATGCGGCGTTCTTCGCGGCCCTCGCCCTTGTCGCGAGTGCCATCGAGCGCCTCGCGGTCGAGATTCGCCACCTCCAGCGGAGCGAGGTACGCGAGGCCGAGGAATATTTCGCACCCCGCCAGAAGGGCAGCTCCTCCATGCCCCACAAGCGCAATCCCGTGCTCTCCGAGAATCTCACGGGCTTGGCACGGCTGGTGCGCGGCTATCTCGTCCCCGCCCTCGAGAACGTCGCGCTCTGGCACGAGCGCGACATCTCCCACTCGGCGGTCGAGCGCGTGGCGGCACCCGATGCCACGATCGCGCTTGACTTCGCTCTCGTCCGTCTCGCCGATCTCGTCACGCACCTCGTGGTCTACCCCGCGAACATGAAGGCCAATCTCGAGCGCCACGGCGGCCTCGTGCATTCCCAGCGCGTGCTGCTCGCCTTGACCCAGGCCGGGATGAGCCGCGAGGACGCCTACCGGATCGTGCAGCGCCACGCCATGAAGGCGTGGGGGGAGGACGGCGACTTCCTCGCCGGCCTCGCCGCCGATACCACGGTGCGCAAGCATCTGAGCCGACGGAAGCTCGCGAGCCTCTTCGACTTCGGCTACCACACCAAGCGCGTCGCCACCATCTTCCGCCGGGTCTTCGGGCGAAGCTGAGCCGGCGTGTCGCACGGCATCCCGCTCATCTCGACCCTCGCCGTCAGCCTGGCCTTTGCCTTCATCGGCGGCTTCATCACCACGCGCCTCGGGCTTCCCGCGATCCTCGGATATCTCCTCGCCGGCATCGTCGTAGGCCCCTTCACGCCGGGCATCGTCGCGGACCAGAACATCGCCGGCGAGCTCGCCCAGATCGGCGTGATCATGCTGATGTTCGGCGTCGGCATGCATTTCTCCATCCGCGATCTCCTGGCGGTAAAGCGCATCGCTTTGCCGGGTGCGATCCTGCAGCTCGTGGTGGCGGCGGCCCTCGGAGCGGCCCTTACGCGCTGGTGGGGTTGGCCGCTCGGTGCCGCACTCGTCTTCGGGCTCGCCCTTTCGGTTGCCAGCACGGCCGTCATGCTGCGCGCCCTCGAGGCGCGGGGCGCCCTCGCCTCGGGCGAAGGCCGCATCGCGACCGGCTGGCTCGTGGTCGAGGACCTCGTGACGGTGTTCGTGATCGTGCTGCTGCCGGCCCTCGCAGCCCCCCTTGGCGGAAAGCTGCAGCCGACGGCGGGCGCCCTCGCCTCCGGCCTCTGGCCGACGCTTGCGCTCACCCTCGGCAAGGTCGCCGTCTTCATTGCCGTCATGCTGGTGGTCGGCACGCGGCTTTTTCCCTGGCTCCTCGGCCAGGTGGCGCGCGCCGGCACGCGCGAGCTCTTCACCCTTGCGGTGGTGGCGGCCGCCCTCGGCATCGCCTATGCCGCGGAGCTGCTGTTCGGCGTCTCCTTCGCCCTCGGCGCCTTCTTCGCCGGCGTCGTCATCGGCGAGTCGGACCACAGCCACCGCGCGGCCGCGGAATCCCAGCCGCTCCAGGATGCCTTCGCCGTGCTCTTCTTCGTCTCGGTCGGAATGCTCCTCGACCCCGCCATTTTCCTGCGGGAACCGCTCAAGGTGCTGGCCGTGCTCGCGGTGATCGTGCTGGGCAAGTCGCTGACCGCGTTTCTCCTCGTGCGCGCATTCCGCTATTCGGCCGAGACGGCTCTCGTCATTGCCGCGAGCCTCGCCCAGATCGGCGAGCTCTCCTTCATCATTGCCGCCCTCGGGGTTTCGCTCGGTCTCCTGCCGCAGGACGGGCAGGACCTGATCATCGCGGGCGCCTTCCTCTCGATCACGCTGAACCCGCTGGCCTTTCGCCTGATCGATGCGCTCGCGGCACGGCGGCGGAGCCGCCTGCCCGCCGTCTGACGGAGCCAGCCGCTATCTGATGTCCTTCATGACCTCCGCGCGCGCCTCCTCGAGGCACTCCTCGAGATGGCGCCGGATGCGATGGGGCGAAATCTCGAGGTTGTGCGCCTTGAAGTCGGCACCCAGCGTCTCGACGAGATGCTCGTCGACGTGCTTCATCAGGTTCTTCTCGATCAGCGCCTTGGCGTAGGCCTCGGCGTCCTTGCTCGCTAGGCCGATCTTGCTCGCCGCCCACAGGCCGATCAGCTTGTCCCGCCGTACCTGAATCTTGAAGCGCAGCTCCTCGTCGTGCCTGTACTTCGCTTCGAAATTCTTCTCGCGGTCGTCGAAAATATTGCTCATCGGCGCGTGCGCTCCTTTTCCTCGGCCGGTCGCGGCGGCGTGCCGGCCCGACCCGCGCGGGATCAGTCTTTTATAGCGGGGCATCTTTGCGAGTGGTATCGAAATCCTCATGTGCACCGTGGTCCTCCTCTCGCGCCCCCGCCATGCCTGGCCGGTCCTGCTCGCCGCCAACCGGGACGAGATGCTGGCGCGGCCGTGGCAGGCGCCGGGGGCCCACTGGCCGGACCGGCCGGGTGTGACGGCCGGTCTCGATGAGCTGGCCGGCGGCAGCTGGCTCGGCATCAACCGCGAGGGGGTGGTGGCCGGGATCCTCAACCGTCACGGCTCGCTCGGGCCGGCGGAAGGACGCCGCAGCCGCGGCGAGCTCGTGCTCGAGGCCCTCGATCACGCCGATGCGGAAAGTGCCGTCGCAGCACTCGCCCACCTCGAGACCCGCGCCTATCGCACCTTCAACCTGATCGTGGCCGACAACAGCCGGGCCTTCTGGCTGCGCAACCGCGGCGAGGAGGGTCCCGGACGGGTCGAGCATTTCGCCCTCCCGCCCGGCTATTCCATGATCACCGCGCATGACCGCAACGATCTCGCGAGCCTGCGCATCCGGGAGAACCTGCCGCGCTTCGAAGAGGCCGCCGTCCCCGATCCGGAGCGCTCCGACTGGTCGGCCTGGGAAGCGCTCCTCGCACGCCGAGGCGACGCCGACGAAGAGAACGGCCAAGAGCGTGCCATGTGCATCGTGACCCAGCACGGCTTCGGCACCTCCTCGAGCTCGCTCATCGCCCTCCCCTCCCGCGAGCGGCCGGGGGTGCGGCCGCGTTGGCTCTTTGCCGCAGGCCGCCCGGGCGAATCGCCTTATCAGCCGGTCCCTCTTTGAGCATCCGCGGTCGCGGCAAGCCGGGCTGGTCATTGTGTTGCGCCGGCCTTGTTGCTATATGAGGCCCTGTGCAGGGTGCCGACTCCTCGGCAGCGCCCGGTTTCCGCCCCCGGGCCGGGTCGGGCGTCCGATTTCGCCCCGCGCGTGCCAACGGGTTGACCCATGTCCAGACGCAAGCGCATCTACGAAGGCAAAGTCAAAGTGCTCTACGAGGGCCCGGAGCCGGGTACGATCGTGCAGTACTTCAAGGACGATGCGACCGCCTTCAACGCGCGCAAGCGCGGCGTCATCACCGGCAAGGGCGTGCTCAATAACCGCATCTCGGAATATCTCATGACGCGGCTCGGCGAGATCGGCGTGCCGACGCACTTCATCCGCCGCTTGAACATGCGCGAGCAGCTCGTGCGCGAGGTCGAGATCATTCCGCTCGAGGTGGTGGTGCGCAACGTCGCCGCAGGCACCTTCTCGGAGCGCTTCGGGCTCGCGGAGGGAACCCCGCTGCCGCGCTCGATCATGGAGTACTATTACAAGAACGACGAGCTCACCAGCCCCATGGTGAGCGAAGAGCACATCACCGCCTTCGGCTGGGCAACGCCCCAGGACCTCGACGAGATCATGTCCTTGGTCCTCCGCATCAACGACTTTCTCTCCGGCCTCTTTCTCGGCGTCGGCATCCGTCTCGTCGATCTCAAGGTCGAGTTCGGACGGCTCTGGAACGGCGACGACATGCGCATCGTGCTGGCCGACGAGATCACGCCGGACAGCTGCCGGCTGTGGGACATCAAGACCAACGAGAAGCTCGACAAGGACCGCTTCCGGCGCGACCTCGGCAAGGTCGCCGAGGCCTACCAGGAGGTGGCGCGGCGGCTCGGCATCATGCCCGAGGCGGGACCCGCCGATCTCAAGGGCCCGGCCGTCATGCAGTGAGCGCGCACGCGGCCGAGGGCGCCGGTCAGGTGAAAGCGAAGGTCCATATCACGCTCAAGGGCGGGGTGCTCGATCCCCAAGGCAAGGCGATCGCCCATGCCCTCGCCTCGCTCGGCTTCGCCGGTATCGGCGGGGTGCGCCAGGGCAAATACATCGAGATCGAGCTCGCCGAGCGCGATCGCGACAAGGCCGCAGCCGCGGTCGATGCGATGTGCCGCAAGCTCCTCGCCAACACGGTGATCGAGAACTACGCGATCGAGCTGGTGCCCTAGCGCCCGCTCGGAAGCGCACGAGTCGTTTTATTGTCGTCATGCCCGCGAAAGCGGGCATCCGGGTCTGCCGATAGAGCGCGGGGCTCGAGACCCCTGGACACCCGCTTTCGCGGATGTGACGATAGTGGGAAAGCGGATGCATACGCCATGAAAGCCGCAGTCATCGTCTTCCCCGCCTCGAACTGCGACCGCGACGTCAAGGAAGCGCTCGAGCGCACGCCCGGCGTCACGCCGGTCATGGTCTGGCACAAGGCGACCGAGCTGCCCAAGGTCGACCTCATCGTCATCCCCGGCGGCTTCGCCTTCGGCGATTACCTGCGTGCGGGTGCCATGGCGGCGCACTCGCCCGTCATGTACGAGGTCAGGCGCCGGGCGGAGGCGGGAGCCCCAGTACTCGGCATCTGCAACGGCTTCCAGGTGTTGACCGAGGCGGGGCTCCTCCCCGGCGCCTTTCTCCAGAACGCCGGCCTCAAGTTCGCCTCCAAGGACGTCTTCCTCAAGGTCGAGACGAGCCAGAGCATCTTCACCAACAAATACGAGGCCGGCCAAACGCTGCGCATGCCGATCGCCCATCACGAAGGCAACTATTACGCCGACGACGCGACCTTGCGGCAGCTCGAGGACAGCGGCCAGATCGCCTTCCGCTACTGCAGTGCCGCGGGCGAGGTGACGCCCGAGGCCAATCCCAACGGCGCCGCCCACAACATCGCGGGCATCTTCAATTCCTCGAAGACCATCCTCGGCTTGATGCCGCACCCCGAGCGCCTGGCCGACCCGGCACTCGGGGGTACGGACGGCAAGGCGCTCTTCGCAAGCATCGCGGAGGCGCTCTCGTGAGTGCCGAGGCGGCCGGCGCCGCCGGTGCGGCCGACCCCGCCGGTGCGGTCGACGCGGCCAGCCGGATGGAGCCCGAGATCACCCCCGAAGTCGTGGCCGGCCACGGGCTCACGGAGGCGGAATACGCGGTCGTGCTCGAGTCCCTCGGGCGCGCGCCGAGCCTGACCGAGCTCGGCATCTTCTCGGTCATGTGGAGCGAGCACTGCTCCTACAAATCCTCGAAGGTCTGGCTCCGGAAGCTGCCGACGACCGGACCGCAGGTGATCTGCGGCCCCGGCGAGAATGCGGGCGTGGTCTCGATCGGCAACGGCCTCGCCGTCGTCTTCAAGATCGAGAGCCACAACCATCCCTCCTTCATCGAGCCCTACCAGGGGGCCGCGACCGGGGTCGGCGGCATCCTGCGCGACGTCTTCACCATGGGGGCGCGGCCGATCGCCAATTTGAACGCGCTCCGCTTCGGTGCTGCCGAGCACCCCAAGACGCGCCACCTCGTCGCCGGCGTGGTCGCCGGCATCGGCGGCTACGGCAATTGCGTCGGCATTCCGACCGTGGGGGGCGAGTGCAATTTCCACCCCGCCTACAACGGCAACATCCTGGTCAACGCCATGACGGTCGGGCTGGCGCGCGCGGACCGCATCTTCTATTCGGCCGCCGCCGGGGTGGGCAATCCGGTCGTCTACGTCGGCTCCAAGACCGGGCGCGACGGCATCCATGGCGCCACCATGGCGTCCGCCGAGTTCGACGAGCGCTCGGAGGAGAAGCGGCCGACGGTGCAGGTGGGCGATCCCTTCACCGAGAAGCTCCTGCTCGAGGCCTGCCTCGAGCTCATGGAGACCGACGCGATCGTCGCCATCCAGGACATGGGCGCGGCCGGCCTCACCTCCTCCTCGGTCGAGATGGCGTCCAAGGGCGGAGTGGGGATCGAGCTCGAGCTCGATCGCGTGCCCATGCGCGAGACCGGCATGACGCCTTACGAGATCATGCTCTCCGAGAGCCAGGAGCGCATGCTCCTCGTGCTCAAGCCGGGACGCGAGGAGAGGGCGCGGGCGATCTTCGACAAATGGGAACTCGACTTCGCGGTGATCGGCCGCTTGACCGCGAGCGGGCGGCTCGTGCTCAAGATGAAGGGTGCGGTTGCCTGCGACATCCCGCTCGCTCCCCTCGTCGAGCGCGCCCCCGTCTATTCCCGCCCCGTCGTGAGGGCAATACCGCGGCCCGAGCTGGCAGCCATGAGCTTAGCTGCCCCGCTCGACCCGGCCGCCGCTCTGCTCCGGCTCATCGCGGCACCGGACCTCGCGAGCCGGCGCTGGATCTGGGAGCAGTACGACTCGACGGTGATGGCCGATACCGTGATCCGGCCCGGTGGGGACGCCGGGCTCGTGCGCGTGCACGGCACACGGAAGGCGTTGGCCCTCACCACCGACTGCACGCCGCGCTATTGCGCCGCCGATCCCTACCGGGGCGGCGCGCAAGCGGTGGCCGAGGCCTACCGCAACTTGACCGCGGTCGGAGCAACCCCCCTTGCCGTCACCGACAACATGAACTTCGGCAATCCGGAGCGGCCCGAGGTGATGGGCCAGTTCGCCGGCTGCATCGAGGGCATGGGGGCGGCCTGCACGGCACTCGACTTCCCCGTCGTCTCGGGCAACGTCTCGCTCTACAACGAGACGCGCGGCGAGAGCATCCTGCCCACGCCTGTGATCGGCGGCGTCGGGCTCATCGATGATCTCGCGAAAGCGGTGCGCATCGCCTTCCCCGCCCCCGGGCACGCGATCGTGCTGATCGGTGCAACTGCCGGCTGGCTCGGCGCCTCCCTCTATCTGCGCGAGATCCTCGGCCGCGAGGAGGGCGCACCCCCGCCGGTCGATCTCGCGGCCGAGCGAAGGCACGGCGATTTCGTGCGTGCGCTGATCGCGAGCGGCAGCGCCACCGCCTGCCACGATCTCTCCGACGGCGGGCTGCTCGTCGCCCTCGCCGAGATGGCGATGGCGGGCGGGATCGGCTGCAGGGTGGCACCACCCGCGGATGGCCTGCCGCTCCATGCCTGGCTCTTCGGGGAGGACCAGGGGCGCTACCTCGTGACCACGAAGCTGCCCGAGGCCCTCCTGGCAGGGGCGAAAACGGCGGGGGTCGAGGCCCGGCTGCTCGGGCTGACCGGCGGGGCCGAATTGACAGTCGCGGGCAGTCGACCTATATCGGTCACCGAGCTCAAGAACGCTCACGAATCCTGGTTCCCGTCCTACATGGCCGGGTACGATGCCGGGCCGGGCGAGGAGGCGTGAACGATGCCGATGGCGGCAAGCGAGATCGAGCGTCTCATCAAGGAAGTGCTGCCCGACGCACGGGTGACGATCGAGGATTTGCGCGGCGACGGCGACCACTATGCCGCCCACGTGGTTTCCGCGGCCTTCAAGGGAAAGACCCGGGTGCAGCAGCATCAGCTCGTCTACCAGGCATTGCGCGGCCGCATGGGGGGCGAGCTCCATGCGCTGGCGCTCCAGACCGCGGTCCCCGCCGACTGACAACCCCAGAGCAAGGTGAACCGACCATGGCCGACGAAAAAGTGGCGGAGCAGATCCGCAACGAGATCAGCGCGAACGAGGTGGTGCTCTTCATGAAGGGCAGCCCCGTCTTCCCCCAATGCGGCTTCTCGGCGGCCGTGGTGCAGATGCTCAATCAGCTGGGCGTCAAGTTCAAAGGCGTCGACGTGCTGCAGGACGCCGGCATCCGCCAAGGTATCAAGGAATTCAGCAGCTGGCCGACGATTCCCCAGCTCTACGTCAAGGGCGAGTTCATCGGCGGTTGCGACATCGTGCGCGACATGTACGAATCGGGCGAGCTCGCGAGCGTGCTCAAGAGCCACGGGGTCGCGACCAAGGCGGCCTAAGCCGCGCCGGATTGCCGCGAGCGCCGCGCCCTTTCCGGTACGCGGCGCGAGCAAGCCAGCCAAGGGGCGGCACCTTCCAGCGCCCCTTTTGGATTCTTCGCCTGCATGGTTCCGCCTGGAGCGCACCCCGGGTGCCGAGGCGCACAGCATCGACGGGCCCGCCGGTTGCGATTTCAATTTTCTCATTGCATTCTAAAAGTAACCGGCCTACTTTTGCAGACGGGCAGGCGCATCCTTCGCGCGGATACCCGTTAGGAACTGCCTGGCTGACGGCAACCGGGCAGGCGGCGCTCGGGGCCGGGCCCGGCAGGTTCTGCGACGGAGGAAGCTCATGGCGGCGAAAGTGCGGCGCGGCAGCTGTCCGATGGATAGCGTGCTGCGCACCCTGATGGGACCCTGGACCACCTACATCCTGTGGATCCTGCGCTCCGAGGGCCCGCAGCGCTTCGGCGAGCTCAAGCGCAGGGTCGAAGGCGTCTCGGCCAAGGTTCTGACCGAGCGCCTGCGCGGGCTCGAGGGGGCCGGACTCGTCACGCGCCATTACGCGCCGACCATCCCCCCGCAAGTCACCTACTCGCTCGCAGCACGGGGAGGCGAGCTCTCGTCGATCCTCGACGCGATCAACGCGGTGGCGCTCAAATGGGCGAAGGAGGACGGCGCGCGCGCGACGCATGAGCCGCGCATGCTCGCCGCAGCTGCCGAACGCGCCCCGCGCGCCTCGCAGTGAGCGACCGAGCACCGGACGCAGAAAGCATAGTCCCGCCATGCCCGACGCTCGTTTGATCGCCGCCCTGGACCCTTACGAATTGTGGCG
>DATJAC010000034.1:0-2149 GCA_035516655.1 Alphaproteobacteria bacterium | reverse complement strand
ACCAGGGCAAGCACTATCGCTTCAGCCTGATGAACGAGGAATTCTCGCCGGGCCCCAACCATCTCCCCATGGTGCCCGTCACCATCGCCGCGGTCGGCCCGCTCATGCTGAAGACGGCGGCGCGGCTCGCCGACGGCGTGCGGCTCCATCCCTTCGCCACGCGCAAATACATCGAGGACACGGTCGGCCCGATCTTGGCTGCCGGACTCGCCGAGCGCGGCATCGCGCGGAGGAATTTCGAGGTGAGCGGGGGCGGCTTCGTCGTGAGCGGGCCCGACCGTGCTGCCCTCGCTGCCGCGCGCGAGCGCACCCCTACCGCGTTGCCTTCTATGCCTCGACCCCCGCCTACCGCCCGGTCTTGGACGCCCATGGCTGGGGCGAGCTCGGCGCTCAGCTCACCGCCATGTCGAAGCAGAGCGCCTTTCGCGAGATGGCCCCGCTCGTCACCGACGAGATGCTCGAGCTCTTCATGGCGGCCGGCACCTACGACGAGCTCCCCGCCGCGATCGAGCGCCGCTTCGGCGGCATCGTCGACACGGTGACGCTCGACCTCGCCCCCGGCATCGAGCGCAAGACGGCCTTGGCCCTCGTCGAGGCGGTGCGCCGCATCCCCAGCCGCTTCGAGCGCTACAAGACCGAATGGTCCGAGGGGTGAGAGTGGGGAGAGCGAGCTAAGGCGCACGGCGCCGCCGTCGGCGACCGAAAGGAGGACGCAAATGCAGCAGCGTCAACTTGGGGCCGCGGGACCGCGCGTCTCGGCCTTCGGCCTCGGCTGCATGGGCATGTCGGGCATGTATGGACCGGCCGACCGGGCGGAGAGCATCGCTACCATCCAAGCCGCCCTCGAGGCCGGATTCACGCTGCTCGACACCGGCGACTTCTACGGCATGGGCCACAACGAGCTGCTGATCGGCGAGGCGCTCAGAGGCTCCCAGCGGAAGGGTGCCGTCGTCAGCGTCAAGTTCGGAGCCCTCCGCGATCCTGCCGGCGGCTGGGCGGGGGTCGACGCGAGGCCCGCGGCGGTCAAGAACTTCCTCGCCTATTCGCTCCAACGCCTGGGGCTCGAGCATATCGACATCTATCGCCCGGCCCGGCTCGATCCGAAGGTGCCGATCGAGGAGACGGTCGGCGCTATGGTCGAGCTGGTTCGCGCGGGCTATGTGCGGCACATCGGCCTCTCCGAAGTCGGCTCGGAGACCATCCGAAGGGCGGCGGCCGTGCATCCGATCTCTGATCTCCAGATCGAATATTCGCTCGTCTCGCGCGGCATCGAGGAGGGGATTCTCGCGACCTGCAGGGAGCTCGGCATCGGCATTTCCGCTTATGGCGTGCTCTCGCGCGGCCTGATCAGCGGGCACTGGCGCAAAGACGGCTCCGGTCCCGGCGACGTCCGCGGCTATTTTCCTCGCTTCCAGGCGGAGAATGTCGAGCGGAACCTGGCCCTCGTCGAGGCGTTGCGGAAGATAGCTGACGCCAAGGGTGTCACCATCGCCCAACTCGCCATCGCCTGGGTGGCGGCCCAGGGCGAGGACATCGTGCCGCTCATCGGCGCGCGGCGGCGCGACCGGCTGACCGAAGCGCTCGGTGCCCTCAACCTCGCACTGACGCCCAAGGACCTGGCGGAGATCGGCAAGGCCGTGCCCAAGGGGGCGGCGGCCGGCGAGCGTTACGCTCCCGCCCAGATGGCGCATCTCGACAGCGAGGGCGCGCGCCCCGGCTGACGGCACCGGGGATCTGAAGCAGGATCCGATCGGGCAGAAACGCCAACATGGTCGCCCCCGCGCACGCGGGGTCCATCGCGCCGCTGGATTCCCGCTTTCGCGGGAATGACGATGAAATTCCCAATTCAGCTCGATCACATTCCGCTCTGGAAGCGGAATCTCAGCGCGGCGGCGGCCAAACTCAGTCGAACTTGAAGTTGTCCACGCGAAAGAGCTTGAGGCACGCTTCGACGGCGGCGCCGTCGTAGAGGCGCCCCTTGCCCTGCTCGATTTCCGCCAAGGCGGCATCGATGCCGAGGCCCGGACGATAGGGGCGATGGGAAATCATCGACTCCACCACGTCGGCCACGGCGATGATGCGGGCCTCGAGCAGGATCGCATCCCCCTTCAGGCCTTGGGGATAGCCCGAGCCGTCGAGCCGCTCGTGG
>DATJAC010000033.1:0-6399 GCA_035516655.1 Alphaproteobacteria bacterium | reverse complement strand
CCTGTCTGCTTTCCTCCGTGCCCTCCGTGTCCTCCGTGGTGAAACTTTCAGAAAGCGGCGCGCCATGACCGTCACGCTCATCAAGAAGGCCGATTGGGTCGTCGCCTGGAACGCCGGCAAGGGGCGGCACGAATATCTGCGCGACGCGGACGTAGCCATCGAGGGCGATCGCATCGTCTTCGTCGGGCAGGGCTTTGCCGGCGAGGCCGCGCGTACGATCGCCGGCAAGGGGCGCATGGTGCTGCCCGGCTTCGTCAATATCCACGCCCACCCCGCTTCCGAGCCCTTCAACAAGGGCCTCATGGAGGAGCGCGGCTCGACCCGGCTCGGGATGAGCTCGCTCTATGAATTCATGCTGCTGCTGCGCCCCGATGCGGAGGCGAGCCGGGCGGCAGCGCTCTACGCCGTCGCCGAGCTCTTGCGGAGCGGGGTCACCACCTTCACCGATTATTCCGCCCCGCGCCCAGGCTGGCTCGAGGACATCGCGTCCTCCGGCATCCGCGGCTGCATCGCGCCGAGCTACCGCTCGGCGCGCTGGTCGACCCCCAACGGCTCCCGGGTCGAGTACGCCTGGGACGAGGGCGCCGGGCGTGCCGCCATGGCGCAAGCGCTCGAGATCGTCGACCGGGCGGCGAACCACAGCTGCGGCCGGCTCTTCGGCATGGTCGCCCCCGCCCAGGTCGACACCTGCAGCGCCGAGCTCATCGAGGCAAGCGTGGAGGCCGCCAAGGCGCGCAATGCGCCCATCCAGATCCACGCGGCCCAGAGCGTCGTCGAGTTCCGCGAGATGACCGCGCGCCACGGCATGACGCCGCTCGCCTGGCTCGATCAGCACGGCTTTCTCTACGACGGCGCGATCATCGGGCACTGCATCTTCATCGACGAGCACAGCTCGATCCGCTGGCCCCACGAGGGCGACCTCGAACGCGTGGCGCGCGCGGGGACGTCGGTCGCACACTGCCCCAACATCTTCGCGCGCCGGGGCATCATCCTGCAGCATTTCGGCAAGTACCGCCGCCGCGGCATCAACATCGGGCTCGGCACCGACACCTTCCCGCACAACTTCATCGACGAGATGCGCTGGGCGACGGTGATCTGCAAGGTGAGCTCGCAGAATGTCGAGGGTACGAGCCTGGCCGAAGTCTTCCACGCCGCGACCGTGGGCGGGGCCAAGGCCTTGCGCCGCGACGACATCGGCCGGTTGGCACCCGGGGCCAAGGCCGACCTCTCGCTCGTCGATCTGGCCCATCCCGCGATGCAGCCGTTGCGCGATCCGCTCAAGAGCCTGGTGTTCTCCGCCCTCGAGCGCCCGATCACCGACGTCTTCGTCGACGGCCGCCAGGTCGTGGCAGGCGGCAAGGTGCTGACCATCGACCTCGACGCGGTCATCGCGACGATCAACCGCGGCCAGCGCGAGGCCTTGGCGCGTGCCCCCGAATACGACTACGCCAAGCGTCCGGTCGAGGAGATATTCCCGCTGACGCTCGAGATGGGCGGGTGAGGCAGCCCGATCCTCACCCCACCTCGCGGCAGACCTTGTCGAGGATCGCGAGCATCGCGTCCACCTCCGCGCGCGTGACGGTCAAGGCCGGCATGAAGCGCAAGGAGTCCGGGCGGGGTGCATTGATGAGGAGGCCCGCCGCGCGCGCGGCTTCCACGATCGCCGGGCCGAGCTCGCGCCTGAGGTCGAGAGCGAGGAGGAGCCCGCGCCCGCGCACGCCGCCGAAGCCGTGGCGCTCGCCCAAGGCCGCGAGCTCGCGCGCGAGATAGGCCCCCGTCTCGGCGACCCCCGCCAGGAAGCCTGTCTTCGTCAGCTCTGCGATGACCGCACAGCCGACCGCGGTCATGAGCGGATTGCCATTGAAGGTGCCGCCCTGGTCGCCGTGGGCGAAGCAGGCGACGTCGCGGTGGGCGAGGAGGGCGGCAAGCGGCACCCCGCCGCCGAGACCCTTCCCCAAGGTCATCACGTCCGGGAGGATGCCGGCGTGCTCGAAGCCGAAAAGGCGCCCGGTACGGCCCATGCCGGTTTGGATCTCGTCGAGGATGAGGAGGATGCCGCGGTCCTTGGTGAGGGCGCGGAGTTCGCGCAAGAAGGCATCCGTGGCCGCGAAGACGCCCGCCTCGCCCTGGATGGGCTCGAGCATCACCGCCGCGGTCTTCTCGGTGATCGCGGCCGCGACTGCGGCTGTGTCGTTGAGCGGCACCTTGGGGAAGCCCGCCACCTTGGGCTCGAAGAGCGCCTCCCACTGGGGTTTGCCCGAGGCCGACATGGTGGCAAGCGTGCGGCCGTGGAAGGCGTGCTCCATGGTGATGATCTCGTAAGCACCCTTGCGGTGCAGCGCCCCCCATTTGCGCGCGAGCTTGATCGCTCCCTCGTTCGCCTCGGCCCCGCTGTTGGTGAAGAAGCTCTGATGGAGGCCGCTATGCTCGGCAAGCAGGCGCGCGAGCCGCAGCATCGGCTCGTTGTAATAGGCGGGGCTGCAATTCATCAGCTTGCCCGCTTGTGCGGCGAGCGCTTCCACCAGGACGGGCGGGGAGTGGCCCAGGCAATTGACCGCCCAGCCCTGGACGAAATCGAGATAGCGTCGCCCGCTCCGGTCGCTGAGCCAGGAGCCGCGGCCCTCGACGAAGACGAGGTCGGGCCGGCTGGTGATCTCCATGAGGGCGGCAAACGGCGAGCTGGCGTCGGGCATGGCAGCACTCCTTTTCCAATCGCCGCGCGCGGCTTCCACCGCCGCGCGCACAACAAAAAACCCCGCCAAAATCTCGGCGGGGCCCGGGTCGTCCTACGTGCAGCGTCTGCTAGCGCGCGCGCAATTCTCCCGTCCCGCCGAGAAGGCGGCGACGTCGAACGCGAAGGGCGAGGGCGCACGTCATGACGGGCACCATAAGGCGGGTCGGCGCCTTTGTCAATTTCGCAAGCGCGAGGCGCCGGGCGCCGGGCGCCGGGCGGCACTCGGCCCTTGCCATCCTGATCGCCCGCGTTGTCGCTGGAGCCGGCGCCGGCTAGGATGGCGCTGCGAGCCGGAGACCGGCGGCCGGGGAGGTCCAGGATGCGCCTCAGCGAAGAGCGGCTCGAGCGCTACGATCGCGATGGGTTCCTGATTTTTCCCGAATGCTTCGCGCCCGCGGAGATCGCCGTCCTGCGCCGCGAGGTGGCGCGGGTCGCCATGGTGGAGACCGAGGCGGTGGTGCGCGAGGGCGGGGCGCGCACCCCCCCCAAATGTCGGACGACGGTGCTTACTGAAGGATGGCCGGATCGGGCGCTGCGGCGAACGTCCGATGTTTCAGGAGGCTCAAGAACTCTTCGGCCGGTACCGGTCTGCTGAACAGAAAGCCTTGCAGACCGTCGCATTGATAGGCCTGCAAGTAGGTGGTCTGTCGGTGCGTCTCGACCCCCTCCGCGACCGAAACCTTGCCCATCGCATGGGTCATCGAGACGATGGCCTGGACGAGAGCGGCGTGTGCCGTGTCCTTGGTCATTTGCGAGACGAAGGAATAATCGATCTTGATCGTTTCGATGGGTAGCCGACTTAGAAGACTGAGTGCCGAATGCTCGATGCCGAAGTCGTCAACCGAGAAGCGGATACCGGCGTCATGTAAGCGCAGCATCGCGCGCGTCGTCGCTTCGACGTCGTGCAGGATGGCGCTCTCCGTGATCTCGAGCTTGAGCTCCTCGGGCGGAAACCCTGTCTCCTCCACAATCGCGAGAATCCTGTCGGCGATGTCCTCCTGGAGCAGTTGCCATACGGAAAGATTGACCGACATCGGGATGACCGGAGCCCCGTCGCGCTGCCATTGCCGCGCCTGGGTGCAGGCCTGGCGCAGGGCGAAGTCCCCGAGCGGCGAGATCAAGCCGGTCGCCTCCGCGATCGGAATGAACTGCCCGGGCGGAATGAGGCCGCGCTCCGGATGGTGCCAGCGGATCAGCGCCTCGACACCGGTGATCTCGAGCGTTTGCGTCGCGACGACGGGTTGGTAGAAGAGCACGAGCTCTTGCCGCTCGATCGCGTGGCGCAATTCGGCTTCGACGACCAAGCGGAGGGCCGTCCGTTCGGTCATTTCCGCGTTATAGAATTGATAGGGCAGGGCGAGCGTGTACTTTGCATCGTTGAGGGCAGCCCCGGCATTGTCGATGAGCGCTCCGGCACTGACGCCGTCATCCGGAAAGACGCTGATGCCCATCGAGATTTTGAGAGCAAACTCCTTGCCGTCAAGCTCGAGCTGCGGCTCGAACCGCCGCAGGATCTCCCGAACCAGTCCGGTGAAATCCGCCTCACCGCGCAACGCCATCACGCCGACGAGGAACTCGCCGCCGCCGCAGTGCGTGAGTATGTTGCCGTCCTGAATGACCGATCGGAGGCGCTGGGCGGTCGCGTGAATGGCGCCGTCGCCGGCGCCGCGTCCCGAGCTGTCGCGGATGTCCTTGAGCGAGCGCAGCTCGATCGCCATGATGGCCGCCGCGGTACGGAAGATTTTGGCCTGCGCCAGCAAATGGGAGAGCCAATCGACGAAGAAGGCGCGATTGGGCAAGCCGGTGAGCAGGTCGTGATGGGCGAGGCGGGTCTCCAAGGCCTTGCGCTCGGTAATGTCGAGCAGGATGCCATCCCACTGAATGTCGCCGTTGGCGAGCTCGAGCGGCCGGGACACGGTCCGCAACCACCGCGTCTCGCCGTCGGGAGCCGTGAAGCGAAGCTGCTCCTCCAGAGTCGACAGCTGCCGCGCCGAGCGTTCGATGGCATCCGAAAAGCGCTGCCGGTCGTCGGGATGAATGCGCTCGAGCAGCAACTTGCCGTCCTGAAGCAAGAGCTCCGGAGCGATGCCGAACACGTCCCGTATGGGCTGACTGACGTAAGTGTAGACGAGGGTACCGTCGCCGCGGCGAACGCGGCGGAAGACCGCACCGGGCAAGTTGTCGAGGAGGGTGCGGAACTCCGCCGCCGTTTCGGGCGGGCTCGGTCCGGCGGGACGCGCGTCCTTTGCTTCGAACACCTCGACGAGCGAGGGCCTTGGCGGAGTGAACTGCGCAGGCTTGGAGACGCGACCGCTCATTTTGAATTGTCCTACCCAAAATGCAGCATGCGTCTTTATTAGTTACCATGGCTGTATGTAAAAGATATGTTTAAATTGACCGCCACCCGAAAGCCCGGAAAAAATGAGATGTAAAACATCAAAGCAAAAATGAGCGTTCTGCTGCAAAATCGCACAACGTCCCCTGAATTTGTGATAAATTCTTGCCGGAAGTGCCGCGCGGGCGCCGTTGATATTTGCCTGGACCGAGACCAAGCCTCGCTTTTCGCGCCTTGGGCTTGCGAGGCCAGCCGGGGCCTATTACCTTGCAAGCGCTGGCTTCGTCGCATCGGGAGGCTGAAGTGCGGGAGCACAAGTTCAAAGTCGGACAGAAGGTGAAGCTCTTCCCGCGCTTGTTCTCACTGTCGCCGCGGGACGGCGATCGCGTGGCCTCCTTCCAAACTTACCAGATCGCCCGCCTCCTGCCGGCCGACGGGGCGGACCCGAAATACCGCGTCAAGGGCGCCGTCAAGAGCCAAGATCGCGTCGTGACGGAAAGCGAAATCGAATAGCGGGAGCGGCAGCGCGGCCCCTTTCCCCTCTGATCGCGCGCGTTGTCGGCTGAGCCGGCGCGCGCTATGATCCTCCCCCTCGTCGGAGACCGGCCCCCGGGAGGTCCAGGATGCGCCTCAGCGAAGAGCAGCTCGAGCGCTACGATCGCGATGGGTTCCTGATTTTTCCCGAATGCTTCGCGCCCGCGGAGATCGCCGTGCTCCGCCGCGAGGTGGCGCGGGTCGCCATGGTGGAGACCGAGGCGGTGGTGCGCGAGGGCGAGGTGCGCGCACCCAAATCGCTCTTTCGACTCCACGAGACGGACGGCGACACCGCCTCTGCGGCCTTTCGCGCGGCCTGCCGGCTGCCGCGGACCCTCGGCACCGCACAGCAGGTTCTGCGCGACGAGAAGCTCTATCTTCACCACTCCAAGGTGAACGTGAAGACGGCGATCGAGGGCTCGGTGTGGCCCTGGCACCAGGATTACGGGGCCTGGATGCGCGACGGCATCGCCGAGCCGGCGATGGCGACCTACATGATCGCGCTCGACGATGCGACGGAGCTCAACGGCTGCCTCTATCTCCTGCCCGGCAGCCACCGCCTCGGCCGCACCGAGCCTTATTTCGACACCTCGACGGCGTACAAATTCTGGGCGGTGCCGCCCGCGCGCATGAAGGAGATGCTGGCGGAGTGCCCCGCGCCTGTCGCCGTCAAGGGCAAGGCGGGCATGGCCGCCATCTTCCACTGCAACCTCATGCACGCCTCGGGGCACAACCTCTCCCCGCTCGACCGCTGGCAGGTCTATTTCTGCTACAACCGGTGCGCCAACCACCCGCG
>DATJAC010000032.1:0-6060 GCA_035516655.1 Alphaproteobacteria bacterium | reverse complement strand
CATCAACGACATCCTCGACCTCTCCAAGGTCGAGGCCGGCCGGCTCGAGCTCATCGACTCCGTCTTCGATCCGCGCGAGGTCATCGCCGAGGTGAACGATCTTCTCTCGGCGCGCTGTGCCAGCAAGGGGATCGAGTTCATCTATTACGTCTCCGAGGACGTGCCGCGCCAGCTGCGCGGCGACCCGATCCGGCTGCGCCAGATCCTCGTCAACCTGGTCGGCAACGCCATCAAGTTCACGGACCACGGCGAGATCTACGTCGATCTCATGCTCGCGCGCAGCGAGGCGAAGGACGTGCTCCTCTCCTTCTCCGTGCTCGATACCGGGATCGGCATAGCGCCCGATCAGCAGGCCCGGGTCTTCGAGTCCTTCCGCCAGATCGACACCTCGCTTACGCGCAAATACGGCGGCTCCGGACTCGGCCTCGCCATCGCGCGCCAGCTCGCGGAGCTCATGGGCGGGGAGATCGGCGTCGAGAGCGAGCTCGGCCGCGGCTCGCGCTTCTGGTTCACCGTAAGGCTCGCCCACGTCGAGGGTGACGCCGCCGACGCCACGGCACCACGCCGGATGTCGCGCCCGCTTCGCGTCCTGCTCGTCGATACCAACGCGACGAGTGCCAAGGTGATGTCGAGTTATCTCTCGAGCTGGAAGATCGACTCGGAGTTGGCTCCCACGGTGAGTGCCGCGCACGACGCGATCGCCGCGGCGGCGGCGGCCTCCGGACGGGCCTTCGACGCGGCCTTCATCGACGTGAAGGGGCTCGGCTCCAAGGGCTTCGAGCTCATGAGCTGGGCGCGCGCGCAGTCCGAGGCGGCGGTCGGCGAGTACATCCTGCTGACCGGCGTGGAAGGCGTCGATGAGGCGTCCGGCAAGGTCAAGCCCTATGCGCAGCTCACCAAGCCGGTGCGGCCGTCGGTGCTGTTCGACTGTCTCGCCACGCTTGCCTCGGGTGCGCGCCAGAAGGGGGTAGCACCCTTCTTCGTGCGCTCCGGCCCGCTCACCAGAGTCCGCCCGCAGTTCGACGCGCACCTCCTGGTGGTCGAGGACAACGTCATCAATCAGGAGGTCGCCAACGGCATGCTCGGGGCGATGGGCTGCAAGGTCACGACCGCGAACAACGGGCAGGAGGCCGTGCGTCTCGTCGTCCAGCAGCCCTTCGATCTCATCCTGATGGATTGCGAGATGCCCGTGATGGACGGCTTCGAGGCCTCGCGGCGCATCCGCGAGCTCGAGCGCGGCGGCCCGCTCGCCGCCGGCGACGCCGCGCGCACGCCGATCGTCGCGATCACGGCCCATGCCATGGCCGGCGTGCGCGAGCAGTGCCTCCAGGCCGGCATGGACGATTTCCTGAGCAAGCCCTTCGACGAGGCGCAGGTGGGCGAGACGCTCAAGCGCTGGCTGGCGCATCGCAAGCACGAGGGAGCCCCGGCCGAGGCCGCCAAGGCCGAGCCGAAGCCGGGGGTCGCAGCGGGTGCGGAGGCGTGCAAGGTGACGAACGAGGAAAAAGGGACGCCGGCCGGGGCTTCGCCGGAGGCCGCCGCCGAGATCGACATGGACGCCATCGAGCGCATCCGCTCCCTGCCCAAGCGGGGACCGCAATCGGTGCTCGACCGCGTGCTGAGCGAATTCGCCAAGTCCGCCCCCAAGCTCGCCGACGAGCTCAAGGATTCGATCGCGCGCGGCGATACCGAGGCCGCATGGCGGACCGCGCACAGCCTCAAGTCGAGTGCCGCCAATTTGGGCGCGCAACGCCTCTCCGGGCGCTGCAAGGAGATCGAGGCCCTCGGCCGCAAAGGGGCTGCCCAGGAGATCGCGGCAATGCTGCCGGCCTTCGAGAGCGAGCTCGCCGGCGCCTTGCGCGGGCTCAAGGGGCTGATGGAGAACGGTTCGTGAGTTCAGGAGAAAGCGCCGAGAGTTCCGTCATCCTGATCGTCGATGACGATGCGACCATGCGCTTTCTCATGCGCGAGACGCTCGAGCAGGACGGGTTTACCGTCGTCGAGAGCGGTGACGGTGCGGAGGCGCTCCAGGCCTTCGAGGAATCGCGTCCGAAGATGCTGATTTCCGACGTGGTGATGCCCGTCATGGACGGCTTCGAGCTCTGCCGCGAGCTCAGGAAGCGCCGCGATGCGACCTACGTCCCGGTCTTGATGGCGACCGGCCTCGATGATCTCGAATCGATCGAGCGGGCCTATGAGGCCGGGGCCACCGACTTCATCGTCAAGCCGATCAACTGGCTGATCCTGAGCCACCGCGTGCGCTACATGCTGCGGGCGAGCCGCGCCTTCAACGAGCTGCGCGAGACCGAGGAGCGCATGAGGAGCATCGCGGAGAACCTGCCCGGGGCCATCTTCCGGCAGGTGCTGAAACGCGACGGCAAGATGGCCTATACCTACGTCAGCCCGGCGATGCAGATCCTCTACGGCATCGATCCGGAAGGCATGGTGCGCGACAGCAGCCAGTTCATGAATATCGTCGTCCCCGAGGACCGCGCGGGGTTCGACGACGCGCTGCGCCACTCCGCCCACGCGCTCACCCCCATGGAGGTCGAGTTCCGGCTGCAGACGCCGATCGCCGGCGTGCGCTGGCTGAAATCGATCGCCCGGCCGCGCCGGCTCGAGGACGGCGAGGTGCAGTGGGACGGTGTCGCCCTCGACATCACCGAGCTCAAGAAGCTCGAGGCGCACCGCGACTACCTCGCCTACTACGATCCGCTGACCGGCATGCCGAACCAGCAGCTGTTCGAGGACCGCCTGTCGCAAGCGCTGCCGCAGGCGCAGCGGCTCTCGACCAAGATCGCGGTGATTTATCTCGAGCTCGAATCGCTCGAGAACATCCGCGACAGCTCGGGCCTCGCCGCCGCCGACGGCATCATCCGCGAGGCGGCCCTCCGGCTGCAGCCGGCCCTCAGGCCCGGCGACACGGTGGCGCATGCCGGCGGGGGCCGCTTCTTCGCCATGCTGGGCGGGATCAAGCGCAGCACCGATGTGGCGGCCCCCATCCGGCGGCTGACCGAGGCCTTCGAGACGCCTTTCGTGCTCGACGGCAGCGAGCTCTACGCCAAGGTCGTCATGGGCATCAGCCTCTGCCCCGACGACGGCGAGGCGCCCGAAGCCCTCCTGCGCAACGCCTCGACCGCCCTCACCCGCGCACGCGCCACCCTCGGCCAGGGCTACGAGTTCTACAGCCGCCATATGACGGAAAGTGCCGTCAAGCGCCTGGGTACCGAGGGCGAGCTGCGCCGGGCGATCGAGCGCGAGGAGCTCCTCGTCTATTATCAGCCCCAGGTCCACACCGTCAGTTTCAAGATCATCGGCATGGAAGCGCTGGTGCGCTGGCGCCACCCCACGCGCGGGCTCGTCCCGCCCGGAGAGTTCATCCCCATCGCCGAGCAGAGCGGGCTCATCGTCCCGCTCGGCGAATATGTCCTGCGCATGGCGTGCGTGCAGACCCAGGCCTGGCAGCGCGCCGGGATCTGCGATTTTCCCGTCTCGGTGAACGTCTCCGGCTGGCAGCTCATGCGCGAGGATCTGGGCGACCGGGTGCTCTCCATCCTCAAGGAAACCGGGCTGCCGCACGCCGGACTCAAGCTCGAGCTCACCGAGAGCACGATCCTGCGCAACGTCGAGCTCGTGACCCGCACCATGAACCGCCTCGCCGCGACCGGCATCACCTTCGCGGTCGACGACTTCGGGATCGAGCACTCCGCCTTGAGCTATCTCTCGCGCCTGCCCGTCGAGACCCTCAAGGTGGATCACTCCTTCGTCTCGCGCATGACCGCCGATCCCGCCCACGGCGCCCTCGTCCAGGCCATCATCTCGATGACCCATGCCATGGACAAGAAGGCGATCGCGGAAGGGGTCGAGTCGAACGAGGAGCTCACCTACATGCGCGCCTACCGCTGCAACGCGATCCAGGGCTTCCTCTTCAGCAAGCCCAAGCCGCCGGCGGAATTCGAGAAGCTGCTCACGGCCGAGGTGTTGCCGCCGCGGCAAGCGGCCGAGTAGCGGCCCGGCACGGCGAGGGCTAGAATCGGGCAGCGCCGGCACTGCCCGGCGGGGAGCCGAGAGGCGATGCCGGATTTTTCCTTCGAGCGCAGAGCAACGGGTCTCGTCGCCGGCATCGACGAGGCCGGACGCGGGCCCTGGGCGGGCCCGGTCGTCGCCGCCGCCGTCATCCTCGGCCATGACGAGGCCGCTCGCCGCAAGCTGAAGCGCCGCCTCGCCGGGCTCGATGATTCGAAGCGCCTTCCGGTCGAGGCGCGCGAGGTCTACGTCGGCATCCTCGAGGAGGGGGCGCGGCGCGGCCTCCTGCGCTACGGCATCGCCGCCGCGAGCGTCTATGAGATCGACCGCTTCAACATCCTCGCCGCCACGCATATCGCCATGGCGCGCGCCTTAGCCGGGCTCGGCCTCATGCCGGAGCTCGCCCTTGTCGACGGCGACCGCGCGCCGCGGCTCCCCTGCCCGGTCGAGTGCATTGTCGGCGGCGACGGGCTCAGCCTCTCGATCGCCGCCGCCTCGGTCTTGGCCAAGGTCACCCGCGACCGCCTCATGCGGCGCCTGGCCCCGCGCTACCCCGGCTTCGGCTGGGAACACAATATGGGGTACGGCACGGAGGAGCACCGCGAGGCCTTGTGGCGCCTCGGCATCACTTGCCACCATCGCCGCAGCTTCGCCCCGGTCAGCGCCCAGCAAGGCACGCTAAGCCTTTGACTCCACAAATATATTGACCCGGCGACTCGCTTGACTCAAAGTGGGCGGCTTGGCGCGCGGGCTGGCCTCGGCCGCCTGCGCACAGCAATGGCTTCGGCAAGGGGCCGGATGCGTGGGCACGCATCCGCGAAGTCAGGGGGGCAAGCGTTGCGGGCAAACCAGATTCTCGTCGGCGACTGCATCGAGCTCATGGGCTGGCTGCCCTCGGGCTCGGTCGACATGGTCTTCGCCGACCCGCCCTATAATCTGCAGCTCGCGGGCGAGCTGCACCGGCCGAACAATACGCGGGTCGAGGGCTGCGAGGCCGCGTGGGACCGCTTCGACGACTTCCACGCCTACGACTCCTTCACCCGCGCCTGGCTCGGAGCCGCCCGGCGCGCCCTCAAGGAGGACGGCACGCTCTGGGTGATCGGCAGCTACCACAACATCTTCAGGGTGGGGGCCATCCTCCAGGACCTCGGCTTCTGGATCCTGAACGACGTCATCTGGCGCAAGACCAATCCCATGCCGAACTTCCGCGGGCGGCGCTTCACCAACGCCCACGAGACGCTGATCTGGTGCGCCAAGAGTGCGAGTGCCCGCTACACCTTCAACTACGAGGCGATGAAGGCGCTCAACGACGAGCTGCAGATGCGCAGCGACTGGCTCATCCCCATCTGCACCGGCGTCGAGCGCCTCAAGGACGACGAAGGCAAGAAGGCGCACCCTACCCAGAAGCCCGAAGCCCTCCTCCACCGCTGCATCACTGCGGCGACCAAACCCGGCGGCCTCGTCCTCGATCCCTTCTTCGGCACGGGGACCACCGGAGTGGTGGCGCGCCGCCTCGGGCGCGACTACGTCGGCATCGAGAAGGACCCGGCCTATGCCGAGCGCGCGCGCGCGCGCATCGCCGGCGTCGCCGTGGGGGATGATCCCGAGGCCCTCGAGCTCCGCGCGCGCCGCGAGGAGCCGCGCATTCCCTTCGGCTGGCTCGTCGAGCAGGGCCTGGTGCGGCCGGGCGAGCTCCTCTTCGACGCCACGCGGCGCTGGACGGCGAAAGTGCGCGCGGACGGCACCCTCATCTCGGCCGAACACAAAGGCTCGATCCATCAGGTGGCGGCAGCATTGCAGGGAGCCCCCGCGTGCAACGGCTGGACCTTCTGGATGGTCGAGCGCAAGGGCCGGCTCGTGCCGATCGACCTCTTGCGCCAGGAGCTGCGCGCAGCGCTCGAGCGGACCGCGTGAGTTTCGCGCTCCACCCCCAGCTCGCCGCCGACACCCGCTTCGTCGCGGACCTGCCGCTCTGCCGCGCGCTCCTCATGGACGACAGCCGGTTTCCCTGGCTCGTGCTCGTGCCGCGGCGCG
>DATJAC010000031.1:0-11171 GCA_035516655.1 Alphaproteobacteria bacterium | reverse complement strand
AGCTGAATCCGATCAAGTAGAACATCTCTTTCGTCACCCCGGCGAAAGCCGGGGTCCAGGGGCAACGGCCCGTCACCTGGTCCTGGGTTCCCGCTTTCGCGGGAACGACGATGTGGATTGATTCCACTTGATCGGACCGCGGGCTAGTCCCGTCCAAGCCAGCTCTCGACCAGCCGGCGGGCGATCGAATCCCGGCGCGGCAGGCGAAAGCTCTCGTCCTCCGGGCTCGCCAGGAGCTCGCTCCGGCTGAACCAGCGCGCGTCCTCGAGCTCGTCGCGGTTGACGGCCAAGGCCGGTGCCAAGGCCTCGGCGGTGAAGCCGAGCATGATCGAGGCCGGGAAGGGCCACGGCTGGGAGGAGTGGTAGCGCACCTCGGCGACGACGACACCGGCCTCCTCGCGGACTTCGCGCGCGACCGCATCCTCGAGACTCTCGCCCGGCTCGACGAAGCCCGCGAGGGTCGAGTACATGCCGGGCGGCCAGACGCGCTGCCGGCCGAGCAGGCAGCGCTCCCCGCAGCTCACCAGCATGATCACCGCCGGATCGGTCCGCGGGAAATGCTGGGTCTTGCAGGATGGCTCGGTGCAGGCGCGGACGTGGCCGGCCTGCATGCTCACCGTCCGCGCGCCGCACACGCCGCAGAAGCGGTGACGCGAGTGCCAGTGGAGGATGCCCCGCGCATAGGCGAGGATGCCGCCCTCGCCGTGGGGGAGCAGCGGGCCGTGGCGGCGCAGATCCGCGAAGGCCCCGCCCCATGCGGCGGCGGCCGCATTGCCGTCCTCGCCGGCCGAAAGCTCGAGGGCGAAATAGGCGATATCGGCGCTCAAGCCGAGCAGCACGAGCGGCATTTCGCCGTCGAGGATGCCGCGGGCCTCGGCGAGGGTGGGCAGGAGGGGCGCGGGCGCCCGGGCCTCTTCCGCATCGAGGCTGAAGAGATTCTGGCTGCGCCACACCGGCACGACGCGCGTGCGCGCGTCCTCGAGGCGTGCGCGCAGCCAGCGCTCGTCCGTGCGCAGAGTGCCGGCGCGGTCGAGTCCGCACGCCGCATAGAAATTGGGCCGCTCCATGCCGCGCAAACTGGCACAGCGTCCGGGGGCCGCGCAATCGTTCGTCGCACGGCCCTGTGCTGCGCGCGCGGAGCCGCAGCCCCGGTGCAGCTGCCCTTGAGCGCTCGCGAGGCTTGCGACTCTCGCGGCCGATCCTGATATAGTGCCGCACGGGAGGTTGGCGGCGGACGGGACTCTCGCCAACCCGGTCAGGTCCGGAAGGAAGCAGCCGTAACGAGCCGGTCCCGGGTCGATGGCCAACCTCCCAGCCGAAATCCAGGTGCGCTCAAGGGTTCGGCGCGTGCCGAGCAACGGAGCGCTCGGCCGCCTTTCGAGCGAGATCGTCCCCAGGCGCCATGACCGCAGGTACCGTGAACGGCGAGCCCACACCCTATCGCGTGCTGGCGCGCAAGTATCGCCCCGGGCGCTTCGCCGAGCTGATAGGCCAGGAGGCGATGGTCCGCACGCTGTCGAACGCCATCGCCGGCGGGCGCATCGCCCATGCCTTCGTGCTGACCGGCGTGCGCGGGGTGGGCAAGACCACGACGGCGCGCATCATCGCCAAGGCACTCGACTGCGTGGGCCCCGACGGTCGAGGCGGACCCACGGTCGAGCCGTGCGGCCAATGCGCGCATTGCCTCGCCATCGCCGCCGACCGCGACGTCGACGTGATCGAGATGGACGCGGCCAGCCGCACCGGGGTCGACGACATCCGCGAGCTCATCGACGGCGTGCGCTACCGCCCGGTCGCTGCCCGCTACAAGGTCTACATCATCGACGAAGTGCACATGCTTTCGAAGAGCGCCTTCAACGCGCTGCTCAAGACGCTCGAGGAGCCGCCCGAGCACGTCACGTTCATCTTCGCGACGACCGAGATCCGCAAGGTGCCGGTCACCGTTCTCTCGCGCTGCCAGCGCTTCGATCTGCGCCGCGTCGGCCAGGGCGAGCTCGCGGCCCATCTCGGCAAGATCGCCGCTGCCGAAGGAACGGCGGTACCCGAGGAGGCGATCCGTCTCATCGCGCGCGCGGCCGACGGCTCGGTGCGCGACGGCCTCTCGCTCCTCGATCAGGCGATCGCCCATGGCGCCGGTGCGCCTACGGCCGAGGAGGTGCGCCTCATGCTGGGCCTGGCCGACCGGGCGCAGAGCCTCGATCTCTTCGAGCTTCTGATGAAGGGGGAGATCGCCGCGGCACTGGCGCTGCTTGAAACGCTCTATGCCGGTGGCGCCGACCCGCTCGTGGTCATCCAGGATCTTCTCGAGGTCTGCCATTGGCTCACCCGCCTCAAGATCGACGCAGGTGCCGAAGGTCCGGTCTCCTCCGATACGGAGCGCGCGCGGGGCCGGGAGATGGCGTCCCGGCTCACCATGCCCGTCCTCACCCGCGCCTGGCAGATGCTGCTCAAGGGCCTCGGCGAGACGCAAGGGGCGGGAAGCCCGCTCGCGGCCGCCGAGATGGCCCTCGTTCGCCTTGCCTATGCGGCCGAGCTGCCGAGCCCGGCCGAGCTCGTGAAGGCGCTCGCGGCCGAGCGTCCGGCGCCGGCGGCCTCCCAAGCGGCACCGGCAGCGGCGCGAGGCGGGGAGCCGCCGCGGAGCGAGGGCGGGGCGAGGAGTGCCACGCCGGCCCCGGCAAAACCCGGCGTGCGCGCGAGCTCGGAGATGGGGAGCGGGCGCTCCCAGGCCGCCCTTGCCCGCACGCCCGAGACGGCGGAGCACGTCGCGGCCGAACGGGCGGAGCCCGAGAGCTTCGCCGCCCTCGTCGAGCTCGTCGAGCAGCACGAGCCCATTCTCGGAGCCCAACTTCGCAACAGCGTGCACCTCGTGCGTTTCGAGCCCGGCCGGCTCGAGTTTCGCCCGGCGGCACAAGCCCCCGCCAATCTGGCGCCGCGGCTCACCACTTTGCTTGCCGGATGGACGGGCCGGCGCTGGGCAATCTCGGTCGCGAGCGAGGGGGGCGCGCCCACCCTGCGCGAGGAGGCCAAGCGCCAGGCTGCCGACCGCCTCGCCGAGGCGGCGGCCCTCCCCCTCGTGGAGGCTGTGCTCAAGAGCTTCCCGGGGGCTGTGGTCGAGACCGTGCGCGAGCTGGTCCCTGCGGCGGAGGACGGGGCCGCGCATGCGCCCGCGGGCGATGCCCTCGAGGCCGGGCTTGCAGGCGGGGACGGCGATGCCGGCGATGACGGAGACGCGCTCTTATGAAGAACCTCGGCCAGCTCATGAAACAGGCTCAGGAGATGCAAAGCCGCATGCAGGAGATGCAGCAGAAGCTCGGCGAGCTCGAGCTCGAGGGTGCATCCGGCGGCGGCATGGTGCGGGTAGCCGTCAACGGCAGAGGCGAGATGCGGCGCATCAAGATCGATCCTTCGCTCGCCGAAGCCAAGGAGATCGAGGTGCTCGAGGATCTCATCGTCGCCGCCTTCAACGACGCCAAGGCGAAGGTCGAGGCCCGCGTCGCCGAGGAAATGCAGCGCTTGACCGGCGGCCTCTCGCTGCCGCCCGGCCTCAAGCTGCCGTTCTGACGGCAGGAGCGAGAGTCTTGCTACCCGGCGATGGTTGGCGAACTCCACCGACGTCATTGCGTGCCGAAGGCGAAGCAATCCCGCCTGCGGCCAGGATTCCTGGGTTGCTTCGTCGGCTTCGCCTCCTCGCAATGACGGTCCGCGGCGGTGGGCTTGCGCGCACGACGGTTGCGTCATGACCGGACCGGAGATCGAGCGTCTCATCCAGCTCCTCGCCAAGTTGCCGGGTCTCGGCCCGCGCTCCGCGCGCCGGGCGGCCCTCCATCTCATCAAGCGGCGCGAGACGCTGCTCGAGCCGCTCGCCGCCGCCCTCGGCGAGGCCGCACGTCACATTCGTCCCTGCTCGCGCTGCGCCAACCTCGACACGAGCGACCCCTGTGCCGTCTGCGCCGACCCTCGGCGCGAGGCGGGCGTGCTCTGCGTGGTCGAGGAGGTCGCCGATCTCTGGGCGCTCGAGCGTGCCAACGCCTTCAAGGGGCGCTACCACGTGCTCGGCGGCACGCTTTCGGCCCTCGACGGGGTCGGGCCCGATCAGCTCAACATCCCGAAGCTGCTGCAGCGGGTGAAGGAGGAGGGAATCAAGGAGGTCATCCTCGCGACCAACGCCACCGTCGACGGCCAGACCACGGCGCACTACATCGCCGACCGCCTGGCCCCGCTCGGCATCTCGGTCTCGCGCCTGGCGCACGGCGTGCCGATCGGAGGCGAGCTCGACTACCTCGACGACGGCACCCTCGCCGCCGCACTCAAGGCGCGCCGGCCGGCGTGAGGCCGGCGGGCGCGCAGCCTTGCCGGAGCGCGGCGCGGCCGGCCTCAAGAATCCTTGAAACCGACTCCATATTTCATATATTAGCGGACTATGAAATACAGGGTCGACCCCAAGGCCTTCGGACGGCGCGCCGCCAGGGCATCGCATTTCCTGCGCTCGCTCGCGAGCCGGCATCGGCTGATGATCCTCTGCACGCTCGTCGAGGGCGAGTGTGCCGCGGGCGATCTCGGCCGGCGCCTCGGCCTCCGGCCGTCCAACCTGTCGCAGCACCTGGCGAAGCTGCGGCAGGAGCGGCTGGTGGCCACGCGCCGCGAGCGCACGGCGATCTATTACCGGCTCGCCTCGCGGCGGGTCGAGCCCATTCTGCGCGAGCTCCATCGCATCTTCTGCAAGCAAGGCTGAGGCGAGGCGATGGCCTGGGAGAACTTCACCCCTGTCTCGGCGTCGCTCGGCGGTGCCCTCATCGGACTCGCGGCGGCACTCCTGTGGCTGGCGAACGGCCGCATTGCCGGCATCAGCGGGATCGTCGCGGGGATCGGCAAGCCGGCGAAAGGCGAGGGCAGCTGGCGCGTCGCCTTCGTGCTCGGCATGCTCGCTGCACCCGGCCTCTCGGCCCTCGCGACCGGAAGCCTTCCTCGCATCACCATCGGCACCTCGCTCCCCACGCTCGCCTTGGCCGGCCTGCTCGTCGGCTTCGGCACGCGGCTCGGGAGCGGATGCACGAGCGGACACGGGGTGTGCGGGATCGCACGCCTATCGCGGCGCTCGCTCGCCGCCACGCTTGTCTTCATGGCGGCGGGGATGGCCACCGTCTTCGTCGTCCGCCATCTCGCGGGAGAGTGAAAGTGTCATGGCACGCACGCTCGTCGCCTTCTTGAGCGGTCTCCTCTTCGGCCTGGGGCTGGTGATCTCCCGCATGATCGACCCGGCCAAGGTCCTCGCCTTCCTCGACCTTGCCGGCCGCTGGGATGCGAGCCTCGCCTTCGTCATGGCGGCTGCGGTCCTGGTGGCCGGTGCCGGCTTTCGCCTGGCGCGCGGCAGGGCCGCTCCCTTGCTCGACGACCGCTTCCGCGGCCCCGAGCGCTCGGCCCTCGATCGGCCCCTGATCTTCGGCGCGCTTCTCTTCGGAGTCGGCTGGGGCCTCGCCGGCTTCTGCCCCGGCCCGGCGGTCACCGCACTCGCCCTCGGCCGCCTCGAGCCCTTCGTCTTCGTCGCCGCCATGCTTGCCGGAATGGCGCTTAATGGCGGTTTCGCGGCGCTGGTCGCGGCACGGGAGCGACGGCGCCTTGAGGCGAACCGGCCGCCCAAGGAAGCCGCTGCCAGCGCACCGCCCTGATGCGGGCGCTCAGCCTGTCCGCGGTCGAGGGGACCATGCGCGCGGGTGCCCCCTCCGCCGGAGGAGAAGGGCAATTACCAGCTCAGGATGGCGCTCGCCGCGTCGTGAGCCGCGGCGCCGCGGCGGCGGGCTGCTGCGGCTGGGTCAGTCCGGGCTCTCGCCGAGCTCGGGGACGCTATGCTCGAGGCTCGCGAAGTTGCGCACGAAGAGCGCGTCGCTCTCGCGCGTGACCAGGTTCTGGCGCTGCAGGTCGCCGAGCACGCGCGCCACGGTCTCGCGCGCCGTGGAGACGCGGCTCGCGATGTCCGAATGGAGCGGAATCGGCCGGATGCGCGCGGTACCGTCCGGCTTGAGCGTCGGTCGCGCCAGGCGCAGAAGCTCGGCGCACACCCGGTCATAAGCGCCGAGCGTCGAGAGGTCCATGATGCGGCCGGTGGAGACGCGCACGATCTTGGCGAGCCGGCGCATGATGGCGAACGCTATCGGCGGATGCTCCGCCAGCATGGTGCGGAAGACCTCGGCCGGCATCATGGCGAGGAGCAAGTCGGAGGTGGCGACCGCACTCGCCGAGCGCGGCTTGCCGTCGATCGCGGCGAGCTCGCCGAAGAACTCGCCGGCATGCATGTCGCCGAAGGAGACCTCGCGGCCGGAGAGCGAGAAGTTGACGATCCGCACGCTGCCCTCGACCACGAAGAACACGTCGTGCGTGTCGCTCATGCGGTCGATGATCTGCTCCTCGGGCTTGAAGCGGCGCCAGATGCAGGCGTGCTCGTAGCGCTCGCGGACACCCTGCGCCAAGCCCTCGAAGAGCGCCACACCCTTGAGCGTGTGCGCGGCGTCTCGCCCCTGCGGCCGCATCTCCAGCTCCCCCGTCCGCTTTCGGGCATTCTAGACCCTTCCCCCCGTCTTGACGAGGGCGCTCGAGAGTCGATCGAACGGGCGATTGACCGGAAGCCCCCGCATTTGCTCCACTCCTGCGCCATGAACAGAGAACTCACCGCGCTCAGCGCCCGCCAAGCCACCGCCCTCTTGCACGCTGGAGAGGTCACCCCGCTCGAGCTCATCGAGGCGGCGCTCGCCCGCATCGCCGCGGTCGAACCCCTCGTCAATGCGCTCCCGACCCTTTGCGCCGAGCGGGCGCGCGCGGCCGCGAAGCACCTGCGGCCGGGCAGCCTCCTGGCCGGGCTTCCGATCGCGATCAAGGACCTCGTCGAGGTCGCAGGCGTGCGCACGACACGCGGCTCGCCTCTCTTCGCGAACCACGTCTCCACGTACTCGGACGTCCTCGTCGAGCGGCTCGAGCAGAACGGCGCCCTCGTCATCGCCAAGTCCAACACGCCCGAGTTCGGTGCGGGCGGCAACACCTTCAACGAGGTCTTCGGCCGCACCCTCAATCCGTGGAACACGGCGCTCACCTGCGGCGGCTCGTCGGGCGGGGCGGCGGTGGCACTCGCCACCGGCGAGGTCTGGCTCGCCCACGGCTCCGATCTCGGCGGCAGCCTGCGCACGCCCGCGAGCTTCTGCTCCGTCGTCGGCCTGCGCCCGAGCCTCGGCCGGGTCGCCGCCGGGCCCGTGACGGACCCCTTCGACACGCTCTCGGTGCAGGGCCCGATGGCGCGCAACGTCGGCGACCTGGCCCTCATGCTCGATGCCATGGTCGGCGGCGATCCGCGCGATCCGCTCGCCTTTGCGGCCCCCGCACGCAGCTTCACGGCCCATGTGGACGCGCCGCGCCTGCCCAAGCGCGTCGCCTTCACGCCCGATCTCGGCGGCTTCATGGTCGCCGGCGAGGTGAAGGAGGCCTGCGCGCGGGCGGCACGCCGCTTCGAAGCACTCGGCGTCGTGGTCGAGGAGGCCTCGCCCGACCTCGCCGACGCGCGCGAGATCTTCCAGGTGCTGCGCGCGCTCAAGTTCGCGACCGCGCACGCCGAGAAGCTCGCACTCAACCGCGACAAGCTCAAGCCCGAGGTGATCTGGAACATCGAACGGGGGCTCAAGCTCGGCGCCGAGGAGATCGCGCGCGCCATCCGCGCGCGTGCGGCACTCTTCTATCGTGTCGCCGATTTCTTCCGCCGGTACGAGCTCCTCCTCTGCCCGGCCGCCCCCGTGCCGCCTTTCCCCGTCGAGGAGCGCTACGTGGCCGAGGTCGACGGCCACACTTACGAGACCTACATCGACTGGGTCGCGGTCACCTTCGCGATCACGCTCACGGGCTCTCCCGCCCTCGTCCTGCCTTGCGGCTTCAGTGCCGACGGCCGGCCGATCGGCCTGCAGCTCGTGGCCCCGCCGCGCGGCGAGGCCGCCCTCCTCGAGGCGGCCAAGCTCTTCGAGGACGCGGTGGGCCTCGCCGGCCTCCTCCCCCTCGATCCGCGCCCCCCGCGGACCTAGCATGCGGCACCTGCACACTACCGGCGCCGCTTCGCGGCACGACGCCCGCAGTCGCGAATCATATTGATTCGAAGACCTCTTTACGGGCCGGGCCCGGTCCGCCTTCCTTGTTGCTCCCCGCCGCCGGATCGACTAAAGTGCGCTGCAATATAGATATTGCGTTGCAACAACCTAAGAGCGGGACGATGGCACTGGATATGGTGGACGGACCGGGGCGCACGGCGAGGGACGAACTCCACGGCTATTACATCGAGGACCTCGTCCCCGGCATGACGGCACTCTACGCCCGCACGGTGACGGACGCCGACATCGTGCTCTTCGCCGGCATATCGGGGGACTTCAACCCCGTCCATCTCAACCACGAGTTCGCCGCCGGTACCATGTTCGAGGGGCGCATCGCCCACGGCATGCTGGCCGCGAGCTTCATCTCGACGGTGCTGGGGACCAAGCTGCCGGGACCCGGCTGCATCTATCTCTCCCAGAGCCTCAAATTCAAGGCACCGGTGCGCTCGGGCGATACGGTCAACGCGCGCGTGACCGTCGTCGACGTCATGCCGGATAAGAGGCGGGTGAGGCTTCTGACCGTGTGCATGGTCGCCAACGAGGTCGTCCTCGAGGGCGAGGCCCAGGTGATCGTTCCGGCGCGCGCCGCGGCTTGAGCCCATAGAAAAATCGGCGACAAGCTCCTAACCTTGGGGCTCGGAAAGGAGCCCCGAGCGCGATGCGCGTCTTCCGACATCATAGCGAGCTGCCAGCGACGGCTCAGGGTGCCGTCGTCGCCATCGGCAATTTCGACGGCGTGCACCTCGGCCATCAGGCGATCATCGCCGAGGCCGGCAAGATCGCGCGCGCGGCCGGCGCACCCCTTGCGGTACTGACCTTCGAGCCGCACCCGCGCAGCTTCTTCCGTCCGGAGCTGCCCCCCTTCCGGCTCACGCCCTTCCGCATCAAGGCGCGGCTCATCGAGGCGCTGGGGGTGGATCTGCTCGTGGTCCTCGCCTTCGACGAAGCGCTCTCCAAGCTGAGCGCCGAGGCTTTCGTGAGCGAGGTCCTGCTCGCCGGCCTGGCCCTCCGCCATGCCGTGGTCGGCGACAATTTCGCCTTCGGCCACAAGCGCGGGGGCGACGCGCTCCTGCTCGAGCGGCTGGGCGCCAGCCACGGTTTCGGCGTGAGCCGCTTGACCCGCGTCCGCGGCTCGCACGGCGAGATCTACTCGTCGACCGGCGTGCGCACAGCACTTCAGGCCGGCGATCCGCTCGCCGCGGCAGCGCTTCTCGGCCGCCCCTGGGAGATCGAGGGGCGCGTGCTGCAAGGCGACAAGCGCGGGCGGGAGCTCGGCATGCCGACGGCGAACCTTTCGCTCGAGGGCTACCTCGAGCCCGCGCGAGGTGTCTATGCCGTGCGCGCCGGGCTCGACCGCGGTCCCGCGATCAACTGGCACGACGGGGTCGCCAATCTCGGCGTGCGGCCGATGTTTCCCTCGAAGGGCAGTCTCCTCGAGGCTCACCTTTTCGATTTCGCCCAAGAGATCTACGGCCAGCATCTGCGCGTGGCCCTGCTCGAGCGGCTCCGGCCGGAGATGACGTTCGACAGCATCGCCACCCTCGTCGAGCAGATGCAGGAGGACGGCCGTCAGGCGCGTGCGCGCCTCGCCCCCTCGGCTCCGGCCAGGGAATGAGCATGGGGCCGGATCTGCCGCCTCCCGCCCCCGCTCAGCCGTCGACGAGCCGCCTCGCCGTGGCCCTCGCCGCCGCCGTGGTCCTCCTCGATCAGCTGAGCAAATGGTGGATCACCGCGGTCGTCATGCAGCCGCCGCGGCAAATCCCGCTGCTACCCTTCCTCAACCTGGCGCTCGCGCGCAATCGCGGCGTCAGCTTCGGCATGCTGCGTCTCGAGGGGCCGTGGGGGCCGTGGCTGCTCTCTGCCGCCGCCCTTGCCGTCGTGGCCTGGCTCTTCCTCTGGCAGCGCCGGGCGCGCGACCCGTGGATCGCGGCGAGTGTGGGGCTGATCGCGGGTGGTGCCCTCGGCAATGTCGTCGACCGGCTCATCCGGCATGCGGTGGTCGATTTCATCGACGCCTATGTCGGGCTCTATCACTGGCCCGCCTTCAACCTGGCGGATTCGGCGATCACGCTGGGCGTCGCCCTCCTCCTCTGGGAGACCGTGCTGCGCAAGGGCGGCAGCCGCGCGCGCTAGACCCGGCTAAGCCGCGGCAAGCCAAGCTCCTTCCGGCTCTGCCCAAAGGGTGCGAAGATGCGCTATAATCGTGGCACTGCCGCCCGTCCCCGGCAGTTCAGGCCCGGTCGGCCGGCCGTGATCGGCCGGCACCTTCGCGAGACGCCGCTCGGGGGCTCGGCTGCGGCAGCACGGCACCCAGGATTAAGGGTTAGAGGTCAAATGAGCAGAAAGACGTTTTCGAGGGCCCTGGCGCTGCTCGCCTTCCCTCTTGCACTCGGCGCCTGCGATACCGTCAAGGGCACCTACAATGCCTTGACGGGCGGCGGCGGTGCTCCCGCCGATGACAGCTCGCTGAGCGCCTCGATCGACGACGTGCGCCGCCCGCCGCTCACGCTGCCGCCCGATTTCAATCTGCGTCCGCCCTCCGCGACCAGTGCGGGTGCCACCGACATCACGGCCGCCCAGCAGGCGCGCCAGACCGTCTTCGGGCTCGACTCGGACAAGGGAGCTGGAGCCAATGCGCAACGCTCCGGTGGTGCCTCCTCGGGCGAGGCGGCGCTCTTGCAGCATGCCGGCGCCTCGACGGCGTCCAACAATATCCGGCAGAAGGTCGATCGCGAGACCAACGCGCTCGAGCATCAGGAGAACGGCTTCGTCAACAACCTGCTCAATCCCCCCGCAGACGCCAGCGCCGGCAAGAGCTCGGATGGGGGCTGGTTCAGCGGTCTGTTCGGCGATTCCAACAAGCCGAGCATCGAGCGCTGAGCGGCTCGGCCGCGCGGTGCGGCGCGCACTGCGCTCTGGGCAAACGGCCGCCGGAGGAGCGCGCGGGGAACGCCTGCCAGTAGGACCCGCGCCACGTGATCCGCACGCCGCATAGGATTGCCCGATTTGAGCATGGTCAGTTCCGGCAGCAGAGAGGAGAGCGTGCGGGGCACC
>DATJAC010000030.1:0-6002 GCA_035516655.1 Alphaproteobacteria bacterium | reverse complement strand
GCTGTGCCGCAAGCATGCTTGCCGACGGCAAGACGGCTTTCGTCGCTTATGGAACACCCGATGCCGCACGCGTCGCAGAGCTGCGCTTCATGGCACTCGACCCCCGCACGCTCGTCCTTCAGCTCTACGATCCCCGTCCCGACAAGTCCGCGGCCGCGTCTTGGATCGGCATGGATCATGTCGAGATCTGGACCACGCTCGAAAGCCAACGGGTCAACCGCCCCGATCCGGCCAAGCTCGCGCAGCTCGGCGTGGGCCTCGACGGGTCCGTCCATGCCGGCGTCGGCAAGGCGAGAATGCCGACCGTCGCGCATTGGCAGGCGCGGGACGAGAAGAATCGCCCGGTCACCGTCATCAAGCTCCGCTGGGCCGAGGACGACGCCCTCGCGGGCGGTCTCCTCGTCGCCCTTTCGCAGGCGGAGGACGGACGGCAGACGCGCATCTTCGCGACCGGCCAGATCGTCAGGAACCGGCCGCAGTACCTGCCCGATCTCGCCGCGGTCCCCGTCAGCTGCGCCGACGTCGCCGGACGCTGGGAGGTGACCGCCAATCCGGGCGAGCTCGGCGGATCGGAGAATTAGCGCCGCTGCTCTCGAAACGTCGGCACCAAGCCGTTCCTTTTCGCACGACGAGAGCGTAGGCTCGCGTCGCCAGGCGAGTGCGCACGCCCGCGTTCCGGATGGGAGGTTCATGTCGACTATTTCTTCTAGACCCGCGCGCATCGCTCGCGCGGGCTGCCTGGTGGCGGCACTTGTACTCGTGAGCGGCTGCCGCATCGGCGCTGCCGATCGGCCTTTCTTCGAGAGCGAGCAGGCCCAGCATGCGCTCGACGTGCTCAAGGAGAAGATCGGCCACCCTGTCCGCGCTCTCGACGTGGAGATCACCCGCGACAGTTTCTCGATCGAGGCGCAGGATCCGGCCCAGCCGACGCATATCGACAAATGGACCTACGCCCGCGATCGCCTGTCGATGCGCGACTTCTACTTGGGGGACTGGTACATCAACTGGGAAAGCACCTCCGGTCCGACGCCGGTCGAGCTCAACTTGATCAACCCGAAGCTCGAGGAGAACCTCTTCGATCTCGCCGAGGTCGATTTCACAGCAATGACTCGGCTTTCCCAGGCCGCGATCAAGCGCGCGGCACTCGAGGATCCGGATGGGATCGCCAATATGCGGATTGCGCGCCAGCTCATCCTCATCCCCAGGGCGCGAAGCGGCGACGTGGCTTGGACGGTCGAGGTCAGGAGCCCGCGCGAGCGCGCGAGCATCATCGCCGACGCGAAAGGCAACATCCGGAGGGTCAATCTCGACGGCACGCTGCGCGCGAAGACGGTGAACATGTATGAAGGCGGCAAGCCGCTCGCGGATGCCGTCGGCGAGATCGCCCGGTTGTGGGGGACGGAGCCGAGCATCAAGATATTCCGTTTCGCCACCTCTTATGTCTGGTTCCTTGCGCGCGACCTCGACGATGCCAAGAAAGAACGTTGGTACAACGCCGACCTGAACGGCGTCTCCGAGCCCTTGGCCGAGTTTTGGATCCCCGACCCGAAGATTCCAGGCACGCCGCGCTACCAGCGCTTCGGCATCAACGAGGTCGATTGGTCGCAGCTCGCCAAGTTGGAGGCCGCCGCCCGCGAGCGCCTGGAGATGCCCAAAGGCTCGATCTACGCGATCGAGCTCACCAGGCTCGGGCGCGACTTCGGCCCCTCCTTCGTGCAATGGGAGATCACCCTCGAGGAGCGCGGCGAGAAGGGCTCGGTCGTCTTCGACGCGGCCGGGACGGTGAAGCAGGTCCGGCTGCCGTCCGGCCGCAAGCCGCCGGCGAACTACCTCGATCCGGCAGTCATTGCCCAGGGCACAGCAGCATTGCGAAAAACGCTCGGCGAGCACGCGCGCATCATGCAGCTTGAGTTCAGCAAGAGTGGCCTCGACATCACCGCAGAGGATCCGCAGAAGCCCGGAACACTTGGCGGCTTCTCCTATGAAGAAGGCGAGATCAAGCGCTCGCTCGCCGCCCCATCGATGGCGCTTTGGCACAATTTCCAGGACGATTGGTTCTTCGAGGCGGGCGAGCTCGACGACGCTTTGCTTGCCCGCCTGCCCGAGCTCAAGGCGAGGACGCTCGAGCGCCTGAAGCTCGCGGGGGGCAAAGTCGATCGCGTCACTTTTTCCAAGAACAAGGTGATCGATCCCCGCAGCTCGCGGCTGCAGATCACCGTCCGCATCGAGGGCGACGACAACAAGGGCGGTTGGATCGCCTATGGCCGCGAGGGCGAGGTTCTCCGCGTCATGACGCCCTGATCGGTGGGCGTGCCGAGCGAGGCCGTCTCCGGCCCCGCTCGCCTC
The DNA here is from genome assembly GCA_035516655.1 of Alphaproteobacteria bacterium. Taxonomy (GTDB): domain Bacteria; phylum Pseudomonadota; class Alphaproteobacteria; order JACZXZ01; family JACZXZ01; genus DASPPM01. The sequence goes on along the minus strand of DATJAC010000030.1, from coordinate 3,656 downwards.
GCGGCAGCATGTCAGGATCTCTCGGTGCCGTGCACCAAGCCCCTGCGCTGCGGCCGTGCGAAGGCCGGCTTTTGCCAAGAGGGTTTGCCGCGGCCGGGGCGAGCCCGTCCGGCCGTCTCCGCGCGTGGACCGCGCTCGGCGCGAGGCCCGCGCTCGCTGCGGGCAGCGCTCGGACGGTGGGGCGCATGGAAGGGATGGTCCTCCACCACCGCGATCGCGCGGCGCGTCAACTTCTCGATGTCCTTGAGATAGGCACGCTCCGTACCGTCGCAGAAGGAGATCGCGATGCCGTCGGCCCCGGCCCGCGCGGTGCGCCCGATACGATGGACATAGCTCTCGGGCACGTTCGGAATCTCGTAGTTGATCACGTGGCTGATGCCGTCGATGTCGATGCCGCGGGCCGCGATATCGGTCGCGACGAGCACGCGCGCGGCCCCGGAGCGGAAATCCTCGAGGGCACGCTGGCGTGCGGGCTGCGACTTGTTGCCGTGGATGGCATCCGCCCGGACCCCGATGCGGTCGAGCTGCTCGGCGACGCGGTTGGCCCCATGCTTGGTGCGGGTGAAGACGAGGGCGCGGGTGATCGACGGATCCTTGAGGATCTCGGCGAGGAGGGCGCGCTTGGACGAGGCATCGACGAAGAAGACCCGCTGGTCGACCCGCTCGACCGTCGAGGCGGGCGGGGTCACTTCGACCCGCGCCGGATTGCGCAAGATGCTCGCGGCGAGCCGGCCAGCCTCGGGCGGCATGGTCGCGGAGAAGAAGAGCGTCTGGCGTGCCGTCGGCAGCTTGGCGATGATCTTCCGCACGTCGTGGATGAAGCCCATGTCGAGCATGCGGTCGGCCTCGTCGAGCACGAAGACCGAGAGGCGCTCGAGCCGTACTTGTCCCTGACCCATGAGATCGAGGAGCCGGCCTGGGGTCGCCACGAGGATATCGAGGCCGCGGGAGAGGGCCGCCACTTGCGGCCGCTGATTGACGCCGCCGAAGATCACGGCATGACGGAGGGCGAGGTTGCGTCCGTAGGTGCGGAAGCTCTCGTCGATCTGGATGGCAAGCTCGCGGGTGGGCGTGAGCACGAGGGCGCGCACGAAGCCGCGTCCGACGGGCGCTTGGGCGGCCGCGAGGCGCTGCAGGATGGGAAGAGCGAAGGCCGCCGTCTTGCCGGTGCCGGTCTGTGCTATGCCGATCAGATCCCTGCCGGCGAGAAGGTGCGGAATGGCCTGCGTCTGGATGGGCGTCGGCCGCTCGTAGTTCGCACTCCGTAGAGCGCGCAGGATGGGCTCGATGAGAGCCAGGTCGGAAAAGTTCGAATTCACTAATGTCTCTTTCTTTATGGCGGCGGTGCATTACCTTCCGCCCGTCGCGGGGCGTTGCCCGCGCGCCGGCTGCCAAGGTGCGGCTCACGCCGCATGTGGGTGAGACTCGCGGCACGCGAGGTGCCGCGAATCCCGGTTGCGTTGCGGCCTAACCCGCACGCGCCGGGGTATGCCTTGGATGTCGGGGATGGTCTCGAAATACAGCTGCGTCGGGGCCGTTTGGGCCGTAATACCAACGCGCTTCGCGCGATCGCGAGATACGACAACAGGCCTCACATAAGGCTTGCCGCGGCGAATGTCAAGGATTTCGGCCGGTTTTTCGCCGGGGGCCGCGCCGGGTCCGTTCGGGCAAAAAGCTTGCCAGACAAGGCGTTTGAGATCATTATCATATCAAGCTATTTCGCGTAGGAGCGCTCTTCTCCGCTTCGAGGTCGGGGCGCGCCTGCCGTCAGCAATGCCGCCAGACCCTTCGCGGAACGGATTGCAGCCTCTTTCCTCAAACCTGGAGAGGCCATTGGCCAAGGAAGCGCTGATCGAAGCCGAGGGAACGGTGCTGGAGCTCTTGCCGGACGCGCGCTTTCGCGTGCAGCTCGACGACGGCCATGTGACGCTCGCCTACACCTCGGGGCGGATGAAGAAGAATCGCATACGCATCCTCGCGGGCGATCGCGTCACGGTGGAGATGACGCCGTACGATCTCAGCAAGGGGCGCATCAATTTTCGGCATAAGGACGAACGCGGCTCGGCCCCCGCCGCGACGCCGAGATTTCCGCGCCGACGGCACTAGGCTCGCGACCGATGGAGGGCCCGACGCGGCGGTGTCGGGTTGCCGCGATTGCGGGCTCCGCCGCGAGCGGTAGAAGGACGTTTGAGGCAGGAGGTGCCGGTGCGGATGCCGGCGAGCGAGAGTTTCGAGCGCCACGAGATGGCGAGCCAGCGGCCGGAGCGACAGCTCTGGTGCGCGGTGCTTCATCGCGCCTTGCAGGATGCGACGAATTGCATTGCGACCGTCTCGGGAGAGGACGAGCGCCAGCGCATCCGCGACGACGCGCGCAACTGGTTTCTGCGCAACGGCTACGATTTCCGCATCGCCTGCGAGGCGGCCGGCTACGACCCGGATTACCTGCGCTGCGTGGTCCTCCCGCTCATTTCGCCCGAGCACGCCAAAACCTGAGGATGGGGCCGCCGAGGGCGGTTGGCGCTCCTCAGCCCGCCTTGCGATTGGTGCCGAGCCCTTCCTCCTGGCCGAGCACGGCAAGCGGCAGCTTGAGGCTCTCCTGCCACAAGAGCGACTCCATGGCGATGTGCAAGGGCTGGTCCTGCACCGTGAGCTCGTAGACGTAGTCGTCCTTGGAGGCGTGGTTATGCACGGCCCAGCCGGGGGCCGAGAGCATGAGGTCGCCCGCCTTCCACTCGTAGACCTTGCCCTCGACGGTCGAGCGGCCGCTGCCGTGGAAGTAATAGTTGATCGCCGCCGAGCTGTGGCGGTGGGGCCGATCGACGATCTTGGGCGGACGGATGGTCATGGTCGCGAAGAAGCTCGGCGTCGTGCCGTTGGTGCGGCCGGTCATCGGATTGAAGAGGAGATAGAGGCGGCGGCCGACGTAGTCCTTGCCGAGCGCCTCGAGCTTGTCGAGATGCGCCTTGACCTCCTGCCAGGGCCAGTGGAGCGCCTTGGAGTCGACCGTGGGCGGGCTGATGAGCGTCTCGTAGGGCATGAGTTGCGCTCCCTCCTCGCCGAGCCTGAAGGTGCCGAACGGGCTCCGGGAGCGCTTCTGGTCCTCCTCGGACATCTCCGCGGGGCCGACCGCCGCGGCCGCCGGCGGGTCCTCCTCCACGTAATGCACGTTGAGCATCTCGAGCAGCGGGGCATTGGAATAGGTGAGCCGCACGAAGAGCTCCTTGCCGTCGTTGCCGTGCCAGTAATGTCGCATCGAGGGCGTGTTGCAGACGTCGTGGAGCCGCATCGCGAAGCGCCGGCCGCCGATCACGCTGTGGCCCTCGCCGCGGATGACGAAGTTCACTTGCGTCGAATTCTCGCGGTAGGGCACGGTGCGCTCGCCCGGCAGCAATACGTCGAGGGCGACCTGGATGCCCGGGGCCAAGCCGGTCGAGCGCTTGTTCGCGGGATGGACGATGAGTGCCCGCCGCCGCCCGTTCGCCGGCCGCGGCAGGGAAGCCAAGCGCTCGATCTCGGCCTCGAGCGCCTCCTTGGGGATGACCACCGCGGGCCAGAGCGGTGCGGTCTTCGGCGCCTCTCCGGACTGGTCGAGGAAATGCGCTGTGCTCATGTCAGGCTCCTTGCTTCATGCGGGCCGGCACTTCCCGCCCGAGACG
>DATJAC010000029.1:0-7172 GCA_035516655.1 Alphaproteobacteria bacterium | reverse complement strand
CGTAGACCCCTGCGTGCTCGTTGGCGAACTTGCCGACGAACTCGGAGCCGTCGGCACGGCGGATGGCGTTGCGATAAGCTGCAACCGCGGGCTTGGTCTCGGCCGGCGTGTTGCGGCTCACCCCGATGACGCCGAGGCCCTGCCGACCGGCATGCTCGAAAGTCTCGAGGTTCGAGGCGGCGACCCAAAGCGGGGGATGGGGACGCTGCACCGGCCGCGGTACGACGTGCCGCGGCGGCAGATCAAAATGCTTCCCTTTGTATCCCGGGAAATGCTCGTGCTCGAACATCTTGAGCACGGCTTCCAACGCCTCGCGCCCGACCTCGCGGCCCATGGCCGGATCGAAGCCGAGGCCCTCGACGACGTAAGGCGAGGTGCCGCGGCCGGCACCGAACTCGACCCGCCCGTTGCTCAGCACGTCGAGGGTCGCCACGCGCTCGGCGACATAGAAGGGGTTGTGGCAGGGCATCAGGATCACGGCGAAGCCGAGCCGCAGCGTCTTCGTGCGCTGGCTCAAGGCGGCCAGCACCATGTCGGGGGCCGAGGAATGGCCGATCTCGACATAGAAATGCTGCTCGGTGATCCAGAAATACTCGAACCCGACCCGCTCGGCGGCGACCGCCTGCTCGAGCGCCTGCCAGAAGGCGAGCCGCTCGGCACCCTCCTGCCAGGGGCGGGGAATCTGGATCTGCGTCATCAAGCCGAACTTCATCGGGGACGTTCCTTCCGCGCGCGGGCGCCGAGTGCTTATGCCTTCGATGCTAGGGGTTTGGGTCAGCTTGCGTCCAAGGCATAAGGCGTATAGGTGATATAAGCAAAACAGCCATTCGCGGGATGAGTGCGATGGAGACGCGGGCGCTGCGCTACTTCCAGGCCGTCGCCGAATTCGGCAGCTACAGCCGCGCCGCCGAGTTCCTGCGCATCTCCCAGCCGGCGGTGAGCCGACAAATCCGCAGGCTCGAGGGCGAGCTTGGCCGCGTCCTCTTCGCCCGCCACGGCCATGGCGTGAGCCTCACGGCTGCCGGCCGCATCCTTTTCGAACGCACCCAGATCGCCCTCAGGCAGCTCGAGCAGACCAAGGTGGAAATCCGCGGCGGCCTTGCCGGCCCGTCGGGCGTCATCGCCTTGGCGCTGCCGCCCGCGGCCGGGCATTTTCTCGCCCCGGCCCTGATCGAGCGCTTCGGCGCCGAGTTCCCCCGCGTCTTCCTCAAAATCATGGGCGGCTTCAGCGGCCACATCCACGAGTGGCTCGTGCGCGGGCAGGCCGATCTCGCCTGCATCCACGATCCCTTGCCGCAGCGCGGGTTCGCGATCACCCCGCTCGTCGCCGAGGAGGTCTTCCTCGTGGGCCCGCCGGGGAGTGCCGCCTTGGCGCGCGGTCATGCGCGCATCGCCGAGCTGGCGGAGCTTCCCCTCGTGCTGCCCAGCCGGCCCAACGCCTCGCGCCGGCTCGTCGACGGCTGGATCGCGCAGCGAGGCGTCTCGCTCGACGTCAAGCTCGAGGTCGACGACCATTCGGTCATCCGCGCGCTTCTGCGGCGAGGCATCGGCTTCAGCCTGCTCACCCGCGGAGCGATCGACGACGACCTGCGCCACGGCGAGGTGAGGGCCGTGCCGTTCCGTCCCCGCGCCTATTGGCGCTTGGCACTGGTGACGCCCGTCGAGGCGCGGCATTCGGAGCTGCGCGCGGCCTGTGCCAGCACCATCCGCAAGGTCACGCGCGAGCTCGTCCGCTCGGGCGCCTGGCCGGGCCGCCTGCTCGACCGCGGCGAGCGCGCGCCGCGTTGAGGCCTAATCGAGCACGATGAGATCGCGCGGCCAGCGCGACAGCCGCTCCGCCCCCGTCGCCGTCACCACGACGTTGTCGATGATGCGCGCCCCCAGTTTCTCCTCGCCGATGAAGACCGGAGGCTCGACGGAGACGACCATGCCCGCCTGGAGCGTGTCGCGGCTGCCGCCGAACATGTTAATGGGCTCGCCCCAGGCGGGCGGCACGCCGGGGGCGATGCCGTAGCCCGAGGTGTGGATGCGATAGCGGTCGAGCCCGGCTTGGGCGATGACCCGCTTCGCCGCCTCGTGCGGGACGATCGCCGGCACGCCGGCGCGAATCTCGGCGATCATGGCCTCGCCCGCGCGGCGGACGATGTCGTAGACCTCCTTGAGGCGCGGGCTCGGAGCACCCAAGCTGAACTGGCGGCCGATCGTCGTGGTGTAGCGCTTGTAGGCGGCGCCGAACTCGACGTTGCCGCAGTCGCCGCGCCTGATCTTGCGCAACGTAGGTGCGCCGTGGCTGAAGCGGAGGCGCTCGCCGCTCACGAGATTGATGGTGCTCGCCGGCAGCCCGCTGCCCGAGGTCATCAGCGCATGATAGATGTCGCCCGCCACCTCGAGCTCGCTGCGCCCCTCGCGGAAGCCCTTCACGCAGGCTTCCATCGCGTGATCGGCGATGCGGCTCGCCTCGCGCACGAGCGCCAACTCGCGCGGCGATTTCACCATCTTGAGCTCGGGCACGAGGTTGCTCGGCTCGGCCACGAGGGCGGCACCCAGCATGCTCTTGAGCCGGAGATAGTGGTGGGGATGCAGGTAGTAGGCGGGGACTTCCAAACCGATCCGCGCGCGGCCGAGGCCGAGGTCGGCCGCCAGCCGCTCGAACGCCTCGATCGGGTCCTCGGGCTCGCTCCCGCCCCAGCCGCGCACCTCGTCCGCGAGCGTGTCGTCCTCGAATTCGTAGCGCTCGGACTCCCGCGTGAACATCACGAGGGGCTTCTCTTCCGCCGCCAAGGGCAGGCACTGGAAGGCCTGGTAGCTCTTGGTCTCCGCCCCTATGAGCCAGTGCAACGACACGGGGTGGATGACGAGGAGCCAGTCCAATCCGGCCTTGGCGATCGCCTGGCGCGTCCGGGATTGACGCGCCTTGAATTCCTCGAGCGGAAAATCATGCTTCGACATGGGAGTCTCCGGTCGCTGGGATCATGTTGCAGCCGCAGCATCCGGTGCTGCAGCTCGGCGGGGCGCCCTTGGAACGACCCATCATTATCGGATGAAGTTTCCGCAAGGGAAAGGTAATCTAGGGAAACAGGGTTCGCTCGGCGCCACGGGAGTGCCGAGACGGGAGCAATAGGGGAGGCAGCCATGCGCAATGCACGCGCACGCTCGTCACGGTACCTTGGTCGTTTTTTCGGCGTCGCATTGGCGCTTACGCTCCTCGCCGGTGCCGCAGCCGACGTTCGCGGGCAGGGTGCCGCCGCGGCAGCGCCGGCCAAGCTCGATTTTGCGGGCTCGGTCACCTGGTACGGCCAGGTTCCGATCATGGTCGCGGTCGACAAGGGCTTCTTCAAGGACGAGGGGCTCGACGTCAACATCCAGGTGATCCTCAACTCGAGCGACCGTATCGCCGCCCTCACGGCGGGCTCGGTGGCGTTCAGCAATCTCGGGCGTATCGCGGTGATCAGCGAGATGGCACGGGGGAACCAGAGCTTCTACTACTTCGCCAACATCGACGATTCGCCCGGCAACGAGGGCTGCTGGGCGCGGCCCGGTTTCGCAGCCCTCTCCGACCTCAAGGGCAAGAAGATCGCCGCCAACACCTCCGCCGAGATCACCTTGAACGGGCTCCTGCGCGCCTCCGGCATGAGCATCGCCGACGTCCAGTTCGTGAACTTGCCGCCCAACGAGATGGCGGGAGCGCTCGCCAAGGGCGACGTCGATGCGGCCTGCGTCTGGAAGCCCATCCTCGACAACGTCATGAAGGCGGCCCCCGACGGCAAGCTCCTCGGCACCGACAAGGACACCGACACCTACAAGAAGTACGGCACGATGGCCTCGCCGGACATCGTCATCATCTCGCGCAAGCTGGTGGACGAGCATCCCGATCTCGCGCGCAAGCTGGCGGCCGGGATATTCAAGGGTGCCGATTTCGCGCTCAAGAATCCGGCCGAGGCCGCCCAGATCGTGGCGCACTACTTCAAGCAGACGCCGGAGGAGGCGCTCGCCGGCATGAAGAGCTTCAAATATTTCGGCTCCGCGGATTGGCGCGAGCACATGAAGCTCCACACGGCGCAGATGCAGGACCTCGCCAATTGGCTCTATGAGACGAAGAAGATCGACAAACGGCCCGATGTCGCGGCGTGGGAGAACGTGAGCTTCCTGCCGCAGTGACGCCGCTCGAGGAGGAGGACGCTCCGCCCGAGTTGCCGCTCGCGGGCGCATCCCCCGAGCGCCGGCGGCGGCTTCGTGCCCGCCTGGCCCTCCTCTTGAAGGTGCTCTCCGTCTCGGCCTTTCTCGCCCTCTGGAGTGCCGCGACGTCGCTCGGCTGGATCTCTTCGGTCTTCCTCCCCTCGCCGGGGGCGGTCGCGGCGGCGGCGGGAAAGCTGGTCGCGACCGGCGAGCTGTGGACGGCGGTGCTGGCCTCGACCCAGCGCGTGCTGCTCGGCTTCGCGCTCGCGGGGGCGGTTGCAGTGCCCCTCGGCATCGTCATGGGCGTGTGGTGGCCGGCCAAGGCCATCGTCGATCCCTTCGTCTCGCTCCTGCGGCCGCTCCCCTCGATCACCTGGATACCGCTCAGCATTCTCTGGCTTGGCATCGGCGAGTCGCAGAAGGTCGCCATCGTCTTCATGGGCTCCTGGGTCTACATCCTGCTCTATACGCTCGAGAGCACGAAGCGCGTCGATCCCCTGCTGATCCGGGCCGCGCGCAACCTCGGCGCATCGGACCTGGCGATCATGCGCGAGGTCATCCTGCCGGGCGCCTTGCCCGGCATCCTCGCCGGCCTCAAGGTCACCCTCGCGATCTCGTGGTCCTGCATCATCACCGCCGAGATGGTCGCGGCCCAGAGCGGACTCGGCGCGCTCATCTGGTTCGCCAAGGATTGGGGCAATCTGTCGCTCGTGCTCGTGGGCATGGCGGGCATCTCGCTGACCGTGCTGGCGACCGACCTGCTTGCGGAGCGGCTCGAGCGCCTCCTCCTGCCTTGGGAGCGCTACCGGCGTGGCTAGACCCGAAGAGGCTCGCGCAGGTGCAGCGGACGTGCTCGTGGCCGAGCGCGTCAGCAAGGCCTACGGCGTGGCGAGTGGTGTCAATTTCATGGCCGTGCGCGAGCTCTCGCTCGCGGTCGCTGAGGGCGAGTTCGTTTGCCTCATCGGCGCCTCGGGCTGCGGCAAGTCCACGCTCCTCAACATGTTCGCGGGTTTCATCCAGCCGAGTGCGGGCCGGGTGCTTTTGCGCGGCGAGCCCATCACGCGCATCGAGCCGCGCTGCGGCATGGTCTTCCAGTCCTATGCACTCTTCCCCTGGAAGACGGTCCGGGGCAACGTCGAGTTCGGGCTCAAGATGAAAGGGGTTGCGCCCGCCGAGCGCCGGCGCGTGGCCGACCGCTTCATCGCCCTCGTCAAGCTCACCGGTTTCGAGGACCGCTACCCCGTCGAGCTCTCGGGCGGCATGCAGCAGCGCGTGACCTTGGCGCGCATCCTCGCGGCCGATCCGGAAGTGCTGCTGATGGACGAGCCCTTCGGAGCGCTCGACGCCTTGACCCGCCAGGTGATGCAGGAGGAGCTCCTGCGTATCCACGAGGAGAGCCGCAAGACCACGCTCTTCATCACCCACAATATCGACGAGGCGCTCATTCTCGCCGACCGCATCGTCGTGATGTCGGCCCGGCCCGGCCGGGTCAAGGCCGTCGTCGCCAACCGCCTCCCGCGCCCGCGCCAGGTCTCGATCCAGCTCAGCCGCGAATACGGCGAGCTCAAGAGCGAGATCTGGGGCCAGGTGCAGGAGGAGGTGCGCAAGTACGTCGAGCCCGTGCGCTGAGCGCCGCCGCGGCGGCTTCGATCGGGCGCGCTCGCGCTCTCACGCCGACCCGGACAAAAGGCGGTAATAAGTCGTGGCGTGGTGCTCGAAGAGCGAATCCTGGCACTCCGTCCCGGCACAAGGATTTCCTTCCAGCGGCCGGTCGTCGCCAGCATTTACGTAATCCAGCGAAGCCATGAAGTCCGCCTCGAACGGGATCGAGAGCAGTGCGGCTCCGCCGGCAACCGCGGCGGGCAGGGGCTTCGCTTGCGCGACCGCCACGGCCATCGGCTGCAGACGCGATCGCGTATGATGCTCGATCAATAAGCGAATTTCCGAAATGCCCTTCGCGATCAAGGTGAGCAAAAGCGATGGCGAACCGTAGACGGTGAGCGGATTGGGTGCATCGATGTCTTGGGGCAGTTGCAGCGTAAAGGGAACCTCAGGCACCCAATCGAGAGTGTTGGTCACGCGAAATGCCATGGGCGGATCGCAGAACAGCGACTCGAAATCTTCCGCGTAGTGATCGTTGCCGGGCTTGGGCTGGGCATAGACATAGGTCTTCACGGAGCAGCCCGCGGGCATGCCGCCGTCATATTGGAAAGATGAGCGCAGCAGCGTCGCCATGGCGGCACCCTGGCTGTGGCCGGTGATGTAGACGTCGCTTCCCGCCGGGACGCGATTGCGCAGCTGGACCAAAATCCCGTTCGCCGCATCGTTGCGCAGGAGCAGCGTGCCCAGAGCGAAGCCAAGATGAACGCCGGCCTTTTGATCGGCAGCGAAGCGGTAATCGCAGCTGGCGCCGCCCACGGTAAGACTTCCCACGGCCGTAACCATCAAAGAGATGAGGTCCTCGACGACGCTCCCCGTGCTGCCCACGGTGCCGCGCAGGGCTATGGCGAAGGGACCATTGCCTTTCTTCCGCCAGAGTTGCCACTTGTTGTCGAATGAGCCCATCACGGGCGAATCGAACAGCAGGTCCCAATTGCCTCGCGGGTCGGGGATCGGCTGCTGCGGCCCGCCCGTCTCCACGAACGCACAGAGCCCGAGAAGCTCGATCGCCTCTTCGCGGTTGAATCCGGGTGCAAGCGCCATCTGGAGCTCCCCTTCTGCCGACCGGCGCGCGCGGTGCACGGGCTCCCGGACGCCGGCAAGTCGAAGCCTACCACCGGGGGAAACGGCATACAATTATCGCGTGTAAAAACGGCGCACTCCCCTTCCGACGCCGCGCAAGCGGAGGCGCCTATTCCGTCCCGGGGCGGCGGCGCGCCGGATGCAAGAGGAACGTGATCTCTCAGGCGACCAGAGCCGCGTTCTTGTCGACGAGGCGGAGGATCTCGTCGCGGCTCAGGTCGGGGATTTCGAGGAGGGCGCGGGTGATGCCGAGG
>DATJAC010000028.1:0-14974 GCA_035516655.1 Alphaproteobacteria bacterium | reverse complement strand
TCGAGGAAGCCGCGCGGGGCGCTCACCGAGCCCGGGATGTGACCCTGGACATGCTCGGTCCCCTCGCGCACGTCGACGAAGAGGACGTCGCCCGCGGCGTGCAGCCGCCGCGCCTCCTCGACCGACACGGTCTCGATCGCCGCATTGGCCTCCGCGAGACATTGCTTGAAGCCCTTCGTCAGCATGACCTTTGCTCCTTCCCCATCCTTCCTTGCCACCCCCGCCCCGCCTCAGCGCAGGAAACGCCTCTCGTCGGCCTTGAGCCGATCCATGCCCTGAAGGCGGAAGATCTCCTCGACGGGTACCAAATCGCGCTCGACGTTGTGGATGCCCTGGTCGGCGCCGATGCGGGCGAAAACGTCCTTCATCGCCGTGACCGCCGCGCGCAACGCGTGGTTGCCGTAGATGACCATGCGGATCTTGCCCAGCGCCCGGATGCGCGCGGCGTTGAGCTCGGGATAGGCGGTCGGCACCACGACGAGCGGCAGCCGCCCGTTCCAGGCGCGCACGAAACTTTCGATCTCCGCGGGCGTGCGGCTCTTCGAATGGATGAGGATCATGTCGGCCCCCGCCTCCTCGTAGGCGGCAGCCCGGCGCAGGGCTTCGGCCTGGCCCGCACCTGCGATGAGCGCTTCGGTGCGCGCGATGACCAGGAAATCGCGATCGCGGCGCGTCGCCAGGGCCGCGGCGAGCTTGCCCTGGAACTCCTCGACGCGGACGAGCTCCTGGCGCGCCTCCGCCGCGAGGCTGGTGACCTTGGGGAAGGTCTTGTCCTCGATGACGACGGCCGCGGCCCCCGCGCGCTCGTATTCCGCGACCGCGTGGATGACGTTGATGGCATTGCCGAAGCCCGTGTCGATGTCGGCGATCACGGGGAGGGACGAGTGCCGTGCGATCGCGCGCAGCATCTCGAGGTGCTGCGACATCGTGATCAGGCTCGCATCCGGCAGGCCGTAGAGGGCCGAGAGCTCGAAGCCGCTTGCCCACAGCCCGTCGAAACCCGCTTCCTCGGCGAGCCTGGCCGAGATCGGACTGTGCGTTGCCATCACCTGCACGAGGCCCTTAGCATCCATGCGCTCGCGGAGCGCCTTGCCACTGCTGCTCATCTCGGCCCCCACTCCTTTGCCGGCTCAGCGCCCGGCCGCGGCACGCGTCTCGGCGGCAAAATGCGCGAGGGTCGCGTAGACGCGCGCGGGCGGGTCGAAGTCGACCCGCGGATGGCGAAAGGGCACCCATTGGAAGCGCGCATAGAAGAGGCGGCCGGCATGGGGCTCGTGCGCATAGTCGTAAGTGCCGAGGGGCCGCAGGCACTCCCGCTCGAGGCGCACGTGCGCGAGATTGCGCCGCTCCGAACGGTAGAGGGCCAAGGCCCGGCGCTTGAAGGCGGCGTCCGCGGGGGCCAACGCAATGTGACGCTCGTCCCCGTGCTGTGCCAGAAAGCGCTGGCTTTCGACCCGGCCGCCCGCGGCATGATATTCCGCGAACTCGACGACGCGGATAGGGGGCTTGAGCCGCGAGGCGAGCAGGTTGGTCGCGTCATGGTCCTGGTGCCCGCCCTCGAAAGCCGGCGTCCACACCTCGTCGATGCGCTCAGCTGCAACGACCTCCTCGATGCGCGCGAGCGAGGGTACGAGCCGGGACTTGAGGGTGCGCGCCGGGATATCCTCGAAGCCTACGGGGGTAATCCCGAGGAACGCGGCGGCAGCCTCCGCCTCGGCCCGGCGCCGTTCGACGAGGGCTGCGTAGTGCCGCCGCTGCCACGGCCAGAGCAGCTCCCGCGCGGGCACGCCGGTCGTGAGGTAGAGGGCAAAGAGCGCTCTGCCGGCGAGGACTTCCCGCCGGACCGCCACCGCACAGCCGACCACCTCGTCGTCCGGGTGGGGGACGAGGATGAGAATGCGCCGCGCGGCCGTCATAGCCCCGAGCTGCGGCTTGCGGCGGCCTCCTGCCAATGGGGAAGGAGATCCTCCGCGAGCACGTCCTCCCAGGAGGGCAAATTGAGCTCGGCATAGCGCTGGGCCGCGCGCGCCATGTGCAGGCGACGGCCGGCGTCGCGCGTGAGCTCGCCGATGGCCGTGGCCCAGGCCTCGCGCGCCGCCCCCGGCAGGGTGAGTCCGGTCTCGCCTTCGACGACGGCGCGGCCCATCCCGCTTTCGCGCGTCACGAGGACCGGCAGGCCCGAGGCAAGCGCCTCGAGCACGACGTTGGCCGATTCCTCGATCTCGGAGGGCAAGGCGAAGAGATCCGCCGAGGCATAGAGGCGCGCGAGCTCCTCGGGCGGGACCGAGCCCGGGCAGGTCGCGCGCGCGCCGAGGGTCGCCAGCACCGCCTCGCGCTGGTCGCCCACGCCCGCGCAGACGACCTGGAGATCGAGGCCGTCCGCCACCAGGGCCGCCACGGCATCCGCAAGCAGCAGGACGTTCTTGCCGCGATTGAGCCGGCCGACGAAAAGCACCACCGTGCGCTCGATCGGAATGCCGTAGGCCTGGGCGAGCCAGGCGCGGTTGCGGCGCTGGGGCGTGAAGAGCTCGCGCTCGATCCCCCGCCGCAGGAGGCCGGCGCGCCCGCCGAGCGCGCGCTCGGCCGGCTCGAGCTGCTCGGGGCGCGAGACGAAGGTAAAGGCACAGCGTCGCTGGTGCTCGTCGAGCTGCGCCAGCATGCGGCGCTCGACCGCGCGATCGAGGGCGAGGCGATCGAGCATGAAGCGGCTCACCACGCCGCGGCCGAACAGGCGCTCGATCGTCAGCCGGGTGTACATGCGCGAATATTCGGGCGTGTTGGTATGCACCGAGGTGACGAGCGGGATGCCGGTCCGCCGCGCCACGCGGGCGGCGGTGCGCGCGTAGGAGAAGAAGGCGTCGGTGGTGTGGATCACCTGGTAGCTGCGCAAGGCGCGCGCCAGCCGCGGGTGGTAAGGCGAGAGATCGGTGTGGTCCGGAACGTGGCTCAACACGCGAAAGCGCGCCGTGCTGAGCACGCACGGCTCGATGACGTAACGGACGTTGGGGCCCAAGACCTCGACCGCCGGCTTGGGCCCGGTAAAGTGCACCGTGAGGTCGAGCTGATCGGGAAAGGCGCGCGCCGCCCGCGCCAGGCGCTCCCAGCACTTGACGTGGCCGCCGGCCTGCGGGCTCAGCTCGAGGTCGACGAGCACGCCGACGGAAAGCCGTGCGCCCTGTTCCGGTGCCGGCAGGTTCGTGACAGCGTAATCCAGCGCAACCATCGGAATTTCTGGCCCCTCGACTGGCTCCGCCGCTGCGCACTCCGTCCGCGCCGAGGCGCGCAACCGGCCCCCGGCCATAGTACTCGCCCGCCCCGCCGGACCGGTGCCGCGGAGCAGCCCATCTTCTATTGAATCACGTTCCGTCAGATCAAGGCCTAACGCTATGACCGCCGTCACAATCCGGCCGAAGCCGCAGGATTCCGCCGCTTTTGCGGCGGTCCCTCGGGCCCCCTTCAAAGTGGTATTACCACTTTCGCGCAGATTGATGCAAAATGGAGGACTAATTATATTAGTTGGCTTGCTGAGGACCTAATGATGCCCCGAGAGATCCTTCGCTTCGCTGCCCACGGCGAGATCGAGGTCGACACGGCCTCGAGGACGCTGCGCGCGACCACGAAGAAGATGCTGACCTATTTCGGGCTCAACGGCCGTAAGGCTACGCCGAAGGAGGTGAAGCTCCGCAAGCGGGCGCGGCGGGACCTCGAGACGTTCGTGAGCGAGCGCTTCGGGGAGGGCAAGTCGGGCTGGACCTGGCTCACTCCCGCCGGCAAGCGCGTGAAGGCCTAAACCGGCTTGCTTGCCCGCGCGGGAGCGGCACGCGCGCCCCGCTTGCCTCACGGCGGCAATCGCTCTATCCAAGTCAGGGAACACGAGCTCAAGCCATCAGCCGGCGCGCCGGCTGAGCGCGGCGGGAATTGCGGCGGGGGCGGCCCCGGCAAGCGCAAGACAGCGGCGATGACGCCACAGGAGGATGAAAGACATGGCCTTCAAGGACCTCCTCGTTCACCTCGACACCTCGCCCTATTGCAAAGTGCGGCTCGCACTCGCGGAGACCCTGGCGCGGCGCTTCGATGCCCATTTGACCGGGCTCTACGTGATGCCGCCCGCGACCCTCTCTCCGCTCCTTGCCGATCAATTCCCGCCCAAGCTGCTCGAGGAGGCGGACGCCCAGGTGGGGCAACGGCGCGACAAGGTCGAGGCGCTCTTCAAGTCCGCCGTCAAGGCGCTCGGTGCCAAGGCGGCATGGCTCGAAGCCGAGGGCGATGAGGCGGAACTCGTCGCGCGCACCGCACGCCATGCCGATCTTGCAATCCTGGGTCAGACCCCGCCGAAAGACGCGGTCCCCGGGATACCATCTGATTTTCCCGAGCGCGTGGTCATGGGCTCGGGCCGTCCGGCACTGCTGGTACCCTATGCCGGGCGTTTCAAGACGCTCGGCGAGCGCGTGCTGATCGCCTGGAACTCAAGCCCGCAATCGGCGCGGGCGCTGGGAGCGGCGCTGCCGTTTCTCGCTGCGGCGCGCCATATCGAGGTGCTCTCCATCGCGGCCTCCCAGGACGAGGACGACGACATGCGCGACTCCGGTGCCGCGGTCGTGCAGTACCTCTCGCGGCACAAGATCCAGGCCGAGGCGCACCACTTGATCGCCACCGACATCGGCGTCGGCGACATGTTGCTCTCGCGCGCCGCGGACGAGGCGGCGGACCTCATCGTCACGGGGGTCTACGGTCATTCGCGCTTGCGCGAGCTCGTGCTCGGCGGCGTGTCGCGCGACCTCCTCGCGCGCATGACCGTGCCGCTCCTCACGGCGCATTGAGTCCCGTCGCCCGCGCGAGCTTCGCCCTGACCGCGGCGGCGACCGCCGCAAGCGGTATCTCCGTCATCTCGCTGCCGCCGAAATCCTGGGCCTTGACGATGGTGAGGTCGGCCGCGAGCGGGGCGAACTTGGCGGGACTGCTCGGACCGAAGAGGCTCACGAGTGCCGAGCCGGCCGCCGCCAGCATATGGGCGGTGCCGCAATCGTTGGCGACCGCCAATGCCAAGCGCTCGCCGACCGCGAGCGTGAAGAGCGGGGAGGCCGCGATCTCCTCTTGGACGCGAGGATCCTGCAGCGGGAAGAGTGCTTGCGGTACGGCGCGGCGCAACTCCTCGAGCCAGGCCCGCTCCTCCGGTCCGAGGATGAAGGCGGGGCGCGCGCCCAGCACCTCCGCCTGCCGTGCGAGCTCGACATAGTGCCGGCGCGGCCAGCATTTGTGGCGCCCTCCCGCACCCGGCACCAGCCCGAGAAGGGGGGACCCTTGAGGCAGCGCCCGGCGGGCGGCCGCGGTGAACGCATCGGGCAAGCGCGGCCGCGGGGCTGAGCGCGGCGCTCTCCCGGCGGCGATGCGCACGAGGTCGAGGAGCTGGGCCGCCATGGCCGCGGGGCGGCGATAGCCGGCCGGCGGGCGGCGATCGCTGAGCCAGAAATCGGCGGCCGCGGAGACGAAAAGGCCGTGCGCAATGCGCTTCAGGATGAGCGTCGTCTTGACGCCGCGCTGGGTATCGATCACGAGATCGAAACGCCGCCCGGCGAGCGGGCGGCCGAGGAGCTCGCCGAGGCCGACCCCGATGCCGGCATCCTCGATGATCTCGTCGAGATAGGACCGGACGAGGGGCTGGAGGGCGCCGGCGTAGACGGTCTTGCCCCGCCCTGCGAGCCAGGTGATGCGCGCGGCCGGCCAGGTGCCGCGGAGGGCTGCGAGGAACGGGAGCTTCATGAACCCGTCCCCCATCAGCTCCCGGCCGGAATAGACGAGGATGGTCGCCGGATCGGCCTGCATGGCGCTCGAATACCTCGATGGAGCGGCGCTGGGCGAATGCCGGCGGCACCGCGCCGTCGAGGTGCGGCACCCGCCCCCTTACTTCACCGCCGAGAACGAGGTCGGCTGCAGGATCATGTTCTCGAGCGAAGCGACGATGGGACCGTCGCGCTCGGTCTCGGCGCGCTTGGCGACCCACTCGGGATCGTGAAAGAACGCCGCCCACTTCTTCTCGCGCTCGGCCAGGGACTCCCATTGCAGGAGATAGTACAGATCCTGGTTCGAGCCTCCGATGGCCACGGTCCAGAAGCCGGCCTGCCTGATGCCGTGCTTTTGCCAAAGGCCGAGCGTGATGGTCTCGAAGCGCTTGAGGAGCGCGGGCAGCCGGCCCGAGACGCAATGATAGATGCGCAGCTCGTAGATCATGTCGTTCCTCTCCCTTCTGTCAGCGCCGGCGTGCCGTGTTCCGTCAGCACTCGCCCGTGCCGGGCGGTCGGCACCGCTCATCCATATACCGCCGGCCCAGGCGAGCCAAGGACCGAAGTGCCGATGCCGGCGCGGGGCCGCGCCGAGCGGCGCGGAAGGCGCTTCCGAGGACGACACGGCCAAATGCTATGATCGCGCCCTGCGATCTGGGGCAACCAGCAAGAGGGAACGGCGATGCGGCTCACCTGCTATCCCGTCTCGGAACCGAAGCCGGTCATCCGCCCGGCCGTGCGCGAGCGCGCTTGGATGGACGCGAGCCCCGAGGGCTTCGCCTATCGCTGCCTGCCGCTCACCATCGCCAACAGCCACGGCTGGGAAATCCTCACGACCGCTGAGCACGAGGCGGTATGGATGGGCGGGGCGCGGCTCGAGGACGTCATCGTCCGCTCGTCGGGCACGGGTTCCCCGCGCCTCATGAGCCATTTCGGCAGCGGGGTCCTCACCTTCGACGTGGGCTGCATCTTCCGCACCGAGCCCGGCTACAATCTCTGGGTGTGCGGGCCGGTCAATTCGCCCAAGGACGGCGTGGTGCCGCTCACGGGGGTCGTCGAGAGCGACTGGATGCCCAGCACCTTCACCATGAACTGGCTCTTCACCCGCCGGGGTGCGCATGTGCGCTTCGAGGCGGGCGAGCCCTTCTGCATGATCTTCCCGGTACCGCGCGGGCTCGTCGACGGTATCGAGCCGGAGGTGCGCAGCCTCGCCTCGAACCCCGAGCTCCTGGCGCGCTATACCGAGTGGAGTCGAAGCCGCGAGCGTTTCCTCCAGGACCTGCCCAAGCCCGGCTCCGAGGCCAAGCGCGAGAAATGGCAGAAGACCTATTACCTCGGCCAGCTGCCCGACGGCTCGTCCGCACCCGTCGAGCACCAGATCAAGCTGCAGCCCCGGCCCTTCGTCGACCGCTCGCACGAGCCGGGCGGGGGAGCGTGATCAGCCCTGCGGATAGCCTCTTGAGCCGTCGTTCGGCCAGAGGAAATTCGTGTAGGTGATGGTGACGCTGAAATCGAGTGCCTTCACCTGATGCCACCAGGCGAGCGGAATGAAGATGATCTCGCCCGGAGCGAGGGTCACTTCGTAGATGCGTGCCCCCGCAAGGAGGGGAAAGCGCCCGGGCTCGAGGGCGGCAGCCTCGAGATCCGCGATCTCGCTGAAGACGTGACGGTGATTGTAGAGCTTGCCCACGTCGGCCGCCGGGATGATCTTCATGCGCTTGCGGCCGACGATCTGGGCGATGAGATTATTGGTCAAGTCGTGATGGAGCGAGGTCACCGTGCCCGCCGGACCGATCCACATCATGCCGTGGGGTGCCGCGGCCTCGCGCGCGAGGAACTTCTCGAGGAAGCCGAGATCGGCCTCGAGCGGCGCCAGGGCCGCGGCGTTGCGCGCCGAGTTGTAGGCCGTCATGTAGGCGTCGTTGCCCGGCGCAGCCGAGATGAGGTCGATGAACCGGTCGAACGGCAGCTCGCGACGGTGGGCATCCTTGTACATCTCGAAGCGCTCGTCCTTGCTCCGCTCGCCCTGGTACTCGATGCGCGCGGCACCGATCCGCTTGCGCAGATAGTCGGGGGTCCAGCGCGAGAGTGCGGGCCATGCCGACATCTCGTCCACGAGAATCACCGGGCGGCCGGCGGCGTAGTAGCGCACGAGGAACTCCTCGCGGCTGAGCCCGACGCGGCGCTCGATCTCCGCCGCCGCGGGGGAAAGCTCCTGCTGGCGCTCCATCGCGTCGAGCAGCCAGTCGCGCTTGCGCAGGGCCAAGCCATCCCCCGCGAGCGCCGCATCGCCGCTATGGTCCGCCGCGGCGACGCTTTCTGCCGATTTGGCTAGGGACACCGGGCGCGCCTGCGGCAGCGGCAATGAGGCGCGCGCGCCCTCGGGGCCGGCGCCCGTGCCCGGCTTGAAGGGCGCCAGGCGGAGCTTGGTGCGGTGGTCGGCGATCGGCGGACGCTCCGCCATGTCGATGCCGCGGTAATAGTGCTTCTGCCATTTCTCCGCCGGTGCTTGCGGGGACTCACGCTCCATCCGCGCGCGGTGTTCGTCGCGCGAGCGGCTCCACGCCGTGAACTGACGCAACAGCTCGGGTGCCGCTTCCATCGGCACGTATTCGGGCGTCACCTCCTCGAGCGCGGCGCGCTCGACCGGAAAGACGAAGCAAATCGGCTCCTGCGCGTCGAAGTGGACCCAGTGATTGGGCCGGGTGAAGCGCCAATTCATGGTGAAGGTGAAGGGCGCCCAGTCGGTCTCGACCACGCCGGTCAGCGGATAGATGCCGTCCTTGGGCCGGTTGGGGGAGCCGCCGACCCACAGGTTCCAGCCGGGCGGGGTGCGGAAGATTCCGAAAATGTGAAAGGTCAACACCCCCTGCCCGAAGATCGAGACGGGTGCCATATGGGCGTCGCTGCCCGGCGGCAGGCGGATGGTGACGTCGGCCGTATTGGTACCGCCCGTCCAGCAGGCATCGCAGGCGCCGGCCGAGAGGATCTCCCAACCGTGGGCATTGGCGATCGAGAGCGGGAGGCAGCGGTAGGCGAAGGACTCCGGCGTGTTGGTCATCCACTCGCGCGTCGCCTCGGCGGGACGGATGAGCGGCTTCCAGCCCTCGTGCAGATAGCAAGTCAGTTTCATCTGGTTCTCTCCGAGCACTGGGGACTCTCGCTACGCCGTGCCTCGGGGCCGTGGGATCGTGCGCAACGGCACGCAGCGGCGGGTGTCCGTTGGGTTCGCGCCAACTGGATCGGCCGAAATTGCCGCGACGATCGAGCGTTCGGCGCAAGCATTTCATTTTCAGTCGCTCCAGACAAGGTCGGGCAATCGCAGAGATAAGGGGCAGCGCCCGAGCATTACGGCGGCTGTCCCGGCTCGAGACCAGTGCTCGCTCGGCCGCAGGCGCGCCGCGCTCTTGAAGCCCGCCAGGAATTTCAGCACGATGCGCTGCGATACTGGGCGCCGCGCCATGCGCTGCCGGAATAACTGCGCCCGCGCCCTGACGACAGAGGTGGGACAATGCCCCGCGGGGAACTATTCCAGTCATTTTGGTTCGGCGGCAACATGTCGCCCTATCAATGGCTCTGCATGACGTCGTTCCTCGGGCACGACCATCGCTTTCGACTTTACGCTTACGATCCCGTCAGCGTGCCGAAGGGAGTCGAAGTGAGGGATGCCAAGACCATCCTGCCGCGGGAGCGCGTCTTTTTCTACAAGCAGGGACCGGGAACGGGCAGCGTCGCGGGCTTTTCCAATCTCTTCCGCTACAAGCTGCTGCGAGACCTTGGCGGCTGGTGGGTCGATACCGATGTCGTGTGCCTGTCGGGCGATTTGCCCGAGGGCGAGGTGATTTGCGCCCGGCAGCAGAATGGCGAGGTCGGGGCTGCCGTGCTGAAATTGCCCCGCGGGCATCCCTTGGCCGTCGAGCTCTATGCCGAGGCGGAGCGGGAGGGCGACGATCTCGCCTGGGGGCAGACGGGCCCGGTGCTTCTTACCCGGCTTATTGCCGGCAGTGCCTACGAGAGCGGCATCCTCTCGGGCGATTTCTGCTACCCGATCGGCTGGGACGAATTCGACGCCCTGCTCGACCCCGCGCGATGCGACTCGCTCAAGCGGCGGGTCGCCGGCAGCAAGCTGGCCCATCTCTGGAACGAGATGTGGCGGCGGGCGAATTTCGATTACCGCGCGCCGCCGCCTCCCGGGTCATTCCTCGCCGATCTCTTTGAAACGACCGATCTGGGGTTTGCAGACGCGCTCAACATGATCGGCGTGCCGGCAGAGTAAGGCTTGGGAGACGGCCGATCCGGTCCGGATCACGGACGCATGTCAGGCACGGAAATGATCCAGGACCCGCGCTGGCTGGAGGATCGCTATCTTATCAAGCGGACCTTCCGGGAGACGTTCGGCCGCGAGCTCGATTTGGACAATCCGCGGACATTAAACGAAAAGATCGCCTACAAGATTCTTTTCGACCGCCGCCCGCTCCTGACGCTGATCTCGGACAAGATACGGGTGCGCGATTACGTGGCGCAGAAGGTTGGGCCCGCTTGTCTCAAGCGGCTGTACCAGGTCTGCCGCACGTCGCGGCAAATCGACTGGCAGGCGTTGCCGCCGAGCTTCGTCATCAAGGCCAACCACGGCTCGGGCATGAATGCGTTCGTCCCGGACAAATCGAAGGCCGATCCGGAACGGTTGCTCCCGACCGTGGAGGGCTGGCTGGACATCAATTACTACCATGCATGCCGGCGCGAATGGTCTTACCGCGATATCGTGCCCTCTCTCCTCATCGAGGAGCTCCTGGCGGATGCGCGCGAGCACGTCCCTACGGACTATAGATTTTACGTCTTCGACGGGCTGGCGGCCTACCTTCATGTGACGTTCGACCGGTTTTCCAATCCCAGGAGCAATTTCTACGAACGGAATCTCAACCGGCTGAATGTCAGATTGCTATACCCGAATAATGACGGGCACGTCGTATTTCCCGAGAACATCGAGGACATGTTCGTGCTTGCCGATCGGCTGGGTCACGGTCTCGATTTCGTGCGGGTCGACCTCTACAACATCCAAGGGCGCATCGTGTTCGGCGAGCTGACGAATTACCCCGGGGCGGGCCTCGATAGGTTCCATCCGCCCGAGTACGACGGCATCATTGGCGCGCGGTGGCGGTTGCCCGCAAGCTACCAATAGCATGCTCAGCACATCGTTTGGCGCAGCCAATAGCCTAGCGCGCCTGCGTCCTTGCAATATTGCCTATAGGCCTTGATCCAGATCTCGGGCGGCGAAATCAGCCGATGCAGCCTGTATTGCCAGGCGTGGCGGAGGTTTTGCCGCAGGAGCCCCGCCGCGAGGTGCCGCGGCTCTCCCTTTGCCGCGCGCCGTGCCTGGAAGGCGTCGGTCTCGCCGGCGGCCCGGTAAAAGCGCCCGATCTCCTTGAGCGTCTGGCGTTCCCGCGGGACACGGTGGCTGACGATCGCTTGCGGCAGCCAATAGCCCACCTTCCCCGCCGTCAGCAGCGCGCGGATGACCTCCGTCTCCTCGCCGAGGCGCGCGCGTCCCGGGGCCGCGCCCAACTCGGGATCATAGACGTGCGCGCGCTGCTCCGACATGCGCATGGCGTAATTGGCGCCATAAGGCAGGACCCAGTCCACGATCGAGAGCGGCAGGGGTTCCCCGCCGAAATCGCGATAGGCGAAGGCATCGCGCACCAACGGGAAGCATCGGGCGAGCCATTGCGGCACCGGCTCGTCGAGCTGCGGCAGGACCTTGCCGCCGAAGAGCGCGGCCTCGGGCCAGCGCAAGAAGGCGTCGCGATAGGCGGAGAGCCAGCCGCTATCGACGAGGACGTCGTCGTCGGTCCACAGGATATAGTCGCCCTTGGCCGCAGTGACGGCGCGGTTGCGCGCGTTCGACAAGCCGGCTCTGGGCTCGAACTCGCCGCGGATCGGCATGATGCGCCGGTATTTCCCGATGACGCCGGCGGTCGCGTCGCTGCTGTTGTTGTCGACGACGATGAGTTCCCAGCCGATGCCGCCGGGAACCGTCAATCGGGTCATCGAGGCGAGCGCCCGGTCGAGCGAGGCGGCGCGATTTCGGGTGCAGATCGCAATGGTGATATCCACGGCCACGGTCCGCGCTCGGCTCTCAACCACCCCGAGGCATTGCCGCCGCGGTCCCCTTGTCCGCGGCTGCCTTCCCCCTGATGACCCCGATATCCATGGTCAGCCGCGTGAGGAGTGCGAAGCTCTGCATCACCGCCCGGCCTGCTGCCGGCCGCGCCGCATAACCCGGACGGGAGCGGATATAGGCGATGCTCTCCCGCGCTCGCCGCAGCCAGGCGCGCCATGAATGGTCGTCGATCGGCCAAAGGTGGCGGTCGGGCGGCGTCCGCTCGACCTCCAGCTCGACGGCAAGCCAATAGCCATAGGCGAAATAGCGGCGAAGATGCTGCCGCAGCGTCGTCGTCATGTCGTGATAGACGTACCAGCTGGGGTCGACATAGGAGATGGCCCGCTCTTTCTTCAAGCGGAAGGTCAGATTGCGGTCCTCGCCGACGCGCACGCGTTGGTCGAACCCGCCGATCATCTCGAAGCGGCTGCGCCGGACCGCGAGGCAGGCGCTGACCAGGATCATGGCCTCGGCGCCATAGAGGATGGGCATCGGGTAGTAGCCGCAATCGATCAGCAGCGGCTCGAGCAGGCCGGGAAGCTCCGCCGTGAGCGGACGGGTCGTGCCGCCGACCATGTCGAGCTCGGGGTTTTCGGCAAGGAGGGCCGAGAGCCAGTCGAGCCAATAGGGCGCGGCCACGCAATCATCGTCGACGAAGACGAGAAATTCGTGCCGCGCGCGAGCAGCACCCGCATTGCGCGCCGCCGCCGGTCCCTGGCTCTCGGGCAGAGCGACGTACTCGACGTAGCCGCGGTGGCGCGCGATGACCGCGGCATAGCGCTCGTCATGCGTGCCGTCATTGGCGACGATGCATTGACGGGCGGGCGATGCGGCGAGCTGCTTCTCCAAGCTCGCGAGCAGGCGCTCGAGGCCGTCCGGACGGCCATGAGTCGGGATGACGACGCTAAGGCCGGCGTCGGCACTTCTGCTCGCGGGGTGCCATGACGCCGGACGGGCGACCGCCGCGGCATGGCGCTCCAAGAGCTCGAGCAGCCGGTCGAGGACGGCATCGGGCTGGATCGCAAGGCGCCCGGAATGCTCGAGCGCCGCGGCCGAAAGTGCGGCATATTCGGCCTCGCCGTCCCACATCCGGGCGAGCGCCTGCGTCCAGGCGGCGAGGTCGGCATGCGGGTCCAGGAGCATGCCGCCGCGGCCGACCGCCTCCGGCAAGCCCCCAAGCATGCTCCCGAGCACCGGGATGCCGCTCGCCTGCGCCTCGATCACGGCGCGCGGCCATGCCTCTTCCTGCCGGCGGGGCACGAGGAGGAGCTTGGCGTCGCTGAAGGCCTCGCGTATCGCCGGAGGCCGCGGCTGCAGCAGGACGTTGGGCAATTTCCGCGTTGCTTCCGCCAGCCGATCGTGCTCTGCGGCCGTGAGCGGGCGAGCCGGGACGAATGCGAAGACGATATAGGGCCGGGCGGCGGCAAGTGCCAACGCCACCTCGAGCCCGTTGGACGGAACCGGATCGACGTAGATCACTTTGCGCCGCGTCGTCGCGCAGCTGTAGAGCTCGGGACGGACGAGGGGCGGAATGACCTCGACCGGCTGCCCGAAGACGCGCTCGTAGCGGCCCGCCGTGAAATGCGTGTTGGCGATCTGGGCGAGCAAAGGGTGCGCGAGATCCAATTCGGCCGGCCGTCTCTGGTGTTGCGAGAGCTGATGGAGCGCCACGTCCTGGTGATGGATGACGGTGGGCAGCCCGGCAGCGAGGCAGGCCGCTGCGATATCGAAGCGGTGGCCATGCTGTACGATGACGACCGTCGGGCCGAACAGCGCCGCCACCTCGGCGATCGCGTCCGTCGGCCGGCGCCGCCGGAAGAGCGGATAGCCCAGGCGCTCGTCCACGGCACCCTCGGCCGAGGCGCCGCCCGCTGCAGGCTCTGACGCATCAGCGGGAGCATCCGGCGCCAGCGCCGCCAGGGCCGCGACGGCGACGCCGCGCGCTTGCAGCGCGGCAATGAGATCCTGGGCCACCTGCTGCGGACCCCAGGCGCTGTCGGCGGGAAAATCGCCGCCCCTCGGCGTCGGCAGCCAGAGGTGATCGAACAGCGAGAGCACGCGCATCGCGCCCGTCACCCCATCAGCTCGAGGCAGGCCTCGGTGACGACGCCGAGCCGGTCCCGGTCGGTGCGGGCGGCAAGGAATTCCCCCATGCGGGCCGCGTTCGCCGCCAGCTTGTCGTCACGCAGCACCCGCTCGAGCTCCGCCGCGATCAGGGACTTCGGCGCGCCGCGCCAGACCCAGCGGCCGACGTTGAGGCTGGCGAGTGCTGTGGCCGTCAGCTCGGCCTCGAGATGGAGCGGAAAGCAAAGCTGCGGCCGGCCCGCCGCCAATGCGGCATGCGTTGTCGCGGACCCGGCCTGGGAAAGCACGGCCGAGACCTTGGGGAGGAGCGCCTCGAGCGGCGGCGGCCGCTCATGCACCATGACGCCGCGCGCCGAGAGGAGCCGGCGAAAGCTGCCCGCCTCGCCGCGCAAATAGACCTCGGAGGGAGTTCTAAGCTCGGCCAGGCACTCGACAATCGTGGGGAGCGACGGGTGGTCATCGCCGAGATAGGCAAAGATGCGCTGCCTCTCGGGCAGCGGAGCGACGCTGGGAAGCGGCTCGAGCGGGCCCAGCACCGGCTCGCGGCGGACGGCGCGGTAAGGATCGAGCTCGGGAAAGGCGGCCACCACGCGCAGCGGTGCATCGAAGAGGCCGGGCAGGCTCGCCGGCATAGGCCGCTTGCGGCGCAGCTGCACCGATTGCACGGCTTCCAGCAGCAGCCATTCAGCCACGAGCGGCGGCTGCTCGCGCACAAACGGCGGGAAGCGTCCGTCATGCACCGGCGGCACCGTAAAGCCGGTGCCGATGACGGCCGTGGGGATGACCCCATAAGCCGCAAGGCAGAGCGTCGGGCTGTGATCGGCGATGACGAGGTCGGGGGCTGCGAATCCTATCAGCCGCTCCCACGCCTCCACCATGGCGGCGAGACCCTCGGCACGGGCAAAGCCCTTGAGCGCCAGGATGTCCGCATAGCTCGAAATCCGGCCGGCGC
>DATJAC010000027.1:0-4036 GCA_035516655.1 Alphaproteobacteria bacterium | reverse complement strand
CCGCGTGCTCGGGCCTCCGGGTCACGGAGCTCGATGCCTTGACCGGGCTGCCGGAATACCGCAACGGCGGCCTGCTCGTCGACCTCGGAGCACTCAGGCCCAAGCACGCGGGCGTGCTCGCGCGACCCCACCCCGTCGACTCGGAGCTCGTCGTCGAATGGCGGGCACTCACTGTCGCCCTCCTCGATCGGGTCGCCGAGCGCGTGCGCGCGAGCCTCGGGGTGGACGCGGCCGGTTTCCCTTTGGCGAAGGTGCTCGAGGGTGGTACCTGGAGTGCCGGCC
The DNA here is from genome assembly GCA_035516655.1 of Alphaproteobacteria bacterium. Classification (GTDB taxonomy): domain Bacteria; phylum Pseudomonadota; class Alphaproteobacteria; order JACZXZ01; family JACZXZ01; genus DASPPM01. The sequence goes on along the minus strand of DATJAC010000027.1, from coordinate 3,754 downwards.
GGCGCATCGCGCGCGAGCGCCGCCCGGACGGCGCCCCGCCGATCCTGGTCGCAAGCGACGGGACGGTCTTCTGACTCGGCGGGAGCGCATTCGCAAAGGGGGCGGAGCATGGCGGCAAGGGCCTGGGACAACGTCAAGATCGTCGACCATCCGCTCGTCCTTCACAAGCTCTCGCTCATGCGGCGCAAGGGAACGGCGACCGCCGAGTTCCGCCGGCTCTTGCGCGAGATCAGCCTGCTGCTCGGCTACGAGGTGACGCGCGACCTGCCGCTCACCTACGAGGAGATCGAAACCCCGCTCGCGCGGATGTCGGCCCCCTCGATCGAGGGCAAGAAGCTGTGCCTGGTCGCCATCCTGCGCGCGGGCGACGGCATCGTCGCGGGCATGCTCGACCTCCTGCCGAGTGCCCGGGTGGGCCACATCGGCCTCTACCGCGACCCCGAGACTCTGGGGGCGGTCGAGTACTATCACAAGCTGCCCGAAAACCTCGCCGAGCGCCTCGTCATCGTGGTCGATCCGATGCTGGCGACGGGCAATACCGCGATCGCGGCGGTCGAGCGGCTCAAGGAGAGCGGCGCCCAGCAGATCAAGTTCGTCTGCCTCCTGGCCGCCCCCGAGGGCATCGCGGCATTCCGCGAGGCCCATCCCGAGATCGCGATCTACACCGCCGCCGTCGACGAGCGGCTCAACGAGCACGGCTATATCCTGCCCGGGCTCGGCGACGCGGGCGACCGGCTCTACGGCACCAAGTAGCCGGCACGGCACCAGGGGCCGGGGCCGGCTCGCGGGAGAGCTCGACGAGGCAAAAATCTCCGCTTTTCTAGGGCATCGCCGCCGGTTAGTGTCCCGAATCTGGCGTTCGCACTACCATCTCCCTTCCCGGCGAAATCCGGGACCCATTTCCGCCATGGCCGCCGGCGTTCGCCGGCATGGCGATGAGGAGAGTCGGGAGGCAGATCGGACATACCTCAGACTTGCCCGACTGGTCGGAGATGATGGGACAAGAGCGCGCGCGAAACCGGGAGGCTTTCAGCATGATCCGAGCAGGCTCACAGCGTCTTTCGCGTCGTTCGATCTTGAAGGGAGCGGCCGCTACGGCCGGGCTCGTGGCGACGGGCCTCGGCCCGCGGATCGGCCATACCCAGGCCAAGACGACGACGGTCAACCTCCAGCTCGGCTGGCTCGCCGGCGACAACCAGATCGGCGAGGTTGCGGCCAAGCATCTGGGCTATTTCGAGGAGGAGAAGCTCGCTGTCGCCATCCAGCCGGGCGGGCCGAGCATCGACGGCGTCGCCATCGTCGCCTCCGGGCGCTTCGAGATCGGCCAGGTCTCCTCGAGTCCTTCGCTCATGCTCGCCGCCTCCCAGAAGATCCCGGTCAAATGCATAGCCGTCGGCGCCCAGGAGCATCCTTACGGCTTCTTCTCGCTCGCGGCGAAGCCCATCCGCACGCCGCACGACATGATCGGCAAGAAGATCGGCATCCAGGCGACCGGCAAGATCCTGCTCACGGCCCTCCTCAAAGAGCAGAAGATCCCGGAGAAGGACGTCGAGATCGTGATCATCGGCTCGGACATGACGCCGGTCGTCACCGGCCAGGTCGACGCCATCTCGGGCTGGATCACGAACACCACCCCCTTGCGCGCCCTGGGACCTGATTTCGTCACCATGCGGCTGTGGGACTTCGGCGTTAAGCTCTACGCGCTTCCTTACTATGCGACGGCGGACACGATCGCGAAGAATTCCGCGATGCTCGCCGCCTTCACGCGGGCCTCGTCGCGCGGCTGGGCCTACGCCTACCAGAACCCCGAGAAGGCGGTCGAGCTCCTGCTCAAGGAGTATCCCAACCTCGTCCGCAATGACGAGCTCGTGGCGGTGCCCACGCTCAACAAGTTCGTCTTCACCGCGGCCACCAAAGCGAAGGGCTGGGGCACTTTCGAGCCCGCGGTCTGGCAACAGCAGATCGACCTTTACGACGAGCTCAAGCAGTTCTCGGCCGGTCCGCCCAAGCTCGATGACGTCATGACCACGGCGATCCTCGAGGCGACGAAGGACGTCCGGCCGAAACTCGGGTAGGGCACCATGGCGAGCCAAGCCGCGCGCGTTCTGAGCGAGCCGCAGGCACCGGGTACCGACACGGGCGTAGCGGTCGCGTGCGAGGACGTGACCGTGCGCTTCGTGAACGAACGCGGCTCGGTCACCGCCCTCGACAAGGTCAGCTTGTCGGTGCGCCGCGGAGGCTTCTTGACCCTCCTCGGCCCGTCGGGTTGCGGCAAGTCCACCCTGCTCCGTGTCATCGCCGATCTCATCCCGCCGACGTCCGGCTCGCTCTCCGTGCTCGGGGACCGGCCGGTCGTGGCACGGATGAACCGCGACATCGGTTTCGTCTTTCAGGACGCCGCCCTCCTGCCGTGGCGCACGGCCCTCGAGAACGTGATGTTGCCGCTCGAGGTGGGCGGGGGCGCACGCCGCGCGGGCGCGCGCGCCCCCAAGGAGCTCCTTGCCATGGTCGGACTCTCCGGCTGGGAGGACGCCTACCCGCACGAGCTCTCGGGCGGGATGCGCCAGCGGGTCGCGATCGCCCGCGCGCTCGTGTCGGGGCCGAAACTCCTCTTGATGGACGAGCCCTTCGGCGCGCTCGACGAGATCACACGCGACCGGCTCAACGAGGAGCTGCTTGACGTCTGGGCATCGACGGGCACCACCATCCTCTTCGTCACCCACTCGATCTACGAGGCCGCCTTCCTCGCCCAGCAGGTGCTGCTCCTCGCGGCCCGGCCGGGACGCGTGCGCGAGCTGGTCGAGGTCGCCTTGCCCAGCCCGCGCCGTCTGGCGGTGCGCGAAACGGTCGAGTTCGTCAAGCTTGCCGGCCACTTGCGCCGCGTATTGGAGGGCTGCTGATGAGCGACGATGCCGTCGGCACGTCGGCCCGTGCCATCCCGATGGGTCCGGCCTTCGTCGATGACGAGGAGGCGAAAGCCAAGTTCCTCGCGGCCCAGCGCATGCTGCTCTGGCGCAAGCGCCTCCTCCCTCTGCTGGCGGTCGTCGGGCTGGTGGTGCTGTGGTGGCAGGCCGTCGAGCGCTTCGACATCAAGCCTTTCATCGCCCCCTCTCCGGCCGCGGTCGCCCACGTGCTGATCGGCCGCTTCGACATGCTGATGACCAACTTGCTGCCGACCTCGATCGAGGCGCTCCTCGGCTTCCTCTTGGGCAACCTCGTCGCGATCGTGATCGCCACCACCTTCGTCCAGAAGAAGATGCTGGAGGAGGCGTTCTTCCCCATCGCGGTGATGGTCAACACCATCCCGGTGGTGGCGAAGGCGCCGATCCTGGTGCTCCTGCTCGGCAACGGCATGGAGCCGAAGATCGCGATTGCGGCCCTCGTCTGCTTCTTCCCCACGCTCGTCAACATGACCCGGGGCCTGCGCGACGTGAACCCGCAGGCGCTCGAGCTGATGCGGGTGCTCTCCGCGAGCCAGCGCGAGATTTTCTTCAAGCTGAGGGTGAAGAACGCGCTGCCGTATCTCTTCTCGGCCCTCAAGATCGCCGCCTCCACGGCGGTGATCGGCGCCATCGTCGGCGAGTGGATCGGCTCGAACGTGGGCATCGGCGCCCTCATCATCCAGGCCACCTACAATTTCGACTCGCCACTCCTCTATGCCACCATCGTGGTCGGCTCGACCTTCTCGGCCCTTTTCTTCGCCGTGATCTCCTACCTCGAGCGCCGCGTCATCAAATGGAACGTCGCCCAGACC
>DATJAC010000026.1:0-5743 GCA_035516655.1 Alphaproteobacteria bacterium | reverse complement strand
TCGCCTTGCCTGGATCGTGGAACTCGGTCTGGGTCTGGAAGATGTAATAGAGGATCAAGTTCGTCGCGTTGTCGGGCCCGCCGTGGGTCATCACGATCACATGGTCGACGTTGGTCACCACGTTGATGAGGGCGATCACTGCGACGAAGGCGGTCGTGGGCCTCAAGAGCGGCAGGGTCACGTGCCAAAAGCGCTGCCAGGAATTGGCGCCGTCGAGCAGGGCCGCCTCGAGCGCATCGCCCGGGACGGTCTGCAATCCGGCGAGATAGAAGAGCATGTAGTAGCCCGCGTTCTTCCACACGGTGAGGAGCGAGAGGGCGGCAAGGGCCAGATCGGGATTGCCGAGCCAGTTGATCGAGTGCGCGCCGAGCCAACCGAGGTAGTAGTCGATGAGCCCGCCGTTCGGCAGGAAGATGAAGATCCAGAGCCCGGCGGCGGCGGCGAGCGGCACCACGGTGGGGAAAAAGAGGCAGGCGCGGATGAGCGCGTTGAGCCGCGTCGAGCGCTCGAGGAAGACGGCGAAGGCGATCGCAAGGGCGATCGTCGCCGGCAGCGTGTAGGCGGCATAGACGAGGTTGTTGAGGAGGGCCGTGCGGAACTTCTCGTCGGCGAAGAGCCGGGCGTAGTTGGCAAGCCCGACGAAGCGCCCCGCCTGGTCGCCGAGCTGCTTGAGGAAGAGCGAGTCGACGAGGACGCGCACGATGGGGAAATAGGTGAAGAGGAAGAGGAAGACGAGCGCGGGGGCCAAGAGGAGGTAGGGCCTCACCACCCTCCGCCGCCATCCCGCAAGTGCCGGCGCGCGCCCGTGAGCGGGGGCGGCGAGTTCCGCTCCTTGTGCCATCTCCATGCCGTCCTTTCCTAAAGGACGTTCACGACCGGAGTGCTGCGATTCCGTGTCAGTTTGACGTCAAAGAGTCCTTCGCCCTGCAAGCGCGGGACGAGAATACACAAAACCGTCACCGGCAGGTAACCAAAGGGCCGCCGACGCGGCCTAGAGTGCGCTGGCGCGCCCGCGAGCGTTCCGCCGCCGCGACGGACGAAAAGCCGGTCCATGCGGCCAGCCAGCAACAGAAGGAGATGGCGATGAGATGCGAGCTTCTTTCAGCCGGCGTCATAGCTGGTGCTTTGGTATCCGCCCTTGCCGCGTCCTCGCCCGCCCTCGCCGCGAACGCGAGCGACTGCCCCAATGGCGGCGTCGTCCGCTTCGGGGTCGAGCCCTATGACACCTCGGCCAAGCTCGTCCCCATCTACGAACACATCGGCGCCTTGATCGCCGAGAAGCTCGGCTGCGAGGTCAAGGTCTTCGTCACCACCAACTACAACGCCGAGATCGAGGCGATGCGCAGCGGCAAGCTCGAGATGGGCGAATTCGGCCCCTTGGGCTACGTCCTGGCCCATGAGGTCGCGAAGGCCGAGGCGACGGCGACTTTCGCCGATGCCGAGGGCAAGCCCGACGCCTATTGGGCGAGCCTGGTGACCTGGCCCGGCTCCGGGATCACCACGGTCGCGGGGATCAAGGGTCATTCCTTCGCCTTTTCCGATCCGGCCTCGACCTCGGGCCATCTTTTCCCGGCCTACGGCCTGCGCAAGGCCGGCCTCGATCCCGACAAGGACGTGAAGGGCATCTACGCGGGCAGCCACACCTCGTCCTTCGAAGCGCTCTACAATCACAAGGTCGATGCCGGCGAGCTCAACAGCGAGCAGCTCGAGTCCGCCAAGCAGCGCGGCCATTACAAGGACGGCGACCTCGTCTTCCTGTGGAAGTCGGACGCGATTCCGATCGATCCCATCGCATTGCGCGGCGACCTGCCGCAAGCCTTCAAGCTCAGGCTCGCGGCCGTGATCCAGAACCTCGACCTCGCGAGCCTGCCCGAGAGCGACCGCAAGATCATGGGGGTTCACGGCACGCGCATGGTGCCGCAGAGCGACGCCGCCTTCGACGGCATCCGCGACCTGGTGAAGACGCTCAACATCGATTTGAACAAGCTGAACAGCTGAGTGCCGAATGCAGGCGGGGGAGTAGAGCGAATGCTGCGCGTGAGCGGGCTTTCGCTCTGCTACCCGAACGGCAAGGAGGCGTTGCGCGACTTCGATCTCACGGTCGAGGCGGGCGAGCTCGTCGCCGTGCTGGGCGGGAACGGCTGCGGCAAGACCACCCTTCTGCGCTGCATCGCCCGCACGTTGGCGCCGAGTGCCGGAGAGGTCTGGGTCAACGGCACCGACCTCACCCACCTCGCGGGTGACGGCCTGCGCCGCGCGCGGCTCGAGCTCGCGATGATCTCCCAGCACGCGAGCCTGGTGCGGCGTGCGAGTGTCTTGAGCAACGTCGCCATGGGCTCGCTCGGGCGCCATTTCACCTTTCGCACCGCCCTCGGCGGCCTGCCCGAGAGCGAGCTGCGCGCCGCCCATGGCCATCTTGCGCAAGTCGGGCTGGAAGGCCTTGCGGCCCAGCGCGCGAGCACGCTTTCGGGCGGGCAGGCCCAACGGGTCGCGATCGCGCGCGCCCTCGCCCAGCGGCCCCGCGTGCTGCTGGCGGACGAGCCCGTCGCCAGCCTCGATCCCGAGGCGGCGGAGGAGATCATGCGCCTCCTGAGCCGCCTCGCGGCGGCCGAGAACCTCGCCGTGCTCTGCGTGCTGCATCAGGTCGAGCTCGCCTGCAGCTATGCCGGACGGGTGGTGGGCATGCGCGACGGGCGCATGGCCTTCGATTTGCCGCGGGCCGAGCTCTCGCGCGAGCTGCTGCGGCACCTTTATTTGAGCGAGGCGGCGTGAGCGCCGAGCTTGCCCAACCGCAAGGCCGCCTGCTCAAGCAGGCGCGCGGCTGGGGCCGGGCCGTGGCCATGGCCGGGCGGACGGTCGGTCTCGTGCTGGTGCTCTTCGTCGTGGTGCAGTCGCTCATCGTGGTCCAGGCCCGGCCGCAGGACCTCGTCACCGGCGCGCGCGGCATGGCGGACATCATCCGGCGCGCGACACCGCCCGATTTCTCCAAGCTCCCGGACGTGCTGTGGCCTGCGCTCGAGACCGTCGACATCGCCATCTTCGGCACCATCGCCGGCGTCATCATGGCGCTTCCGCTCGCCGTGCTCGCCGCCGCCAACGTCACCCCGTCGCGGGCGTTCTATTACCTCGCGCGCGGCACCATCGGCTTCACCCGCGCGGTACCCGACCTCGTGTGGGCGCTTTTCTTCGTGACGGCGGTGGGACTGGGGCCCTTTCCGGGCGGGCTGGCGTTGGCCGTGCATTCGATCGGCATGCTCGGCCGGCTCTTCGCCGAGACCATCGAGCAGATGGACATGGCGCCGGTCGATGCCTTGTCGCTCACCGGCGCGCGGCGCATCCAGATCTTCACCCACGGCATCGTGCCCGGCGTGCTGCCCGCACTCCTCGGGATCAGCCTCTATCGGCTCGACGAGAACATCCGCTCCTCGCTCGTGCTCGGCTTCGTCGGTGCGGGCGGCATCGGCTTCCAGATGATGACCGCGATGAACCTCTTCCAATACCGCGAGGTCTCGCTGCTGTTGATCGTGATCTTCGTGCTCGTGCTCGGTGCCGAGCGGCTCTCCGCGGTCCTGCGCGAAAAGCTCGCCTGAGCAGGCTAGCCGCGTTTGCCGAGCCGGAGGAGCGTGGCGCCCGCAGCGCGCTTCACCTGGCGCTCCTCGATGAGGGTGAGGTCGGCGAAGCTGCCGAGGCGCTTGCGCTCGAGGTCGGGGCGGAAGCCGAGCTGGGCCGCGAGCGGGGCGGTGGCAAGCTCGAGCCAGCGCCAAGGGGCGCGTTCCGAGTGGAAGTGGTTGAGGATGAGGATCTCTCCGCCGGCAGCGCAGACCCGGCGCATCTCCTGCATGAGGTGCTGCGGCTCGGGGGCGACCGAGAGCACATGGAGGGCCACGACCGTATCGAAGCTGCCGTCGGCGAACTCCATGCGCTGGCCGTCCATCTCGAGAAGGGCCTCGACCTGGCGCAAGCCGCTGGCCTCGACCCGGCGGCGCGCGCGCGCCAGCATCTCGGGCGAGAGGTCGATGCCGACGATCCTCGAATCGGCGCGGTAGAGCGGCAGCGTCAACCCGGTGCCGACCCCCACCTCGAGCACGCGGCCGGGACCGCGGGCGTTCACCGCCGCCACGGCGAGCCGGCGGCCGGCGACGAGGGGAATGCCGAAGACGACGTCGTAGATGAGCGCGTAACGCCGGTAGGCGAGTCGCACCGCCTCGCGGTCGAGGGGGCGCCGCTCGGTCGGGCGAGAGTGCTCCCGCAATGCCTGCGTGCCGCTCCGCCCGCCGCCTTGTGCTGTCATGGCCGCCACCCCCCTCTCGGCGGTCCTCTCTGCGACCGTCCCCGCGAATCCTAGCACGGAAGGAAGCCGGCTTGGCAACTGGGGGAATGGTGCCGGAAAGGTGCTGCCTCCGGGGACCCGGGCCCCTAAAGCAGCTTGAGCTGGTCGCCCGCGCGCGGTGGGGGCTTGAACTGGCTGCAGTCGGGGCGCCAGTTGCGCCGCTCGAGGCCGAGGCGCTTCCGCGCGAGCTTGAAGCGCGTGCGGATGAGCTCGGCGTAGGGGCCCTCGCCGCGGAAGCGGCTGCCGAAGTTGGGATCGTTGAGGCGCCCGCCGCGCACGGCACGCACGAGCGAGAGCACGTGCTTGGCGCGCGCCGGAGCGTGGGCCGTGAGCCATTCGCTGAAGAGATCCTTGATCTCGAGCGGGAGACGGAGGAGCACGTAGCTCGCGGCCGTCGCCCCCGCTTCGGCCGCGGCCTCCAGGATGCGCTCGAGCTCGCTGTCGTTGAGGGCCGGGATCATGGGGGCGGCCATCACCGCGGTCGGGATGCCGGCCTCGCTCAGGCTGCGGATCGCGGCCAGGCGGCGGCGCGGGGCGGGGGCGCGCGGCTCCATGGACCGTGCGAGGGCGGGATCGAGGGTGGTGACCGAGATCCCCACCTGCACCAGGCCGCGCGCCGCCATGGGGGCGAGGATGTCGAGGTCGCGCAGGACGAGGACCGACTTGGTCGTGATCGTGAGCGGATGGTTGAAGGCGCTCAACACCTCGAGGATGCCGCGCGTGATCTTCATCTCGCGCTCGATCGGCTGGTAGGGATCGGTGTTGGAGCCGAGTGCCAAGGGCTCGACCCTGTAGCCTGGCTTCCGGAGCTCCTCGGCCAGGAGTGCCGGTGCCGCGGGCTTGGCCACGAGCCGGGTCTCGAAGTCGAGGCCGGGCGAGAGCCCGAGGAAGGCGTGGCTCGGGCGCGCGTAGCAATAGATGCAGCCGTGCTCGCAGCCGCGATAGGGATTGACCGAGCGGTCGAAGCCGATGTCGGGCGACTCGTTGCGCGCGATCACCGTGCGGCTGGCGTCGATCGTGACCGTGGTGGCGAGCCGCGGCGGCTCCTCCTCGTCCTCGCCCGAGCCCCAGCCGTCGTCGATCCGCACCTTCCGCTGCCGCTCGAAGCGCGGCGTGGCATTGGAGATGGCCCCGCGGCCCTTGCGCGGGAGATCGGGGAGGGGCGCGTCCATGGGGGGAGGTTAGCGCGACGGCGCGAACGAAACAAGAACGATTTTAGAGATCAGACCGAACGATATCAGCCAATGACCGATGCTGTCGAAAAACGTGTTTTACCAACCGGAAACGAAAGATTGATTCGCGGGCGGCCCGCCGGAGCAAGGACGATCCAGGGCACTGGCGCTTTCGATGCTGGAGCGCGGTCCGATCAAGTGGAATCAATCCACATCGTCGTTCCCGCGAAAGCGGGAACCC
>DATJAC010000025.1:0-19520 GCA_035516655.1 Alphaproteobacteria bacterium | reverse complement strand
ACGGCGCTGGCCGACGGCATGGCCGGGTGCTTCGTTCGTTGGGCGGACGTCGTTCATGGCTCGATTCCCTGTCAGCTGACGGCGCGCAGACGGTGCCGGAAACGCTCGGAGAGATGGGTTGCGATCGCGCGCGCGGCCTCGCGGCGATAGCGCGCATAGCTCGGCCAGGCGTTGAGGTCGATGATCATCGGAGCGCCACCGGGTTGGATGATGGCGTCGCCGCCGAAAATCTCCAAGCCCAATGCCGCGGCGGCGCGAAACGCCACCTCACGCAGCGCCGCCACCTCGAAGGCGTGACCGATCATGCCCTTGTCCCGGTGATAGAACCATTCGAACCACGCCGTACCCGCGGTACGCTCCGCACCGCGCGCCACGCCGTAGAATTTGACGAGATCGCCGGGGACATGCTCCTGGGCGACGACGAAGGGAATGCCGCGCCCGGCGAAGCGATCCAGTGCCACGCGCCAACCCTTCTCGGACGCCGCATACATGACGTCGTCCGCTTGCGTCGCGTGAAAATCGTAGCGCTTGACCCAGGCGCAAGCCAGCGGCGGGGGCGTGCCGGCATCCGTGGCGAGGACGTGGCTCGCCGGCGACGGTATGGCGTGCCGCGCGAAGAGCTCGACCATGCGGTGGCGATAGGTGTTGCGGATCGCATCCGGGGCGTTGACGACGACGGCACCTGTCCGGGTCGCCTCCTTGAGGCGATCGAGGATCTCGCCGCGCTCGCACATGGTGAAGATGTTGGCCCCCGGGCTCTCGAGCGCCGCGTCGGCGGCATCGCTCGCGAGGAGCTCGACCGAGAAGCCCCGCTCCGCCAGTGCCGCACCCACGCTCTCGATGATCGCCGCATCGTCCTCGACCCGTCCGGGCGAGTGTGCTGACTCGCGATAGATGCCCCAGCAGGTTCTTTCGCCACTCATGAAGCCTCGTCCCTGATCTCCCCGCCGGCCACCGCCCGCTCCGCCGCCGCGACGTCGCTGGCTCGGTCGATGTCGAAGACCCGCGGCAAGGCGACACCGTAGACCGGATGGCCTTCGGCCACCAGCCACCCGAGATAGTCGCGCAGGCGCGCGAAGCTTCGGGCGGGCTCGGCCGGCCGGGCGGCGGGGAGCACGTAGAGGCCGGCCGTCGCATGGCTGCCGCTCGCGCCGCCGAGCTGCCGGATGCGGCCGTCGGCGGCATCGAGCGTCGCCCACAGGGGCTTTTCATCGTCGACGTGGGCGGTCAAGCCGAGCACTGTGGCGTCCGCAGGGAAGCCGGCCGCGGCCTTTGCGAAGCTGCCGAAATCCTCCGTCGGCATGATGCCGTCGACGGTCGTGATCAGTGCCGCGGCTCCGGAGAGCCGTTCGGCGACGAGACGGAAGCTCGCGTAGGAGGAGGGTGTCGTGCGCACGATGAGGTCGAGCGCGAAATCGCCGGCGTGGTGCCTGAGCCATTCCTGGCAATCCTCGCTCGTGTCGTTGACGATGACCGTCAGTCGGCGGATGCCGATGGCGCGAAAGCGCGCGAGGGCATGGCCGATCAGCGGGCGGCCGGCCACGGGCACCATCGCTTTGCTGCCGCGATAGCCGTCGGCGCTGAGGCGGCTACCCTCGCCGGCGGCGATGATGCCGCCCCTGAGGAGCGGCCGGCCGGACCTGCCGGTCATGCAAGACCTCCGCTAGATCTGGGAGCTGGGCCACCCTGGACTGGCCGAGCTCGGCAGCGCCCGCCCGCGGCTTCGACGCCCGCGCGCTGCCGGGTGCAATCCAGACGAAGCCGATACCCATGCGCCGCGCACCTTCGCGGTCGCGGGTCAGGGAATCGCCGATCATGAGCGTCGTCGCGGGCCTGGCGCCGAGGGGGTCGAGGGCGGCGCGGAAGATCGCCGGGTCCGGCTTCTTGGCGCCGACCCGATGGCTGTCGACGATGACCTCGAACAGGCCCGCCAAGCCCGCACCGCGGCACACCGCTTCGAGGTTGCCGTAAAAATTGGAGACGATGCCCATACGGTAGCGCTTCCCGAGGACTGCCAGATGCGGCCGATTGCGCGCGAGGGCGGCCTGGGCCTCGGCAAGGAAGCTCGCGGCAACCCGCCGGCCGCGCGCGCGGTCTGCACCGGCTTTGCCGCCGCGGCCGCAGCTTCGGGCGAGCTCGCCCTCGAGATTGCCGGCCAGGCGCTCGGCCGTTTCTCCGAGCTCGCACTCCTCTGCGAGTGCCCCGATGAGCGCATCGTCGGCGGCATAGAAAAGAGGTGCGAAGGCTGCGGCCGGCATCTCCAGCCCCTCCGCCCGATAATGGGCGTAAAAGCGCGCCTGCCACGAAATCCCGTCGGCGTCGAGTGTTCCGCCAAAATCGAAGAGCAAAGTCTCGATCGGCTGTGTCATCGACGAAGCACCGGCAGGAGCCGCCCGCCCCGGCGGCAATGCTGCGGCCGCGGGTCCAAAGCGCCGCGCGTCGCAAAATGGTCTAGCCGCGATCGCCACCAGCCGCCGCGGGCGTGTTGAGCTGCGGCTCGTCGGGCAAAGCGAAGGCGCGGCCGGCGATGAAGGCGTCGCAGGCGTCGCGCGCGACGCTGTCGCGGAGTTGGCGCGGCGGACTCTTCATATAATAGGCCGAAGGGGCTTCGAGCGGGCCCGCTTCGCCGCGCTCGAGCGCCAGCTTCGCGCAGCGGACCGCATCGATCACCACGCCGGCGCTGTTCGAGGAGTCCTGGACCGAGAGCCGGAGCTCCAACTCGATGGGCGCGTCGCCGAAGCCGTAGCCCTCCATGCGGATGAAGCAGACCTTGTTGTCGCGCTGCCACGGGACGTAGTCGGAGGGGCCGATGTGGATGTTCTTGGCCTCGAGCCGCTCGTCCAATTGCGATTGGACGGATTCGGTCTTGGAGTGCTTCTTGGATTTCAGGCGGTGCCGCTCGAGCATGTTGAGGAAATCGGTGTTGCCGCCCGTGTTGAGCTGATAGGTCCGCTCCACGCCGACCCCGCGGTCGGCGAACAATCGCGCCAGGGCGCGATGCACGATGGTGGCCCCCACCTGGCTCTTGATGTCGTCGCCGATGATCGGCAGGCCGGCCTCGCGGAATCTCCGCGCCCACTCGGGATCGGAAGCCAGGAAAACGGGGACGCAGTTGACCATGGCGACGTGGGCGTCGAGGCACGCCTGGGCGTAATGCCTGACGGCCTCTTCGGAGCCGACCGGCAGGTAACAGAGAAGGACCTCCGCTTTGGCGGCATGCAACGCCTCCGCGATGTCGGTCGGCTCGAGGTCGGCCGAGCGGAACGCCACGTCGTCGGGATAGTCGGCCATGTGGGCGGCGATGCCGTCGAGCACTGGGCCCGCCTGAACGATGACGTTCGAGACCGGGAGCGCGCTTTGAAAGATAAGCGTGCAGTTGGGCTTGGCGAAGATCGCCTCCTCGAGCGGGCGGCCGATCTTGCGCGCGTCGACGTCGAAGGCAGCGACGAATTCGATGTCGGAGCAGCCGTAGCCGCCGATCGAGGGGTGCATGATGCCGTGCAGGGCAGCGCCCTCGCGGTTGCGATAGAACTCGACACCCTGCACCAATGCCGACGCGCAGTTGCCGACACCGGCGATCGCCGCTTTGATTTTATTTGGCACCGGATCAGATCTCCCAGCCGCTTCCCTGTCACCGACCAGGCGCGCTCGTCAGCATGGCGACCAAAAGGCGAGCCGCAACCCTCTTGTAACGAAATCGTAATTTACCCCTCAGGTGTCGTCAACGGGCGCAGGCGCGCCGGATTTCCGGGCGAGGCGCGTATATGGCCGAACAGAATCGAACCGACGCCGAGGGCGAGTCGATCATGAAGCTTCCGGCCCTTCTCCTTCTGGCGTTGCTGATGGCTGCCTCGGCCGCAGAGGCCCAAGTAGCGACCCTCGCGCCGCCGCCGCCGAGAGTCGAGATGATTCCGGCCCCGCCGGGCCCCGCCTTTGCCTGGATCCCCGGCCATTGGCGCTGGAACGGCCATGCCTGGCATTGGGTGCGCGGGCACTACCGGCGCGCACCGCGGCCGGGGGCGGTTTGGATCGCAGGCGGCTGGCAGCCCGACCCCGGTCTCGGCTGGCACTGGGTTCCGGGGCGCTGGGCCTATCGCTGAGCGGGCGACAAGCCCCCGCTCACGGCTTTCGTGCCTCCGGCCAGGGGATGCGCCGGCCGAGCTCGGCCTCGATGGGAACGTGACCGGGCTCGGCTGCCACGCGTGCCAGCCAGCGCTTGAGGGCAGCATGGGGGGCGAGCGCGCAACCCGCCTCCTCGGCGACGTGGCTATAGGCGTAGAGGGCGATGTCCGCGATCGAGTAGTGCGGGCCGGCGACAAAGTCCGCGCGTCCGAGGTGCGCATCGAGGATGGCGAGTGCCGCCGCTCCCGCCGACTGCTTAGCCGCGATCTCGGCCGCACGCTCCTCGGCGAGCTTGAGCATGGTGATCCAATGGCGCGCCGTGCCGATATTGGGTTCGATCCGGTATTGCTCGAAATTCATCCATTGCATCGCCTGGGCGCGCGTCCAGCCGTCCTCGGGCAGAAACGGGCTGCCGGCCGCGAGATACCAGAGGATCGCATTCGATTCGGCGAGCACGCGCCCGTCGTCGAGCTCGATGAAAGGCGTCTGCCCGAGCGGATTGCGCGCTCGGAAGCGGGCCCCGCGCGCCTCGCCGCCGAGGAGGTCCACCTCGACGCGCTCGAACGGCAGTGCCAGCTGGGTCAGGAGCAGACGGACCTTGTAGGAGTTGCCCGAGTCTTGAACGTTGTAGAGGCGGATCATGGCTTCTCCTTGCGAAACTCTCACGGACAAGCGAGAAGCTAGGTCAAATCTTGCCCGATAAAAATCGAATTCGAGGGCGACGGCGTGACGCGAGCGCGCACATTTCCCGGAGAGAGGAGGGGCCTCACATGACCAAGCGCTATCTCGAGGATTTCGCCGTGGGGCAAACCTTCGGCTCCGGGCGGCTCCGCATCGACAAGGAGCGCATCACGAGCTTCGCCCGCGAGTTCGACCCGCAGCCCTTCCATCTCGACGAGGAGGCCGCACGCGCCACGATCTTCCGCGGCTTGGCCGCAAGCGGCTGGCACACGGCAGCCCTCACCATGCGCCTCCTCGTCGAGGGCGAGCTCCAGCCCGCGGGCGGCATCGTCGGCGCGGGCTTCGACGAGTTCCGCTGGCCGCGGCCCGTGCGGCCCGGCGACGAGCTCCATCTCGAGAGCGAGGTGCTCGAGGTGCGGCCCTCGAAGTCGCGGCCGGAGCAAGGCTTGATCAAGGTGCGGACGACCACGCTCAATCAGGCGGGCGAGGCCGTGCAGATCCTCATCGCCAACCTGGTGGTGCCGCGGCGGGAGACATAGCGGGCGCGGCGCGAGGCCGCGGGCGAGATCGTTTGCGGCGGCGCGTTCTTGCCGATGACTTCCCCAACAAGCACCGCTATGACCGCAAACGCGTCGTCTTGTGCCTGCATCATGAGCTCATTCCGCCATCGGCGCAGGCCCTCGACGCAAAGGGGGGCGACTACAGGGATTTTTCCATACGTGTTATCGTGTGGATTGATTGGTTCTCGGCGGCACCAGACAATACGGGCACGCGTATGTCGAGTCTCTCCGGATCGAGGCAGCTTTCTGGCCGACCGAGATGCCTCCGCCGCATCACCGCGACGGAGGCTTTGGCCGCGATGCTGTGTTTCCTGGCCGTGGCCACCATGGTGTCCTGTCTCGGCGACTATCGTCTGAATTGGATACACCCCGAAAACTGGTTGGCAGAGCAGAAATTTCTGGACGGCTACACCGCATTTCATTGGTCCGACTTCGCCAGGTTTTTCGATTGCGGGGCGGTTTCGGACAACTGTGCGCGCGCAAGGTTCTTATCGTTTTTCTTCAGTTATGCTGACACGTTTTTCCGTCTGTGGCTGGTCCAGTACCTGCCGCCGCACCCGAGCCTGTCGCTGACCTGGTTCCTCTCCTTTGCTTCGCTATACCTCTTCTATTGCACCCTCATCGGGCTCACCCGAGATCGTGTGGCGGCATTTCTCGGGACCGGGCTCTTAGCCGTCTCAGCTGGATTCCTCTCGCCCATGCTGATGCTGTTCAACCCGGCGAAGGCGCTCGCCGGCTTCTTCGTCAATCTGTGCCTATGGCTGGCGACAAAAATCTGGCGGTCGGGCAAGCACAGTGCAATTTCCGGATACGCTATAACGCTCTACATAGCACTCTTCCTGGCCTATTGCTCGGACGAGACGGCATGGTTTCTCTGCGGCGCCATTCCCGTTCTTTTTCCCTACCTGCTGCGCCGTCGCCATTGGCCGCTTTTGGCCTGCATCATTGCGACGTTTGCCCTGTTCCTGGCATTTACTACCTGGATAGCGCCCGTCGCGACCAGGTATTTCTACAATTATGCCCACTTCGATATGTGGAGCTGGGCATTCAACGTGGGACCTGACGCGGAGCCTGGTCAGCCGCCCCTTCTTGAGCGGTTCAACCTGGAAATCCTATTGAGTGAAGCATTGAACATGGTGGAGAGTGAATTCGCATGGTGGCGAGCCGGCCCGTCCATTGCCGCCGTCAGCCTGTTGCTGCCCTTCTGCGGCATGATTGTGGCGGTGGCCTTCGCAAGGGGTCGAATGCGACGGCTCTTCATCCATACCAGCCTGCTGTTGCTGCTTTACGTGGGCTTTCAGTGCGTCCTGCTCCTGCGCCACTATGTCGGTTCAGGCACGTACTACTACAGCAATTTGTTCGCGAATTTCGCTCTTTTGCTGGTCGGCATCGCTATCGCGTGCGTCCGAGACCGGCCCGCGGCACGCAACATTGCGTTCCTCGCGACTTTATATCTCGGGTATGTGTCGTTTACCTGGTGCCTAGCGACCGATCGGGAGTGGATTGCATATCATGACCGAATTTTTGCCAGCGTCGTGGGAAATCGCTATGGCCCCTTGATCCCGGGCGAGCCCCTCACCGGAGCAAAGGTTGTACAATATTGGCGCATGGTGAGGGAGGGCGCGGACGTCGAGCACTCGGGGCTGTCGTTTGCGCCAAAGGATGTTTGGCTATTCGACTTGATGCGAGGCTGGCACCGCCGGTACTTGAGCAGACTCCCACCGGAGGCCCGTCCTGCCGCATTGGACCTCAACAGTCGCGACCCGTAATCTTCGGCCAAGTGTCCTAGCGCGGCCACCTGACTCTGGCTGGAGACCACCGCCTGCTGACTCCGGGACGGCCGTAGGCGGGGGCGGGCCGCTGCGAGAGTTTGTTTGGCGCATGGCGCTTCAGTCGACCGCAGGATTGGCGAGATAAGCCAGACGCTTCATTTCGCGCCGGCCGCGCGTCACCGTATCGAGGATGAAACCGCAAGAGAGGCTGAGGAAGGCGAGGATCATCAAGCCCGTGCAGAGAATGGCCGTCGGAAAGCGCGGGACCAGCCCGGTCGCCAGGTAGGTGTTGATGATCGGATAGGCGATGGCCACGGACGCGAGTGCCAGGAGCGATCCGAGACCCGTGAAGAAGAGCAGCGGGCGCTCCTCCTTCATGAGCCGGAGAATGGCCAAGAGGATGTGCAGACCGTCGCGGTAGGTCCTGAGCTTGCTCTGCGAGCCGCCCGCGCGCGCGCCATAGAGCGTGGCTATCTCGGCAACCGGCATGCCGAGCGAGAGCGCATGGATGGCAAGCTCGGCCTCGATCTCGAACCCTCGGCTGAGAGCCGGGAAGGACTTCACGAAGCGCCGCGAGAGCACGCGGTAGCCGGAAAGCACGTCCTGGAAGCGGTTGCCGAAGAGCGCCCCCACCACTGCACTGAGCGCCTTGTTGCCGAGGACGTGGCCCTGCCGGTAGGCGGCCTTGGCCGTGCCGACGCGCATCCCCACCACCATGTCGAGGCGTTGGCCCCTCAGGGCGGCGACGAGTGCCGGTGCCGCGGGCGCGTCATAGGTGCCGTCGCCGTCGGCCAGCACGTAGATCTCCGCCTCGACGTCCGCGAACATTCGGCGCACGACGTTGCCTTTGCCGCGCAGCACCTCGTCACGCACCACGGCACCGGCGGCGGCCGCAAGCGCGCCCGTACCGTCGACTGAACCGTTGTCGTAGACATAGATGGTCGCCTCCGGCAGGGCGAGACGGAAGCCTCGGACCACCGCGGCGATGACGCGCGCTTCGTTCAAGCACGGCAGCAGGACCGCGACGCGAGGCCGGCGCCCCGGCGCAATGCTTGCGTCGGCGGCAGCGGGCAACGGATTGGTGGTCATTCTCTCACCTCGGTACGTGGCCCTGCGCCTTCAAAAATAGCGAGTCTCAGTGAGGCCCGCGCTTCAAACAGAATATCAAGCTTGAACCGGTATGAGAATTTTTCGGGAGAGGAGACGGCGGCAGCACCCTCGACCTTGTTGGCGCCGTCTCCCAATGCTCCCACGTGCCGGGCAGAGGGGCACGTCGGCTCGCGGACGCCAACCCCAAAGGCCGGCTATCGGATCATCAAATGCGCGCGCACCGACGGCTCGGCACCGCCGCGATGGCGGGCGCGCCCATCGTGCACAAGCCGGATTGAGCGTCGCCGACGCGGTATTTTTGCCGAATGGCGCGCTGCCCGGCGCGATGACTCTATCCAACTCATTGAATTATTGGCGTCCCCACGGGGATTCGAACCCCGGTTTGAGCCGTGAGAGGGCTCCGTCCTGGGCCTCTAGACGATGGGGACGGCGAGGCGCTTGATACACTGCCCGAGCCGCCCTGGCAACCCTGCAACCGGCGGCCGCCCGCCGGCCCTCGGCCGCCGCACCGGGTATCCCCTACCCGTCCGTATATCGCTTCAAAGGCCGCGCGAGGACGCCCCGTCCCCGCGCCCAACCGCGTGGCGACAGCACGCAATGAGGCATCGCTTGCGCATCGACAGCTGGGGCATCATCCTCATCGGCTTCCTGGGCGCGGTCCTGATGCTGATGGCGCTCCTGAGCCTGCTGCTCGACCAGTCCTGACGCGCCTTCCGCGCGGGCGCCGCAGGTGCGCTCTCCCTCAATGCGGCATGGCCGGGAGTGGGGGCTCTACCCCCGGGGGAAGCGGCGTGCGCGCCACGTTCATCGCCATGGCGAGCAGGCCGTAATAGCCGGCGATGCCGACGAGATCGATGATGCCCTTCTCGCCGAGTGCCGCGAGCGCCTTGGCATAGGTGCCGTCGCTCACCGAGCGGTTACGGTGGAGCTCCATGGCGAAGTCGTAGACCACGGCCTCGTCCTCGGCCAGCCGCTCGGGCCGGCGGCCCTCGGCGAGCTCGGCGATGAGCTTCGCATCGAGGCCGGCCTCGAGGGCGAAGCGACTGTGATGGTGCCACTCGAACTGCTGCGTCCAGACGCGCGCTGCGACGAGGATGGCAAGCTCGCTGAGCCGCTTCGGCAGGGAATTGCGGTAGCGCAAATATTCGCCCAAGGCCGCCGCCCGGGTCATGACCTCGGGGCTGCGCAGGAGCGGCACGAAGGGACCGAAGGGGGCGATACCGCGCGAGGCCGTGAAGGCATCGGCCGCCTTTTTCTGCTCGGCATCGAGCTTCTCCGGCGCGAGCGGGGGCATGCGGTCCTGCGGCATCATGGCTCTCCTTGGGGCGTCCCTGGGAAGCGGGCGAGCTCAGGCGCGCTTGCGCGCGGCAGCGCTCGCGTGCCGGCGGAGCGAGGCCAAGAGGCCGTCGACGTCTGCCACCTTGCTGTCGAAGGCGCAGACGAAGCGGCATTTCTCGTCGCCCTCGCCCTGCCAGCGGTAGAAGACGTAGCCCTCGGCCAAGGCACCCGTGATCGCGGCCGCGGGGATGCGCGCGAAGATCTCGTTCGCCTCGACGGGATAGAGGAGCTCGACCCCGGGGATGGCCGCGAGCCCGTCCGCCAGCCGCTTGGCCATCGCGTTCGCGTGGCGCGCCAGGCGCAGCCAGAGATCGTTCTTGAGATAGGCCTCGAGCTGGGCCGAGACGAAGCGCATCTTCGAGAAGAGATGGCCGCCGCGCTTGCGGCGGTAGCCGAAGCTCTCGGCGAGCTTGGGCTCGAAGAAGACCACGGCCTCCGCGGCGAGGGCGCCGTTCTTGGTGGCGCCGAAGGAAAGCGCATCGACCCCTGCGCGCCAAGTGAGTTCGGCCGGCGAGACGCCGAGGGCCGCTGCCGCGTTCGCGAAACGCGCACCGTCGACGTGCACATAGAGCCCGTTCTTGTGCGCGATCTCGGCGAGGGCCGCGATCTCAGCAGGTCGGTAGAGCGTACCCGCCTCGGTCTCGTTGGTGAGGCTGAGGGCGGCGGGCTGCACGTGGTGCACGACGCCCTTCCCGGCACCCGCGAGCACGGCCGCGAAATCGGCCGGTGCGATCTTGCCGGCCTTGCCGGGAATGGGGACGAGCTTGGCCCCGCCGGTGAAGAGCTCGGGAGCGCCGCACTCGTCCGTGTTCACGTGGGATTCCGGATGGCAATAGATCGCCCCCCAGGGTGGCGTCATGACCGCGAGTGCCAGCACGTTTGCGGCACTCCCGGTCGCCACCGGAAAGGCGGTCACGGTCCGCTCGAAGAGCCCGTTGAAGGCGGCCTCGAGGCGCTTGGTGACGGGATCGTTGCCGTAGGGCATCGCCGCCCCCTCGTTCGCCGCCGCGATGGCCGCGAGGATCTCCGGTGCCGCCCCGGTCACGTTGTCGCTCGCGAAATTCACCGCCCACCTGCCTTCCCTCGGAGGCCGGCACCCTAGCACCGAGACCGTTCGCCGCCAAGGCCGCGAGAGCCGCAGGCGCCGCAGGCGAAAGCCGAGGCCCTAGCCGTTGCGCGCTTCCGCGAGGCACTCCCGCACGACCGCGAGCACGGGTGCGAGATCGGCGTCGCCGGTGCGCCAATTGCACACGGAGATCCGCATGGCCCGCATCCCGCGCCAGGTGGTGCCGCCGAACCAGGCCGCACCCGAGGCCTGGATGCGCGCGATCACGCGATCGGTATGACGGTCGTGGTCGCCGTCCGCAGCGCGGAAGCGCACGAGCGCCTGGTTGATCTGCGGCCGCGCCAGCACCTCGACCCCGGGAATCCCGGCAAGACCGTCCACGAGCCGGGCCGTGAACGCGCAACAGCGCTCGACGATCGTCGCGATGCCCTGGCGGCCGAGGGCCGAGATCCCGGCATAGGCGGCGAACCCCCGTGCGCGCCGCGACCATTCGGGATTCCAGTCCTTGGGCTCGCGCACGCCGGCCACCGGGATGGCGTAGCTCGTCGGCTGCGAGAACACAGCACTGTGCGCCGCCGGGTCTGCTACGAAGACGAAGCCGCTGTCGAAGGGAAGGTTGAGCCACTTGTGGCCGTCGGTCGCCCAGGAGTCCGCTTTCTCCACGCCGGCAAGGAGATGGCGGTAGCGCTCGCTCACGCCGGCCCAGAGCCCGAAGGCACCGTCGACATGCACCCAGGCGCCGGCGGCATGAGCCAGGGCCGTGGCGCGGGGGAAGGGATCGAAGGCGCCGGTGTTGAGATCGCCGGCCTGGAGGCAGACGACGGTCGGCCGCTCGGGAGCGCGCGCCAGGGCTGCGGCGAGGCTCTCGAGCACCACCCCACCCGCCTCCTCGCAGGGCAGAAGCTCGACGGCATCGCTGCCGATCCCGAGCAGGCGCACCGAGCGCAGGATCGATTCGTGACGGTTCTCGCTCGCGAGCACGCGCAGTGCTGGTGCCTGGGCGAGGCCGTGGCGCTCCACATCGAAGCCGCGCGCGGCGAGGAGCTTGTGGCGCGCCGCGGCGAGGGCCGTCGTATGCGCCATCTGGCAGCCGGTCACGAAGGCGAAGGACGCCGTGGCCGGAAGGCCGAGAAGCTCCTTGAGCCAGACGCCGCAGACCTCCTCGACCACCGCCGCGGCCGGGCTGCAGACATAAGAGGCGGCGTTCTGATCCCAGACAGTGGTGAGCCAGTCGGCCGCGATTGCCGCGGGTACGGCACCCCCGATGACCCAACCGAAGAAGCGCCCGCCCGTGGAGCCGACGATGCCCCCCTCGACTTGGCGCACGAGATCGTCGATCACCTCGCTTGCGTCGCGCGGCACCTCCGGCAGCGGCCGTGCCAGGCGCCGGCGCAACTCCTCGGCCCCGACCATGGCGCAGATCGCCCTGGTATCGAGTCCATCGAGATAGGTGCTTGCGTGATGCACGGTGCGGTTCAAGAGATCGGCGCGAGACATGTTGGTCCTCCTGGCATGCATGCCGCTGCAGTCGTGCGTCGCAAATCGGCACAATTTCCCGCCTGTCTGGCCGCGGTCGGACTCGGTCCCCGCGTCCGCGGGGACCGAGTCCGAATATGGCGAGTCCGGAGCAGGGGGCCGTGCTAGGATGCCCCCATGCTGACGAAGACCCAGGATCCGGAACCCCTCGACCGGGACGCCTGCGAGCGCGCCCGGGTCGCCCGCGATGCGCGTTTCGACGGGCGCTTCTTCGTCGGCGTGCGCACGACGCGCATCTATTGCCGACCGATCTGTCCGGTGCGGCCCGCCTTCGCGAAAAACGTGGTGTTCTTCCGCACGGCGGCGGAAGCGGAGCGGGCCGGCTTCCGCCCCTGCCTGCGCTGCCGCCCCGAGACCGCACCCGGAAGCCCGGCATGGCGCGGCACCGAGGCGACGGTCTCGCGCGGCATGCGGCTCATCGAGGCGGGGTTCCTCGATAGCGCCTCCGTCGCCGATCTCGCGGCCAAGCTCGGCGTCGGCAGCCGCCACCTCGCGCGCCTTTTCCTGCGCCACGTTGGCGCGAGCCCACAGGAAGTCGCCTCCACCCGCCGCATCCAAGCGGCAAAACGCATGATCGACCAGACCGACCTGCCGCTCGCGAAGATCGCGTTCGCCGCCGGATTCGGCAGCCTGCGCCGCTTCAATGCGGCCTTCCTCAAGACCTATAAGCGTCCGCCATCGGGCTTCCGCCGCGCGCGTGCGCACGCAACCCTCAGGGGCCGCGGCACTACGCTTGGCGCAAGTGTCGCCAGTGCCACGCCCTAGGCCTCAGCACGGAGCGAGTGCCACGGCCTCGAACGGGCCGCCCATGGCGGCCAAGCGGAAGCAGCGCGGCTCGCCGCTCCTGCCGGCATTGAGCGGCACGATGAGCCAGAGCCAGCCCTCCTGCCAGGCGCAGGCCGCGTCGTGCCGCGAGGGTGCGGCATCGCCCTCGGGGTGCGAGTGGTAGAGGCCGACGAGACGGGCACCGGAGGGTGACGCGGGGGGCGCGGCGAGGAGCCTCAGATAGAGCGCGGGGTCGACCTCGAAACGGCGGTGCCGCTCGGCCGCGAGATTGGCGCTCGCCACGGCAGCGCTCACCGAGAGGCGATCCTTGCCTTGCTCGGTACCGAGGAGAAGCCCGCAGCATTCCTCGGGATAGGCGGCCTCGGCGCGGCGGCGGATCGCGAGGAGGAGGCCGCGCGCAATCGCGATCACGTTAGGGCTGCGGCTTCAGATCGATGGTGCCGAGGAGGGCCCCGCTCTCGAGCTCGAGGACGAGGATGCGCTCGCCCCCGCCCGCGAGCTCGAGCTCGACGATGAGGCGGCGGCCGGCCGGGCTCGTGCGCAGGATGCGCGCACCTTGCGGGAGCGTCAGGGCCACCGGACCGTAGGGCTGCTCCGCGGCAGCTCCCTGGGCACTCGAAGGGAGGCCGCGCTCGGCCGCGGCCCTGACGTGGCGCAAGGCTTCCGGATTGCTCGCGCGCTTGACGATGGTATAGCCCACGACCGTCATGCCGGCCACGATGAGGATGCCCATGACGATGACCAAGACCTTGAGCGGCTGCATGAATTATGCCCAGCTATGGTTTGCCGTTTCGCCCCGAAGCTAGAGGCGCCATGCCCGACATAGCGGCAGCGACGAGCGCGGTCAAATACGAAGTCACCGCCGGACCCGCCGATCGCGGCGCGCGGCTCGACCGCTTCCTGGCGCAGGCCCTGCCGCAGCTCTCGCGCTCGCGCTTGCAGCGTCTCATCGCGGGAGGCCACATAAGTGCGGACGGTGTCGCGGTGCGGGCACCGGCGGTCAAGGTCAAGGCCGGTCAAACTTTCGCCATACTGATCCCCGAGAGTGCCGAGGCTCGTCCGGCAGCACAGGCCTTCCCGCTCGCGGTGATTTACGAGGATGCCGAGCTCATCGTCATCGACAAGCCCGCGGGCCTGGTGGTCCATCCGGGTGCCGGCAATCCGGACCGCACGCTCGTGAACGCGCTCATCGCCCATTGCGGCGCCAGCCTCTCGGGCATCGGCGGGGTGAAGCGCCCGGGCATCGTGCACCGCCTCGACAAGGACACGAGCGGTTTGATGGTCGCGGCCAAGACCGATCGCGCGCATGCGGCCCTCGCGGAGCAGTTCGCGCGCCATACGGTCGAGCGCGCCTATCGCGCCCTCGTGTGGGGCGTGCCGCTGCCGCGCGCAGGCGAGATCGGCGGCAACATCGGCCGCAGCCCGCAGAACCGCAAGAAAATGGCGCTCGTCGCCCGCGGCGGAAAGGAAGCCCTCACGCGCTACAAGGTGCTCGCCACCTATGGTGCCTGCGCGAGCCTCGTCGAATGCCGCCTGGCCACGGGACGAACGCACCAGATCCGCGTGCACTTGGCCGCCCGCGGCCATCCGGTCATGGGCGACCCGCTCTACGGCGGCAGCAAGGCAAGGCACCAGGCGGCCCTCCCCGCCCCGGCACGTCAAGCGCTCGCCGCCCTCGGCCGCCAGGCGCTCGATGCCTATCTCCTCGGCTTCGAGCACCCCATAGGCCGGCAGCGGCTCCGCTTCGAGAAGGATATTCCTGGAGATATCAATCGCTTGAAGATCTCCCTAGAGGAAATCTAGAAAATACCGGCAGGGCCATGCTAGAGTGTGCGCCAAGCTTCGGGCGGTGTCCGGCGAGGGCCGCGAGACGCCCGAGGCGATAACGGAAAGGTCCGGAATGGCAGCGACGACGACGGCATTACCGAGCGTGCATGCCCTCACTCCCGAGGGCAATCTCTCGCGCTATCTGCAGCAGGTCCGGCGCTTCCCCATGCTGGAAGCGGGCGAGGAGTACATGCTCGCCAAGCGCTGGCGCGAGCATGACGACCTCGAGGCCGCGCAAAAGCTGGTGACGAGCCATCTCCGGCTCGTGGCCAAGATCGCCATGGGCTATCGCGGCTACGGACTGCCGCTGGCCGAGCTCATCTCCGAGGGCAACGTCGGGCTCATGCAGGCGGTGAAGCGCTTCGAGCCCGACCGCGGCTTCCGGCTCGCGACCTACGCCATGTGGTGGATCCGGGCCGCGATCCAGGAGTACATTCTCCATTCCTGGTCGCTCGTGAAGATCGGCACCACCGCCGCGCAGAAGAAGCTCTTCTTCAACCTGCGCCGCCTCAAGGGCCAGCTCCAGGCGATCGACGAGGGCGACCTCTCGCCCGAGAACGTCGCCAAGATCGCGACCGAGCTCGACGTGCCCGAGGCCGACGTGGTGCAGATGAACCGCCGCCTCGCCAGCCCCGATCATTCGCTCAACGCGCCCGTGCGCGAGGAGGGCGACGGCGAATGGCAGGACTGGCTCGAGGACGAGAGTGCGAGCCAGGAGACGCTCCTTGCCGAGGAGGAGGAGCTGACCAACCGGCGCCGCCTGCTCGAGAGTGCCCTCAAGGCGCTCAACCCGCGCGAGCGGCGCATCCTCGTCGAGCGCCGCCTCCAGGACGAGCCGACGACCCTCGAGGACCTGAGCCAGAACTACGGCATCTCGCGCGAGCGCGTGCGCCAGATCGAGGTGCGCGCCTTCGAGAAGCTGCAAAAGACCATGAAGAACCTCGCCATCGAGCAGAAGCTCAACGGCTGAGGCGCTCGCCCGACAACACGCGTTATTCCTGATCGTCATTCCCGCGCGAGCGGGAATCCATCATTGGTCCGGGACCGGTTGCGACCATAGACCCCCGCTTTCGCGGGGGTGACAAATCGTAGTAAGCGCATCCCCTCAATCCTCGAAAGGATCGCGCACGAGGATGGTGTCGGCGCGCTCGGGGCTGGTCGAGAGCAGGGCCACCGGCGCCTCGATGAGTTCCTCGATGCGGCGGATGTATTTGATCGCGGTCGCCGGCAACTCGGCCCAGGAGCGCGCCCCCGCCGTGCTCTCGCGCCAACCCTCGTGGCTCTCGTAGACCGGCTCGAGTGCCGCCTGGAGGGCGAGCTGCGGCGGCAGGCGCTCGAAGCGCTGCTCGCCCAGGCGATAGCCGACCGAGACCTTGATCTCCGCGAAGCCGTCGAGCACGTCGAGCTTGGTAAGCGCGATGCCGTCGATGCCGGCGAGCCGCACGGCCTGGCGCACCATCACCGCATCGAACCAGCCGCAGCGCCGCTTGCGCCCCGTGACCACGCCGAACTCGCGGCCGCGCTTGCCCAGGAGCTCGCCGATCTCGCCCGTGTCCTCGCTCGGGAAGGGCCCGGAGCCCACGCGCGTCGTGTAGGCCTTGGTGATGCCGAGCACGTAATCGACCGCCCCCGGGCCTAAGCCCGAGCCGACCGCGGCCTGGCCCGCGACCGTGTTCGAGGAGGTGACGTAGGGATAGGTGCCGTGATCGACGTCGAGCATGATGCCCTGGGCCCCCTCGAAGAGGATGCGCTTGCCCGCGCGCCGCAAATCGTCGAGGCGCAGCCACACGGCGTCCGCGAAGGGGAGGAGGCGCGGTGCGAGTGCCAGAAGCTCCCGCAATAGGACGGCTCCCTCGACCTTCTCCCGCCCGAGGCCGGCGCGGAGCGCGTTGTGATGATGGAGCAGGGTCTCGAGCTTGGCTTCAAGCGTCGCCTTGTCCGCCAGGTCGCAGAGCCGGATGGCGCGGCGGCCGACCTTGTCCTCGTAGGCGGGCCCGATGCCGCGGCGCGTGGTGCCGATCTTGATCTGGCTGCCGCTGTCCTCGCGCCAGCCGTCGAGGTCGCGGTGAAGCGGGAGGATGAGGGCCGCGTTGTCGGCGACCTTGAGCGTGTCGGGCGTCACCTCCACGCCGAGGGCGGCCAGGCGCGCAATCTCGTCCAAGAGCGCCCAGGGATCGACCACCACGCCGTTGCCGATGACCGAGAGCTTGCCGCGGACCACGCCCGCGGGCAGGAGGCTCAGCTTGTAGGTGACGCCGTCGATGACGAGCGTATGGCCCGCGTTGTGCCCGCCCTGGAAGCGCACCACCACGTCGGCGCGCTCGGAGAGCCAATCCACGATCTTGCCCTTGCCCTCATCGCCCCACTGGGCGCCGACCACGGCAACATTCGCCATGCGCTCAACCCTCCCGCAAAGTCGAACTATCGCGTCAGAAAAGTAGATATCACCACGGAGAACACGGAGGACACGGAGTAGAAATCATTTATCACAACACGAACCGCTTGAGACCGTCCTTCAGCATGAGCGTATTGAAGTTCATTAAGAGGCCTATCTTATACCCGCTCAAGCGAAGATGGGTCAGCATTTGAGCGTCGTGGATTGGCATGAGCCGCTCGACCGACTTGATTTCGACAATAAGGTCCGGCTCGACAGCGATGTCAACACGCTACCCGCAATCTAGCCGCACCTCCTTGTAGACGACAGCGAGCGGCATCTGACGGCGATGAGCGATCCCGCTCTGCGCCAATTCAAAACACAGGCACTCTTCGTAGGTCGACTCGAGAAGTCCCGGCCCGAGATGGCGATGCACCTCGATCGCCGATTTTATGACGCGCTCACTTAAGGCATTCCCGTGAGAAAGATTCACCTTCTCTTCTCCGTGCGCTCCGTGTCCTCCGTGGTGAGAATCTTCGGATGCACCAGCCGCTACAATGCGGTTACGGCTTGTCCACCGCCACGATCTTGCCGTCGAGCCAGAGATGGCTGCAACCGAGCCGCTTCGCCTCGGCGCGCGGGTCCGCGGCCGGTGCCAAGGCGGCGAGTGCCGTCCAGCCGTCCGCCCGCAGCTTCTCGGCCGCGGCGGGTGCGGTGGCGTAGGGGAGGAAGAGCTTCCTCTCGGCACCTGGCTCGGGCACGGCACGGACCACGGAATCGAGGAAGAGCGTGAAGCCCGTCGCCGGCTCGCCCTCCCCGCTCCCGGCGAGATAGCGCCCGCCGCGGCCGAGCTCGCCCCGCACCCCGCGCGCGAAGAGCGTGAAGCTCACGCCGGTCTGATACTCGAAGCCGCGATATTCGACCGGATCGATGGTGAGGGCGAGCTCGGGCCGCGCTTTCTCGACCAGGGTCGCCACCTCGGCCAAGCGCGCGGCCTCGGCGGCGGAGGCCGGCGGCAGCGCCAGCGAAGCAAGGGCGGCAAGGGCGCGCTCCGCCTTGCCGGCGGCCTCGAGCAGCGCCTTGGCCAAGCCCGCAGCA
This sequence comes from Alphaproteobacteria bacterium, assembly GCA_035516655.1. GTDB lineage: Bacteria > Pseudomonadota > Alphaproteobacteria > JACZXZ01 > JACZXZ01 > DASPPM01. Next base: position 1,250 of record DATJAC010000025.1, on the reverse strand, counting down.
GCCCCGCCGACGCGGCTCACCTCGGCGGCATTCTTGCGCTCGAGGGCCGCGCGCAGGGCCGCGGTCTCGCCCGCGCTGCAGCCGAGGCCTGCTAAAAGGGCGGTGACCAGGGTGGGCGAGTTCAAGTCGACCGAGAGCTGCTTGACCCCCACCTGATCGAGGGCCGCGGCGGCGAGCAGCACCGCCTCGGCATCCGCTGCGGCCGCGGCCGAGCCGATGAGCTCGGCCCCCACCTGCACGAACTGCCGCTCGGGCCTAAGCTGGCTGCCGCGCACGCGCAGGACCTCGCCCGCGTAGGAGAGGCGCAAGGGACGCGGGGCGGCGGCGAGGCGCGTGGTCGCGAGCCGGGCGATCTGCGGCGTCATGTCGGCGCGCACGCCCATCATGCGCTGGCTCACCGGGTCCATGAGGCGGAAGGTCTCGCCCGCCGTGGCCGCACCCAGGCCCGAGAGCAGGCCGTCCTCGAACTCGACAAGCGGCGGGCTCACGCGCTCGTAGCCGTAAGCGGCGAGGGTGGCGAGCAGGCTCTCGCGCAAGCGCGCCTCGTGTGCCGCCTCGGGCGGCAGGAGATCGCGCAATCCCGCCGGCAGGAGCGCTCGCGTGCCTTCGTCGCTCATCCTGTGCCGCCCGTCTTTCGCCGCTGTCCTCGCCCCGCCCGGCCTTGGGCGAGCGAGAAGAGCGCTCGACCATTGTCCGTTCAGTTGGAACCGCCCCTCCAGCCGCCACCCGCGGGCTTGACCCGCGGGTCCATGGATTGCCGGGTCAAGCCCGGCAATGACGAGGAAGGGGATGGTTCTACCTGAACGAATACCGGTCTAGCGTCATTGCCGGCAAAGCGCAAACTGAAATGCGCCGCTCAGAAGCTGAGTGCCTGCGCCTTGATCGTATGGGGAAGTGCGCGGATTTTCTCGAGGAGGGCCTCCGGGACGGCCTCGTCGACCTCGACGAGGGCGATCGCATCCCCGCCCGGTGCCGCGCGCCCGAGGTGGAAGGTCGCGATATTGACCTTGGCATCGCCCAAAAGCTTGCCGATCTGGCCGATGAAGCCGGGCTTGTCGTGATTGCGCACGTAGAGCATGTGGCGGCCGAGCTCGGCCTCGATCGGGACCTCCTGGATGCGCACGATGCGCGGCCGGGAGCCGCCGAAGAGGGTCCCCGCGAGCGTGCGCTTGCGCTCCTCGCTCTCGACCGCCACGGTGATGAGCGTGTGGTAGTCGGGCGTGTCCTTGTTCTTTTCCTCGCGCACCTGG
>DATJAC010000024.1:0-23468 GCA_035516655.1 Alphaproteobacteria bacterium | reverse complement strand
ATGCGCTCTACGAGGGGGTCGGCTCGGTCGAGGCGATCGACGTCGCCATGCGCCTCGGCGCGCACCACCCGATGGGGCCGCTCGAGCTTGCCGACTTCATCGGGCTGGACACCTGCCTCGCCGTCATGCACGTGCTTTACGAGGGGCTCTCGGACAGCAAGTACCGGCCCTGCCCGCTCCTCGTGAAATACGTCGAGGCCGGCTGGCTCGGGCGCAAGACCGGCCGCGGCTTCTACGACTATGGAGGCGAAAAGCCCGTGCCGACGCGCTAGCGCGATTTGGGCCGGCACCTCGGCGATCCCATATACGAGGCTGGGCATTTTTGCGATGATAGGCGACCGGTCCAGGCGCAATTCCGAGGCCCGGTCAAAGAGAAACCGATAGGGATGACCATGGAAGGAAACGCGCTACGGGCCGAGCGGTCCGCGCGGGAAGACCGCGAAACGCTCGAGTCCGTCGTGGTGCGCATCGCCGGCGACTCGGGCGACGGCATCCAGCTGACCGGCAATCAATTCGCCCAGACGACCGCCTTCGCCGGCAACGACTTGGCTACCTTCCCCGACTTCCCCGCCGAGATCCGCGCCCCCATCGGCACGACCTTCGGCGTGTCCTCCTTCCAGATCAATTTCGGGGCGCGCGACATCCGCACCTCGGGCGACGCGCCCGACGTGCTCGTGGCCCTCAATCCGGCAGCGCTCCAGGTGCACCTGCGCGACCTCAAGGGGGGCGGCATCCTCATCGTCAATTCGGGCGCCTTCAGCGAGCGCAATTACGTCAAGGCCGGCTACAAGGCGAATCCGCTCAAGGACAGCTCGCTCAGCGCCTATCGCCTGATCGAGATCGACATCTCGCGGTCGACGCTCGAGGCGGTCAAGGACCTCGATATCTCGCAGAAAGAGGCGCTGCGCTGCAAGAACATGTGGGCGCTCGGCCTGCTCTTCTGGATGTACGGCCGCAAGCGCCAGCCCACGGTCGAGTATCTCAAGCGCCGCTTCCAGAAGACGCCCGCGGTGGCGGATGCCAATATCGCAGCCCTTAACGCCGGGCACGCCTTCGGCGAGACCGCGGAACTGCCGGTCGCCGTGCCCGCCTTCAGCGTGCCCGCCGCTCACCTCGAGCCCGGCCTTTACCGCACCGTCACGGGGACCGAGGCGATGGCCTGGGGCCTCGTCGCCGGCTGCCAGCTCGCCAGGATACCCCTCGTCTTCTGCTCCTATCCGATCACGCCGGCCTCGGCCGTGCTCCACACGCTCGCCGGGCTCAAGCACTTCGGCGTGGTGACCTTCCAGGCCGAGGACGAGATCGCCGCGATCGGGGCCGCGATCGGCGCCTCCTACTCGGGGGCCATGGGCGTCACCTCGAGCTCGGGCCCGGGGGTGGCCCTCAAGAGCGAGGCCCTGGGCCTGGCCATCGGGGCCGAGCTCCCGCTCGTGCTGATCAATTCCCAGCGCGCCGGGCCCTCGACCGGCATGCCGACCAAGACCGAGCAGTCGGATCTCTACCAATCGGTCTACGGCCGCAACGCGGACGCTCCGCTTGCGGTACTGGCGGCGGCCTCCTCCGCGGACTGCTTCGAGGTGGCGATCGAAGCGGTGCGCATCGCGACCAAATACATGACGCCGGTGATCGTGCTGACCGACGGCTATCTCGCGAACGCGGCCGAGCCCTGGAAGATCCCGGATTTCTCGGCCTACGAGCCCTTCCCCGTCGCCTTCCGCAGCGAGCCCGAGGGCTTCCACCCCTTCCTGCGCGATCTTGCGACCTTGGCGCGGCCCTGGGTCAAGCCGGGTACCCCCGGCCTGGAGCACCGCATCGGCGGCATCGAGCGCGATTACGACAGCGGCAACATCTCCTACGACCCCGACAACCATCAGCGCATGACGCTCGCGCGCGCCGCCAAGATCGACGGCATCGCCAAGGACATCCCCTTGCAGCGCAGCGAGGACGGGGCTGCCAAGGGCCGCCTCGCCGTGCTCGGCTGGGGCTCGACCTTCGGTCCGATCGGGCGTGCCGTCGACAATCTGCGCGCCGAGGGCCACGAGGTCTCGCACATCCATCTGCGCTACATCTGGCCGCTGCCGGCCAACCTCGGCGAGCTGCTCAAGGGCTTCGAACGGGTGCTGATCCCGGAGATGAACAACGGCCAGCTCCTGACCGTGATCCGCAGCCGTTACCTCGTCCCCGCCGAGGGGCTCAACAAGGTGACCGGCCGGCCCTTCAAGATCGCCGAGATCGAGGACGCCGTCCGCGCCCGCCTGGAGGCCTGACATGAACGTAGCGACCCCGCCCGCGAAACTCGCCGCCAAGGACTACGCCTCCGACCAGGAGGTGCGCTGGTGCCCCGGATGCGGCGACTACGCCATCATCAAGGCCGTGACCAAGACCCTCGCCGACATCGGGGCCAAGCGCGAGAACACGGTCTTCGTCTCCGGCATCGGCTGCGCCGCGCGTTTTCCCTATTACATCGCGAGCTACGGCTTCCACACCATCCACGGACGCGCACCCGCGATCGCGACCGGCGTCAAGCTCGCCAATCCGGGGCTCGACGTGTGGGTGATCGGCGGCGACGGCGACATGCTCTCGATCGGCGGCAACCACACCCTTCATGTGCTCCGGCGCAACGTCGATCTCCAGATTCTGCTCTTCAACAACGCGATCTACGGCCTGACCAAGGGTCAATACTCGCCGACCTCGCGGGCGGGTACGCGCTCGCCCTCGACCCCCATGGGATCGGTCGATAATCCGGTGTCGGCGACCCAGTTCGCCCTCGGTGCCGGGGCGCGCTTCGTCGCCCGCTCGGTCGACACGCTGCAGAGCCATCTGCCCGTGGTCCTGAAGCGCGCTTACGAGCACAAGGGGGCGAGCTTCGTCGAGATCTTCCAGAACTGCATCGTCTACAACGACGACGTCTTCGCCGACTTCACCGCGAAGGAGATCGCCGCCGACAACCAGGTCCATGTCGAGCACGGCAAGCCGATGATCTTCGGCAAGGCGCGCGACAAGGGTATCCGCATCAAGCCGGGGACGCTCGACCTCGAGGTGGTGAGCTTGGCGGAGGGAGGTGCGACCGAGGCCGACCTCCTCGTCCACGACGAGACCAACCGCATGATCGCTTTCATGCTGGCGCAGATGGCGCCGCCCCACTTCCCGGTCGCCCTGGGCGTGCTCTTCTGCAACCCGGCCCCGGCCTACGAGACGCTCGTCACCAACCAGATCGAGGAGGCGAAGCGCCGCCAGCCCGAGGCCGACCTGAACGCGCTCCTGCGCCGCGGCACCACCTGGCAAGTGGGGGCCTGAGCGCACCGGCCGGCAGCCTCAGCCGGCGGCGAGCCAGCCGATCCCTACGAGCAGCGCGAGCGGCAGCAAGACGGCGGCCGTCGCGGCGTAGCCGCTCGCGACGAGTGTCGCCGCGAGCGCCAGCGCAGCGGCCACCACCGCCAGATTGCGGCCGTCCCCCACGAGCAGCTTGAAGAGCGCCGTCATGGCTCGACCATGGCACCGCTCCGATGGCGCAAATGCCGCGCGACGACGAGCCCGCCTGCCAAATAGAAGATGGCAAGGGCCGGCAGGCTCGCCTCGCCCCAGGGCCAGGCAGCGGCACCGCCCATCGCCTCGAGCGTCCAGAAGGTGCCGAAGGTGGTGATCATCGCGCCGACGGCGAATTTGACGGCGTTCTCGGGCACGCGCCGCAAGGGCGCCTGCACGAGAGCTCCGGTCGCGGCGACGATGACGAGGGCGGCTAGGGCCGCACCCCCCGCGGCGAAGGTGTGGCCGCCCTTGGGCCCGAGGGTGACGACGATGAGCCAGACCTCGAGCCCCTCGAGCAGCACGCCCTTGAAGGCGACGAGCCAGGCGGCGTGACGGTCGGCCCGGGCGAGCTCGCGGGTGGCCGCCGCGAGCTCGAGGTCCTCGTCACGGAGGGCGCGCAGCCCGGCGTGACGCGCGATCGCCTTCGCGAGCCAGCGCACGCCGAAGAGGAGCAGCAAGACGCCGATGGCACCTTCGAGCCAGGCACCGTCGAGCCACAGGTCCAAAAGACCGCCCGTCGCCGCCGTCATGGCGGCGAGGAGGGCCAAGGCCGCGAGGGCCGCGCTTGCCGCCCGGCCCCAGCCGATGCTGAGAGCCACGGCAAGCACGATGGTGAAGGCTTCGACCCATTCCACGCCGGCCGCGAGGAAGGCCGCGAGGAAGATACTCCCCGCCGTCATCGTTCAGCTCGCCCGTGCCGCCGTCTCCGCGCGCGTCTCTTCGGGCTTCGCGGCGGCACCTTCGGCGATGAAATGGCGGATGAGGGCCAAGGCATCGGGGGAGTCCCAATCGGCTGCACCGAGAAGCGCCCCCCGCGCGCGCCCGTCGCGGCCGATGAGGAAGCTCATCGGCACGCCGCTGCCGTGCCAGGCGTGGAAACTCTTGCCCTCCGGGTCGAGGTAGACGCCGAGGTGGGTGAGCTTGTTCGCCTCGAAATAGGGCAGGATCGCGGCCGCGCCCTGGCGGTCGAGGGAGAGGTCGAGGACCACGAAATCCTTGCCACCAAGGGTCGCCTGGAGGCGGTCGAGCGAGGGCATCTCGCGCACGCAAGGAGCGCACCAGGTGGCCCAGAAATTGACCAGAACGACGCGGCCCCTGAACTGGGCGAGCGTGAGCGCCTTGCCCTCGCCATCCTCGAACTCGATCGGCGGCACTGGCTTGGGGCCGTCGAAATAGCTAAAGTCGCCCATCTCGCCCTTGAGGAGGGGGAGCGGGGTGCCTGCGGCACTGGCAACATTCGCGGGGCCCGTGGCGCTTGCGGCACCTGCGGGACCGAGCCGGCCGTGCTCGCCGAATGCGCCGGCGAGGCCGGCGCCGAGCGCCGCCGCCGTCAACGCGAGCGCTGCGAGGATGGAAACGCCGTTGAGTCTCAATGCCACCGTTCGAATCCTTGTTGCACCGCGCCAAGACCGCCGAGGATCGCCCACCATGACCGCGAAGGCCAGACAGAAGAAAGCAGGGGCCAGAAAGGCCCCACCCGGGCTCGCGGTCAATCCCCTGTGGGGCGGGCGTTTCGACGCGGGCCTCGACTCGGCCATGAGTAAGATCAACGCCTCGATCGACTTCGACCGGCGGCTCTATGCCCAGGACATCGCCGCCTCCCAGGCCCATGCCGCCATGCTGGCGCGTCAAGGCATCATCAGCAAGAAAGATGGGCGCGCGATCGCCCGCGGTCTAGAGACGATCCGCAAGGAAATCGACGCCGGCCGCTTCCGCTTCTCGCGAGCGCTCGAGGACATCCACATGAACATCGAGGCGCGACTCGCCGATCTCATCGGCGAGCCGGCCGGGCGCCTCCATACCGCGCGCTCGCGCAACGATCAGGTCGCGACCGACTTCAAGCTTTGGGTGCGCGCTGCGATCGAGGCCCTCGACCCCGCCCTCAAGGAGCTGCAAGCCTCCCTCATCACGCAGGCGGAGCAGCATGCGAGCACGCTCATGCCCGGCTTCACCCATTTGCAGCCGGCCCAGCCGATCACCTTCGGCCATCATCTCCTGGCCTACGTCGAGATGTTCGGCCGCGACCGCGGCCGGCTCGCGGACTGCAAGCTTCGGCTCGGCGAGTGCCCGCTCGGGGCCGCCGCCCTCGCCGGGACCTCCTTTCCGATCGACCGGGAGATGACCGCCAAGGCGCTCGGCTTCGCGCGGCCGACGGCGAACTCGATCGACGCGGTCTCCGACCGCGACTTCGCCATCGAGTTTCTCGCCGCCGCCGCCCTTGCCGGCGTCCATCTCTCGCGTCTCGCCGAAGAGATCGTGATCTGGTCGAGCGACCAATTCCGCTTCGTGCGCCTCTCGGACGCCTTCACGACCGGCAGCTCGATCATGCCGCAGAAGCGCAACCCGGACGCGGCCGAGCTGGTGCGCGCCAAGGCCGGCCGGCTCATCGCCGATCTCACCGGCCTGCTGATCGTCATGAAAGGCCTGCCGCTCACCTACGGCAAGGACATGCAGGAAGACAAGGTGCCGGTGTTCGAGGCGGCCGATACGCTCGCCCTCGCCCTTGCCGTGATGAGCGGCATGGTGCGCGACATGACGGCGAACAAGGCCGCCATGCGCGCAGCCCTCGGCAACGGCTTCATCACCGCGACGGACCTCGCCGACTGGCTCGTGCGCGCGCGCGGACTCCCCTTCCGCACCGCACACCATACGACCGGCCGCCTCGTGCGCCTGGCCGAGGAGCGCAGCTGCCGGCTCGATCAGCTGAGCCTCGCCGACATGCAGGCGCTCGAGCCGCGCATCACCGCGGAGGTGTTCGAGGTCCTGCGCGTCGAAAATTCGGCGCGCAGCCGCACGAGCTACGGCGGCACCGCGCCCGAGCAGGTCCGCCGCGCCATCGTGCGCGCGAAGGAGCGCTTCCTGTGAGCCGCATCATCTTGGCGCTCCTCCTCGCGGCATGCCTCGCAGGACCGCTTGCCGGCTGCGGCAGGAAGGGCGATCCCGAGGTGCCGAAAGGCGACACCGACACCCTCAAGCAGCAATATCCGAAGCCGGACGAGCAGCACTGAGGGGGAGCGGATGAGCGAGTTCGCCTATCGCGATGGTGCCTTCAGCGCCGAGGAGGTCCCCCTCGAGCGCATCGCGGCCGAGGTCGGCACGCCTTTCTATTGCTATTCCACGGCGGCCCTCGAGGGCCGGCTCAGCGCCTTCACGGCCGCTTTCGACGACGTGGACGCGATGGTCTGCTATGCGCTCAAGGCGAACTCCACGCTCGCCGTCGTACGCACCATGGCGAACGCCGGTGCCGGCGGCGACGTCGTCTCGGAGGGCGAGCTCAGGATCGCGCTTGCCGCCGGCATTCCGCCCGGGCGCATCCTCTTCTCCGGCGTGGGCAAGACCCGGAGCGAGCTCGAGTTCGCCCTCGCGAGCGGGATCCTGCAAATCAACGTCGAGTCGGAGGGGGAGCTCGAGCTTTTGGGCGGGCTCGCAAAAGCGGCACCCCGGCCGGTGGCGGTGGCGCTGCGCGTCAACCCCGACGTCGACGCGCGCACGCACGCCAAGATCACGACCGGCAAGAAGGAGAACAAGTTCGGCGTGCCCGCGAGCGAGGTGCCGCGGCTGTTCGCGCGCGGCGCGGCCATGGCCAATCTCCGCATGCAGGGGGTAGCTGTCCACATCGGCTCGCAGCTCGAGAGCCTCGCCCCCTATCGCCGCGCCTTCAAGCAGCTCGTCGCCCTCGCGCGCGAGCTCAAGACGCAAGGCCACGACATCCGTCGCCTCGACTTCGGCGGCGGGCTCGGCATCGCCTATCACGACGAGACCCCGCCGACGGTCGAGGCCTATGCCGCGATGGTCAAAGCGGTGACCAAGGGTTTTCGGGGACAGCTCGCCTTCGAGCCGGGGCGCTTCCTCGTCGGCAACGCCGGCGTGCTGGTGACGCGCGTGCTCTACGTGAAGGAAAGCGCGGCGCACCGCTTCGTGATCGTGGATGCGGCGATGAACGACCTCATTCGTCCGACGCTCTACGACGCCTATCATGGGGTGAAGCCGCTCGCGGAGCCGGCCGGGAATGCGCCCTACACGCGCGCGGACATCGTCGGGCCGGTGTGCGAGACCGGCGACTTCCTCGCCCGCGCGCGGCCCTTGCCGCCGCTTGCGGCCGGCGATCTTCTTGCCATTTGCTCGGCGGGCGCTTACGCTTCCGTCATGGCCTCGACCTACAACGCCAGGCTCCCGCTGCCGGAAGTCATGGTCAAGGGCTCACGCTATGCTGTCGTGAGAGCGCGGCCGAATTACGACGAGCTCGTCCGGCGCGATCGCATTCCCGATTGGCTCGAGACGCGTGTCGACGGCCCGGCGCGCGGAGCGGCATGACGGGCGAGCCCGAAGCCGAGGCGGTGCCGGCTGGTGCGGCAAAGCCGCCGTCTCCCGCGGGAGCGGCGCTCAGGCCGCGCACGCTGCGCCTGGCACGCCTGGCCCTCTTTTGGGAATTGCTTTGGCCCGCCGCCTGGCCGGCCACGGGCGTGGTCGGCCTCTTCGTGGCCCTCGCCTTGCTCGGGCTCTTCGCCCTCATCCCGGCGTGGCTGCATCTTCTGCTCCTCATCGGCTTTCTCCTCGCCCTCGGCAGCGCCCTCTACCGGCTCGCTCATAAGCTGAGGCTGCCGGGCATCGCCGCCGCCGAGCGGCGCATCGAGCGCGACAGCGCCCTCGCCCACCGTCCGCTCACCGCCCTCGACGACACGCTCGCCGTAGGCGAGGGCGATCCTTTCGCGGAGGTGCTGTGGCGCGCCCATCTCGCGCGCATGATGCGAGCACTCGGCCGCATCCGCGTGGCGTTCCCGCGCCCGGGGCTGCCGCGGCGCGATCCGCTCGCGCTGCGCTTGGCACTCATCCTGCTCCTGGTCTTGGGCGGGCTCACGGCCGGGCACGACGCCCCGGGCCGGCTCGCGGCGGCACTCCTGCCCGGCCTGGGCCCACTCTCGCCGCGGCTGCCGGCGAGTGCCGAGCTCTGGCTCACCCCGCCCGCCTACACCGGCTTGGCGCCCATCTTCCTGAGCACCGGGGGTGCCGGGCGCCCGCCCGGCGCGGCCAAAGAGGCTCCCGGCAGCGCCTCGCATCCTGTCAGCGTGCCCATCGGCAGCAAGGTGCTGGCGCGTCTCGAGGGGGGAGCGGGGATTCCCAGTCTTCTCGTCGGCGCCAAGACGGTGCCGTTCAAGGCGGTCGACAATTCCACTTATCAGCTCGAGGACAAGATCGACAGCGGCGAGCGCCTCGCCATCCGGCAGCAGGGGCGCACGGTCGCCGAATGGGCGATCAGAATCGTGCCCGAGCTGCCGCCCAAGGTCGAGTTCGTGGTCCCGCCCTCAAGCACCTTGCGCGAGGCACTCCGGCTCGAGTACGCGGCGAGCGACGATTACGGCGTAGCCTCGGTCAAGGCCGAGATCCGGCGCAGAGACGCAGCCCCCGGGGAGGCGCCGATCGAGCTCGAGCTGCCGCTCTCGGGCGGACATCCCAAGGCCGCCCACGAGACGAGCTTCCATGATCTCACCCCGCATCCGTGGGCGGGGCTGCCGGTCACGATCAAGCTCCTCGCCGAGGACGAGGCGGGGCATGTCGGCGTGAGCAAGCCCTTCTCGATGGTGCTGCCCGAGCGCGTCTTCAATCATCCGGTCGCGCGCGCCATCATCGAGAACCGCAAGCTCCTCACCCAGGATCCGAGCCGGCGGGCCGAGGTGGCGACCGCCCTCGGCGAGCTCGCGGCACGGCCCGGGGCCTTCGGCGGGGACTTCGGCGTCTTCCTCTCCCTCATCGCCGCGCGCGCGCGGCTCGACTTCTCCGGCCGCCCGGAGACCATTCAAGCCGTCCAGCAGCTCTTGTGGGAAACCGCCCTTGCCGTCGAGGAAGGCCATCTCTCGGTCGCCGAGCGCGAGCTGCGCGACTTGCAACGGAAGCTGATGGACGCCCTCGATCGCAATGCCCCCGACAAGGAGATCGAGCGGCTCATCGCCCAGCTTCAGGACGCGATCGAGCACTACATGCAGGCGCTGGCCGAGCAGCAATTGCACAATCCCGACGCCAACCGGACCCAACCCGACCGGAACTCGCGGCAGCTCGAAAGCCGCGATCTCCAGAAGCTGCTCGATCGCATGCGCGACATGGCGCGCACGGGTGCCCGCGACGCCGCACGCCAGCTCCTCGCCCAGCTCCAGGACATGCTCGAGAACCTGCGCGCGGCCCGCCTCGATCCGGGCGGGCAGGGCCAGAACAGCGCCAGTGCCCTCATGCACGGCCTCGACGATCTCATCGGCCAGCAGGACCGGTTGCTGCAGCGCACGTTCCGCGACGCCCAACAAGGCGGCATGGGCATGCCGCTCGGCCCCCCGGGGAGTGCGAAAGGCGCAGCCGAGCAGGAGGCGCTGCGCAAAGCGCTCGGCGAGATCATGCGCCATATGGGCGACATGTCCGGCAAGATCCCGGGCGAGCTCGGGCGCGCCGAGCGCGCCATGCACGACGCGGTCGAGGCCTTGAGCCGCAGCGTGCCGGGGGACGCGCTCTCAGCACAGACCGAAGCGCTCCAAGCCCTCCGCCGCGGCCGCCAGGCGATGCTCGAAGGCTTGCGCGACATGCTCGGCCAGGAAGGCGATTCCGACGATCTCGATGCCTTCGGTCCCTCGCGCGATCCCATGGGCCGCGTCATGCCCGGCTTCGGCGCCTTCGACGGCAACGACGTCGCCATCCCCGAGCACGGCGACGTGCAGCGCGCGCGCGAGATCCAGGACGAGCTGCAGCGCCGTGCCGGCGAGCGCATGCGCCCGGAGCTCGAGCGCGAGTACATCGACCGCCTGCTGCGGCGCTTCTAGCGTCGCTATTTGCGATCGAGCGGAATCCCGTCGCCTGAAGCGAGCGCATTAGCCCCTCTCCCGCTTGCGGGAGAGGGGATTTACGCGCATGCGGGAAAGGGAATTTGCGCGATCGGCGCCCTCACTTCGTCGGTGCAGGCGGCGCCACGGCGGCGTCGGCCTGGCCGCTTGCGGCGAGCGCTTTGGCGACGAAGCCCGAGGCCTTCATCGCTTCGACGAATTCGCGCAGGTACTGCGCCCCCGCCGCGCGGCCCTTGGGCGTGCCCATGGCCTGCGCGATCGACATGAAGCGCCCGGCGATCACGCGGGTGTCGGGATGGGCCTTGGCGAAAGCAACGAGCGGCTGCTTCACCCCGGCCGCGGCCTCGAGCCGGTCCTTGAGGAAGCGATCGAGGGCCTCGACCCCGCTCGGCTCGCGGATCAGCGCGGCATGCTTCAAGGTTCGGGTGAGGTAGAGGTCGTAGGCACTCCCGCGCCCGACGGCGATGCGCACGCCGTCGCGGTCGACGTCCTCGATCGCGCGCAAAGGCGAGTTCGAGGGCACGACATAGGTTCCCTCGATGACGACGTAGGGTGCGGTGAAATCGATCCCGGCGGCGCGGGCCGGATCGATGGCCAGGAACGCCACGTCCCAAACCCCCGCCTGGAGTGCCTCGAACACCTTGCCGGCGGCGTCGAAGGTGACGAATTCGACGGGCACGCCCAGCCGCCGGGCGAGCTCGCGCGCGAGTGCCGGCGAGACGCCGCGCGGCGCGCCCGTCGCGGGGTCCTTTTGCACGAGCACGGAATTGCCGAAATTGATCGCGGCGCGCAGCTTGCCGGTCGGCGCCAGGTCGGTCACTGCGTTGCGCGGAACTTGGTCGGCCATGACACCGCTGACAATTGAGAATGCAAAGACGAGCGCTGCGAGCAGCTTGATCATGACGCGGCTCCCGAACGCAGCACGACGCGGCGAGACTAGCGCAGCCGGCCGGCCTGCGGCTATCCCTTCCGCCCCGCGGCTGCGCTCAGCCCTTGCCGCCGGGAAGGAACTCGACGTCGACGTCGGTTGCCTCGCCCGCGGGGTTCTTGATGCTGGTCGAGAATTTCGCCACCTCGCCGGGCAGCAGCTTGCCCTCGCCGGCCTTGAAGATCCACTGCTGGACATTGCGTTGGCGCGCGTCCTTGAGCACGGCGCTAAGCATGGGGACGTTGCGGCTCTCATGGCTCACGTTCGCCACCTCGCCCGCGATCACCAGGACCTCGGCACCCTCCTCGTTGCTGCGCGTGGTGGTCACGCTGCGGATCTCGAGGCCGGCACCCGGGGCTTGCGCGCTGATGCCGAGGAGCGTGAAGAGCCGGCCCGCCGGCGGCCAGGCGGCGGTGATGCGCGCACGCTCGACGAAGGTGCCGTAAAGCAAGGCGGCTAAGACGAGCACGAGGGCGACCCAGCCGAAGGCGGGTGCCCGGCGGCTCGGGTGCTGCGGCAGTGCCGGCAGGTTCGAGCCGCGCGGGATCGGGCGCAGCTCGTCCGCCGCAAAACCCGCGTGGCCGAGGTGGGGTTCCGCGGCAAGGGGCTCGGGTGCATTCGGCTCGGGCGTGCGCGGGATGGGCTCGAGCTTGAGCGGGGGCTCTTCCGCCGGCGCCTGGTACCAGGTGTGGCGGCAGCGCCCGCAACGCACCTGCCGCCCGGTCGGCCCGATCTTGTCGGCTCCCACCAGGTAGCGCGCCGCACAGCTGGGACAGGTCAAAATCATCGCACTACCGCTCGTCTGCCGCCGCTCGGCACTCGTTGTCAGGCTCACGTCTTATAGGGCTTGATGCGGCGGCAAAGCAAGGAAGCGCCCTGCGCGCGCTTGCGCTGCCGCACTTTACCTCATCCGTCGCCCATGCCATGCTGGTCCGGCCGCCGCGAAAGCCGCTCGAGCGTCATGGATCAGAAGGAATCGGTCGTCCGCTTCGAGAACGTCGGCATGCGCTACGGCATGGGGCCGGAGGTCCTGCGCGACGTGAGCTTCGCGCTGCCTGCGGGCTCGTTTCATTTCCTGACGGGTGCCAGCGGTGCCGGCAAGTCCTCGCTCCTGAAGCTCATTTATCTCGCCGAGCGCCCCTCGCGCGGGCTCATCACGCTCTTCGGCCGCGACATCGCCACGACCCCCCGCAAGGAGCTGCCGGCACTGCGCCGGCGCGTCGGGGTGGTGTTCCAGGACTTCCGCCTGATCGACCATCTCTCGGCCCTCGACAACGTCGCCCTCCCGCTCCGCGTCGCAGGGGCCAAGGACGATCAGGTGCGCGAGCACGTCGCCGAGCTCCTCGCCTGGGTCGGCCTCGCCGACCATATCGAGGAAACCCCGCTCGTCCTCTCGGGCGGCCAGCAGCAGCGCGTGGCGATCGCGCGCGCGGTCATCAATCGCCCCTCGCTCCTCCTCGCCGACGAGCCGACCGGCAACGTCGACAACGACCTCGCGGTGCGGCTGCTTTATCTTTTCGACGAGCTCAACAAGCTCGGCACCACGGTGCTGATCGCCACCCACAACGAGGGACTGGTCAAGCGCTTCGACCATGCGATCCTCCACCTCGAGGACGGCGAGCTCCGGCATCTGCCGGCAAGCCGGCGCGCGGCCGTCCTATGAGGATCGGGCGGCGCTCCGATCTGCCGCTGGCCGCGGACGAGTCGAGCCGCTTCATGCCGTGGATCGTGGCCCTCATGGTCTACCTCGCGGCCTTGGCACTCGCGGGTGCCCTCGTAGCGCACAGTGCCGTCGAGCGCTGGAGCCGCAATCTGCTCGGCTCGCTGACCGTCGAGATCATGCCGTCGGAGGACGCCACGCCCAAGCCGGGCAACCTGCGCGTAGAGAGCACGCTCGCCCTTCTCCTCGGTACGCCGGGCATAGCCTCGGCCGAGGTGCTGAGCGACGAGAGGATCGCCCGCCTGCTCTCGCCCTGGCTCGGGACGGCCGATCTCGGCGAGCTGCCGCTTCCGGTCCTCATCGACGTTCGCCTCAAGCCCGATGCGACGGTCGATCTCGCGGCCCTGGGTGCGCGGCTCGCGGAGGCGGTACCGGGGGCGCGGCTCGACGATCACCAGCGCTGGCTGCAGGGGCTGGTCTCGCTCGGCAGCACCGTCGAGCTCGTCGCCGCCGCGGTGCTGGCCTTGATTGCCGCCGCCGCCGCCGCGGTCACCGCGTTCTCGACGCGCACGGCGCTCGCCATCCATCACGGCGTGATCGAGGTCCTGCATCTGATCGGTGCTCAGGATTCCTACGTCGCGCGCCAGTTCGAGACCCATGCGCTGACCTTAGCCCTCCGCGGCGGCGTGGGCGGGCTCGCGGCGGCGGCGGCGACCATTCTCGCGGCGGAGTATTTCGGCGAGCCGAGCGCCGGCGGCCTCGTTCCCGACGTCTCGCTCGCCCTCTGGCAATGGGCGGCCCTCTTGCCGTTGCCGCTCGCGAGCGGGCTCATCGCCATGCTCACGGCGCGCGCCACGGTGCTGTCCGCCCTTGCCCGCATGGTCTGAACCGTGCGCCTGGGCGCTCTTTGGCACTCGCGTCCGCTCGCCCTCGCGGGCGGGATCGTCCTTTTAGCAAGCGTTGCCTGGCTCGCCGGCCTCGCGGCTTTCAGCGGCCGCATTCCGACGAGCGTCGCCGATCCCGACACGGTGACGGACGCGATCGTGGTGCTGACGGGCGGGAGCGAGCGCCTGGATGAAGGGCTCGAGCTCCTCGCCGCCAAGAAGGCGAAGAAACTCTTCGTCTCGGGCGTCTACCGCGGGGTCGAGGTCACCGCCCTTCTCCACGTGGCGCGCCGCGCCCCCGCCAATATCGAGTGCTGCATCGTCATCGGTCATGCCGCCGACTCGACCTACGGCAACGCCGTCGAGACGGCGGAGTGGATGGCGAGCGAGAACTACGGCAGTCTGCGCCTGGTGACCGCGGCCTTTCACATGCCGCGCAGCCTGCTCGAGTTCCGCCACGCCATGCCCGAGATCAGAATCGTCCCCAATCCGGTCTTCCCCAAGCGGGTCAAGGAGGACTGGTGGGCGTGGCCGGGAACGGCCTCCCTCATCCTCGTCGAGTACCACAAGTACCTCTTCGCCCTTCTGCGCGAGAGCCTGACCGGCCCGCCGGCGGCCGGCGTGGAGGGCGCGCCATGAGGGCCGTGCGCTCGCTCCTCTTCAATCTCGCCTTCTTCGGCTGGACGGCCCTGGCTTGCGTCGTGGCCCTCCCGGCCCTCCTCTTGCCGCGGAAGGTGCTCGTCTGGGCGGGACGGATCTGGGCGCGCGGCATCGTCTGGCTGCTGGCGACCCTCGTCGGGTTGCGCCACGAGCTGCGCGCGGCGAGCCTCCGGCCCGCGGGTCCCGCCATCTACGCCTTCAAGCACCAGTCGGCCCTCGACACCCTCCTCCTCCCGCTGCTGCTGAGGGATCCCGCGATCGTGCTCAAGCAGGAGCTGCTCTGGATTCCGCTTTTCGGCTGGTACCTCGCCAAGACGCGCCAGATCGCGATCGACCGGCGCGGTGGGGCGGGAGCCCTCAAGCGCTTGTTGCGCGCGGCCGAGCGCTGCCTCGCCGAAGGCCGGTCGGTCGCCATCTTCCCGGAGGGGACGCGCGTCACCCCCGGCCAGCACCGGCCTTACCTCCCAGGGGTCGCCGCCCTCTACAGCCAACTCGAGGTACCGGTCGTGCCCGTAGCACTCAATTCGGGCCTGTTCTGGCCGCGGCGCAGCTTTCTCAAGCAGCCCGGCCTGGTGACGATCGAGCTCCTCCCCGCCATCCCGCCCGGCCTCGCGCGCAAGGCCTTCCTCGACGAGCTCGAGCGCCGCACCGAGGGTGCCTGCGCGCGGCTGCTCGAGCGGTAGGGCTTGAGCAGGTCGATCACGAGCGCCTTCCTCTCCGTCACCCCCGCGCAAGCGGGGGTCCATGGATGCCCGCTTGCGCGGGCATGACGAGCAAAGAATGGCTGTGGACAGGCTTGTTGAAGGAATGTGAATAGTCCGGGACCCCTTGGAAAAGCGAGGATAACCGAGTTTTAGCGCTTCCCTTCACGGGCTTCGCTTGCTATATGAAACAAAGTAGGAACAATTGACCTTCCTTGTGCCGACGCAGAGCGATTGGGGCAGGGAGTTCGTTCGTTCGCGCGGGTGGAGCGGCGCATGACGCCAGTGACCTCGATCTCGCAGCAGATCTGGGACATGAAGTACCGGCTCAAGGGGCCGGAGGGCACCCCTGTGGACAAAACCATCGAGGACAGCTGGCACCGCGTGGCCCGCGCCCTCGCCGAGCCCGAGGCCGAGTGCGAACGTTGGGCCAAGGCGTTCTACCAGGCGATGGAGGGCTTCCGCTTCCTCCCCGCCGGCCGCATCGTGGCGGGGGCGGGCAGTGCGCGCAACGTCACCCTCTTCAACTGCTTCGTCATGGGCACGGTGCCCGACGACATGGCGGGCATCTTCGACCAGCTCAAGGAAGCCGCCCTCACCATGCAGCAGGGCGGCGGCATCGGCTACGACTTCTCGACCTTGCGGCCCAAGGGAGCGCCGGTCAAGGGTGTCGGGGCCGACGCCTCGGGCCCGCTCTCCTTCATGGACGTGTGGGACGCCATGTGCCGCACCATCATGAGTGCGGGCTACCGGCGCGGGGCGATGATGGCGACCATGCGCTGCGACCACCCGGACATCGAGGCCTTCGTCGAGGCCAAGCGCGAGCCCGGGCGGCTCAGCATGTTCAACCTCTCGGTCCTGGCGACGGACGCCTTCATGAAGGCGGTCGCCGAGGACCAGCCGTGGGAGCTGAGCTTCGAAGGCACGCACTACAAGACGCTCGCAGCCCGCGAGCTCTGGGACCGCATCATGCGCTCGACCTACGGCTTCGCCGAGCCGGGTGTGATCTTCATCGACCGCATCAACCGCCTCAACAACCTCGCCTACTGCGAGACGATCACCGCGACCAATCCCTGCGGCGAGCAGCCGCTCCCGCCCTATGGCGCGTGCCTCCTCGGCTCGATCAATCTCGCGGCCCTCGTGCGCAATCCCTTCGAGGCCACGGCCGCGCTCGACATGGCGGCCCTCGCGGCCCTCGTACCCGTGGCCGTGCGCATGATGGACAACGTGACCGACGTCTCCAACTTCCCGCTTCCGCAGCAGCGCCACGAGGCGCACGCCAAGCGGCGCATCGGGCTCGGCGTCACCGGGTTGGCCGACGCACTCATCCTCTGTGGTGCCCGCTACGGCAGCCCGGCATCCGCCAAGCTCACCGAGGAATGGATGCAGGCGATCACGCGCCACGCCTATCTCGCCTCGGCCGAGCTCGCGCGCGAGAAGGGCCCCTTCCCGCTCTTCGAGCGTGAGAAGTACCTCGCGGGCGCCTTCGTGGCCGGGCTCGACGAGGACGTGCGCGCGGCGATCGCCGCCCACGGCCTGCGCAACTCGCACCTCACCTCGATCGCACCCACCGGCACCATCTCGCTCTTCGCCGACAACGTCTCCTCGGGCCTCGAGCCGGTGTTCAGCTTCCAGTACAGCCGCAACGTGCTGATGCCCGACGGCACGCGGCGCGAGGAGGAGGTGAGCGACTACGCCTATCGCCTCTTCCGGCACCTGAAGGGCGAGACCGCCCCGCTCCCCGATGCCTTCGTGGCGGCGCAGAGCCTCTCCCCGCGCGAGCATCTCGTGATCCAGGCGGCGGCCCAGAAGCACATCGACAGCTCGATCTCGAAGACGATCAACGTGCCCGTCGACATCGGCTTCGACGAGTTCAAGGACGTCTACCGCCTCGCCTATGCCATGGGCTGCAAGGGCTGCACCACCTACCGCCCGAACCTGGTGACGGGGGCGGTGCTCGAGGTGAAGAAGGAGGTCGCGGCAGCCGAGCCCAAGCTCCCGCTCGAGGAGCCCGCACGCCACACGGACGCCTACGAGGCGGGCGGGGTCATCTACATGACGCGGCCCTTGGACCGGCCCGAGGCCCTCCCCGGCCGCACCTACAAGATCCGCTGGCCCGACAGCGACCACGCCATCTACATCACCGTCAACGACGTCGTGCGCGACGGCCGCCGCCGCCCCTTCGAGGTCTTCATCAACTCGAAGAACATGGAGCACTATGCCTGGACGGTCGGGCTCACGCGCATGATCAGTGCCGTCTTCCGCCGCGGCGGCGACGTCGCCTTCGTCGTCGACGAGCTCAAGGCCGTGTTCGATCCGCGCGGCGGGCAGTGGATGGAGGGCAAATACGTGCCCTCGCTCCTGGCCGCCATCGGCGAGGTCATCGAGCGCCACATGATCGACATCGGCTTCCTCCCCAACCCCAAGGAGGAGCGCGAGCACTACCTCGAGCGCAAGGCCGTCGGCATGCCCGAGCTCAGCCTGCGCCAATGCCCCAAATGCGGCCAGGCCGCCCTCATCCGCCAGGAAGACTGCGACGTCTGCACGAGCTGCGGGTACTCGAAGTGCGGGTGAGGGAGCGGACCTGCGCTGCTCCCAAAGTGAGAACTTTCCATTTGCTCCCAAAATGAGAACACGATAGCCTAACGGCGCTGACGAAGAGCAGTAGTCACGTCGATGCTTCCTTTGGGGGTCGGCTCGGATAAGGCCGCAGCCCGTGACCGATGCGGATTATCGCGGCAAGCACGCTGCGGGAGTTCCGGACCAGCCCCGGGCGGGATGATGCGGAACAGCCACTGCGGGCCTGGGTTCATATCGTCAAAGCGGCGGACTGGTCGAGGCCGACCGACGTGAAATCGATGTTTCGGAGTGCCGATATCCCGGGCAATGACCGCGTGGTCTTTAACATCGGCGGCAACAAGTACCGTCTAGTTGCCGCCGTCCATTATCGCGGCAAGCGCGTTTACGTGAGGTTCATAGGCACGCACCGAGCCTACGACCGGATCGACGCCAAAACAGTGTGACGAGCGCACGGCATGGAAATCCGCCCGATCCGGACCAAGGCCGATTACCGCAAGGCGCTCAAGGAGGTCGAGCGCCTCTGGCGCGCGGAGCCGGGGACGCCTGCGGGCGATCGCGTGGAGGTGCTGACGACGCTCATCGAGGCGTACGAAGCGAAGCACCATCCGATCCCGGCACCCGATCCGATCGCGGCCATCGAGTTCATGATGGAGCAGAAAGGATTGAGCCGGCGCGATATCGAGCCGGCGATCGGCAGCCGCGGCCGCGTCTCCGAGATCTTCACGCGCAAACGTCCGCTCACGCTGCCCATGGTGCGCGCGCTGAGCGCACTCCTCGACATCCCCGCCGACGTCCTGGTGCGGCCCTACGAGACGCGATCGGCGGCGTAGGTCACGGCATCGGGGGGCATCGCACGCTCCCTCACCCTTCCCGTCGCTCCTGCGACGGGCCCCTTCCCTCTCCCGCAAGCGGGAGAGGGTGGCGAGCATAGCGAGCCGGGTGAGGGACTGCGCGCAATCTCCGGTTATTCCGCCTCTGAGGAGGGCGAGGGGAATTCCGCGATTGGCTTGCGCTGCGCCGTCCCACTCACACAAGCCTGCGGCGGTAGAGGGCGATCAGGCGCTCCCAGTGGCGCTCGGCGGCGGGCTGGTCGTAGACGCGGCGCGCGGGGAAGGCGAAGCCGTGGTGCACGCCGGGATAGAGCTCGAGCTCGCCCGCGGCGCCCGAGGCCCGGAAGAGACGGCGCAGCTCCTCGACCATGGGCAGGGGGGCGAGCTCGTCGTGCTCGGCGCAGGCGATGTAGAGCTCGCCCTTGGCCTTGGCGAGAGTGAGATGCGGGCTCTCGACCGCGTCGCTCACGAGCCAGGTGCCGTAAAACGAGGCGGCCGCGGCGATGCGGCCGGGATAGCGCGCGGCAGCTGCGAGCGCGTAGGGGCCGCTCATGCAATAGCCGTGGCAGCCGACCGGGCCGGGCTTCACGTCGCCGCGGCTACCTGTGAAGCGGAGCAGGGCAGCGATATCCTCCATCACCGGCGGGATCGTCATCCTGGTGCGCACCGCGCGCATGCGCGTGTGCTCGGCACTGCCGTGCTCGAGCACGTCGGGTCCGTAGATCGTGTCGCGCCCGAAGCGGTAGTAGAGATTGGGCAGCAGCACGCAATAGCCGACGGTGGCGAGCCGGCGCGTCATGTCGCGGAGCTCCTCGCGGATGCCCGGCGCATCCATCAGGAAGAAGACCGGCGGATGGGGTCCGCCGCGCTCGGGACGGCAGACGAAGGTCTCCATCGCACCCGCCGCCGTGGTGATGTCCAGGGTCTCCTCGATCATCGCCTGCTCCCGCTTTGGTCCGTTTCCCCGTCCGGACGCTATCATAGACGCGTCTCCTTCCGTAGCGCTCTTCCATACCGTGGAAAGCCGGTATCCATCGCGGCATGGGTCCCGGCTTTCGCCGGGACGGGAAACGAGAGCTGTGGCGGGATTTGCGATTTAGTACACTAGAATGAAGTTTCATGTTGGCGCTTCGTCGCCTCGGCGCGGCGCGTGATGGAAAAGGAACTCGGCCATGAGATGGTTTCTCGTTGCGGCAGCTCTGCTCCTTGCCGGCTCGGCCACGGCGCGGGCCGACGATCTGGCGTGCGTCAGCACGACCTTCAACTTGCTGTCGCCGAACGACAAGGTCTGCGTCAGCGAATTCGACGATCCCAAGGTGCCCGGCGTAATCTGCTACATCTCGCAAGCGCGCAAGGGCGGCTGGGGCCAGCCGCTCGGCCTCAACGAGGACCCGTCGAATTTCTCGATTGTCTGCCGCCAGACCGGGCCCATCGCCGTCGACATCGCGAAGCTGCCCGAGCGCGAGGAGGCGTTCAGCGAGAAGACGAGCATCTTCTTCAAGAAGACGCGCATCTACCGCCTGCCCGACAGGCAGCACAATGCGCTCGTCTATGTCGCCATCAGCACGAAGATCGTGAACGGCTCGCCGGCCAACGCGATCAGCGCCGTGCCGATCATGCCGTGGGGAGCGCCGTGACGGTGCGGGTGCAGCCGTGCGAGACGCGACCGGCGGCCTAAGGCAGGAGGCCATTGCATTGAACTAATCCAATCGTCACCCCCGCGAACGCGGGGGTCCAGGAAAGATGGATTCCCGCTTGCGCGGGAATGACGAAGAAAATGCCCGATACCATCTGATCGGGCGACCTTCTAGAGGCACTTGCTCGATGCAGGCCGACTCGCCCGCCGGCCCTCCACGTAGCGCAGGAGCTCGTGCATCGGGCCGTCCTTGATGCCGAGCTCGTCCAGGTGGCGCACGGTGTTGACGAGGTACTCCGCACATGCGCCGCGGGTGCCGTGGCCCTGGCAGATGAGCTCGGCGATGCGCTCGAAGGCGAGCGGTCCGGTGTGCTGGGGATGGCCGAGTTTGGTGATGTGGGCGTAGGCGTGGACTCTCCGATGCCGGCCAACGAGCACGACCGGGACCGGGCGCTGCTCGTAGACGTTGCCGCTCATCTCGCGCTCGTCGAGGTAGGCGAAGACCTCGGCACGGCGTGCTGAAGCGATGCGATAGGCGATGCCGCGGCAGGAGCCGCCCGGCTGCAGCCCGAGCACCAGTCCCGGCGCCTCGGCCGTTCCCCGATAGCGGTGCGAGTAGATGCAGAAGGCGCGGTGATAGCCGCGCAGGAGGGCCGGCTCGCGCTCGATATAGGCGAAGCCCGGATCCCACATGAGCGAGCCGTAGCCGAAGATCCAGAGGTCGCCGCGCTGCGCCATCGCCGTCATCCGTTGACGAGGGCGACGCCGGTCGCCGCGACCGCCATGCCGGCCAGGGCCAGGGGCTGCAAGGTCTCGCCCAGGACGAGATAGGCAAGCAGGGCCGTCACCGGGGGGACGAGGTAGAAGAGGCTCGCCACGCGCGCGGCGGCCCCCCGCCTGATCATGACGTAGAGCAGGATGACGGCACCGAGCGAGAGCCCGAAGCTGAGCCAGAGGAGGGCCAGCACCACCTGCCAGCGCCACTCGATGTGCTGGTGCTCGAAGAGGAGCGAGAGGAGCGCCATGAGGAGGGCCGCGGCACAGTATTGGATGAAGGCGCCCGTGCGCAGATCGAGCGCCGCGCAATATTTCTTCTGATAGAGCATGCCGACGGTGATGCCGAGAAGGGCGGTGAGCGAG
The DNA here is from genome assembly GCA_035516655.1 of Alphaproteobacteria bacterium. GTDB lineage: Bacteria > Pseudomonadota > Alphaproteobacteria > JACZXZ01 > JACZXZ01 > DASPPM01. The sequence goes on along the minus strand of DATJAC010000024.1, from coordinate 2,100 downwards.
GCGAAGAGCCCGGCGAGGCCGACGCCGTCCAGGCGCAGGCCATGCTGGACCACGAGGGCCAGGCCGACGAGGCCGAGGGCCAGGCCCAGCCATTGGCGCCACCGCACTCTTTCGCCCAGGAGCGGGCCCACCACCGCCGCGGTCAGGAGCGGCTGGATGCCGACGATGAGGGCCACGATGCCGAGCGGCATGCCGACCTTGAAGGCGACGAAGCAGCCGCCGAGATAGACCCCCTGCACGAGAAAGCCCGCGAGTGCTATATGGCCGGCCTCGCGCCAGCTCGCGGGCCAGGGGGCGCGGAAGGCAAGGGCCACGACGAGCAGCACCGCGATCACGAAGAGGAAGCGGAAGAAGAGAAAGGTGAAGGGCTCGGCGTAGGGCAAGCCGTATTTGCCGCCGATGAAGCCGCTGCTCCACAAGAGCACGAAAAGTGCTGGCACCGCCAGCCGCCGATCGAGACGAAACCGCTGCAACGACACGCTGGACATGGCCCCCCGCGAGTGGCGGCCAAAATGTCACGGCTGGCGTGCGAAGGGCAAGCCGTGCGGGATGCGGGGGTGGGATGCTTCGCGCGCAGGGCGTGGTAATGGGCCGGTTTCACCTCATCCTGAGGAGCGTCGCGCTTGCGACGCGTCTCGAAGGATGAGGAGCGAAGCAGAGCGACCCGCTACCCAGGGCGTGACCTAGGTGCCGCCTGCCGCTATAACCGCAAGGACGACCGCACGCGACCATACCGCTCCGGACCGCCATGGCCTCGCTCCGCCGCTCGCACGTCATTGCCGCCGCCTTCGTTGCCGCCGCCGCCGCCGCCGGCTACGGCACCTTCTGGTTCATCGAGGCGGGCGTGGTCAGGAACGGCTTAGCTGATTGGACCGCGGGCGCGCGTGCCGAAGGCTTCATCGTCGCTTACGGCACGCCGCGGCTCTCGGGCTTTCCCTTCAGCATCGCCGTCCATCTCGACCAGCCGGCGATCACGGCACCCGAAGGGCGCTGGCGCTGGACGGGCGAGGCGGTCGAGGCGGACGTGCGCCCCTGGGCCTTCCGCCACGTGACCGTGCATCCGCTCGGCCGGCAGGAGGTCGGCCTCCTGCGCGCGGGCGAGACGGCACTCGTCTCGGCCAGTGCCGCCAAGGCGACGGCGGTGTTCGACGTGGACGAGCGCGGGCGCCTCACCCAGGGCAGCTTCGATGCCGAGGACCTCTCGCTCGAAGCTGCGGGGGCCGCAGCCGCGGCGAGCGTGCACTCCGTCCACCTCGCCCTCGCGGGCATCGGCGGCGCGGCAGCTCCCGCCCAGGGTCCGGCCTTGCCGCAGACTGCGGCCCTCGCGCTCGACCTCGAGGGCATCACGCTCCCTGCGGCTGAGGCCGGCCTGCTCGGCCCCAAGCTCGGCCCGCTCACGGCCGAGGCCCAGCTGCGGGGACCGGTCGACGGCAAGGGCCCGATCGAGGCGATCAAGGCCTGGCGCGACGCGGGCGGCACGCTCGAGCTCAAGCACTTCTCCCTCGACTGGGGACCCCTGCAAATCTCCGGCAACGCCACCTTGGCCCTCGATCCCAATCTGCAGCCCGAGGGGGCGGGGACAGGCGAGATCCGCGGCTTCGCCGAGACCGTCGATGCGCTCGTCGGCCAGGGGCTGGTGAGGCCCGACGCAGGTGCCCTCGCCAAGGCGGCTTTCGGGCTCCTCGCCAAGACCCCGCCAGGCGGCGGGGCCAAGGTGCTGAGCATCCCGCTCAGCATCCAGCGCCAGACGCTCTATGCCGGCCCCTTCGGCCTGATGAAGGTGCCGACGATCAAATGGTCGGGGTAGGGCGCAGCGCCTAACTACTAGAGCGCGGTCCGATCAAGTGGAATCAATCCACATCGTCGTTCCCGCGAAAGCGGGAACCCAGGACCAGGTGACGGGCCGTTGCCCCTGGACCCCGGCTTTCGCCGGGGTGACGAAAGAGATGTTCTACTTGTTCGGATTCAGCTCTAGCGTGGATCCTCAGCGGTTCGAGCGTCACCCCCACCCATCGGCCGTCCGTTAAGGAGCGGCCGATGGGTGGGGGTTTCTCAAGCGCCGATGGTTTCGAAGAGGACGAGGCGCACCCGGCACTCACA
>DATJAC010000023.1:0-3650 GCA_035516655.1 Alphaproteobacteria bacterium | reverse complement strand
CGCATGCTGCGTCCGGGCTATGCCATCGAATATGACTTCGTCGACCCCCGCGAGCTCAAGCCGAGCCTCGAGACCCGGCGCATTCCGGGCCTCTATTTCGCGGGCCAGATCAACGGCACCACGGGCTACGAGGAGGCGGCGGGCCAGGGCGTGATCGCCGGGCTCAACGCGGCCCGCGCCGCAGGCGGGCTCGAGCCCGTCGTCCTCGGCCGGGCGGATGCCTATATCGGCGTTCTGATCGACGATCTCGTGACCCTCGGCACCAGCGAGCCCTACCGCATGTTCACCTCGCGCGCGGAATACAGGCTCAGCCTGCGCGCCGACAACGCCGATCTGCGCCTGACCCCTGAGGGCATCGCCGCGGGCTGCGTCGGAGCCGAGCGCGCACGGGTCTTTGGCGCGAAGGAAGCCGAACTCGCGGCCGGGCGGGCCCTGGCGGCAGGGCTCGGCGCCAGCCCGAATGCCCTGCGGCGTCAAGGGTTTGCCATCAATCTCGACGGCGCCTGGCGGAGCGTGGCCGACTTGCTGCGCCACCCCGCGATCACCTTTGCCGAGCTCGCCGCCGTCTGGCCCGAGCTCGCTGCCTTGGGCCCCGCGACCCGCGAGCAGCTCGAGATCGACGCGCGCTATGCCGGCTACCTCGAGCGCCAGGAGGCGGACATCCGCGCCTTCCGGCGGGACGAGGAGCTGCAGCTTCCTGCCAACCTGGATTACACAAGGATTGGTGGGTTTTCCACAGAGATATACCAGAAGTTGAGCTCGATCCGGCCTCGGACGCTGGGCCAAGCCGCCCGCATTCCGGGCGTGACCCCCGCGGCTCTGACGGCCCTCCTGCGCTTTGTCCACCGCGCCGAGGCCGGCACTGCCCCGCGCCGCGAGCGGGCGTGAGTGCCACCCCGCCGCTCACCCCCGAGGCGTTCCAGGCGACCACCCATGTTTCACGTGAAACATTGGACCGGCTCGAAGCCTATGCCGCCCTCCTGAGGCGCTGGCAGCCCAAGGTCAATCTCGTGGCCGCCAGCACGATTCCCGACCTCTGGCGCCGCCATATGCTCGATTCCGCCCAACTGCTGCCCTATCTGCCCGGTGCCCCATGCCCGCTCGTCGATCTCGGCAGCGGGGCCGGCTTCCCCGGCCTGGTCCTGGCCATCATGGGGGCGGGCGAGGTCGAGCTGGTCGAGGCCGATGCCCGCAAATGCGTCTTTCTGCGCGAGGCCATCCGCGTGAGCGGTGCCGCCGCCCGGGTGCGCGAGGGCCGCATCGAGGCGGATGCGGCGGCGACGTTCGCCGTGGTGACCGCGCGCGCGCTGGCCCCCCTCGCCAAGCTCCTCGGCTACGCCGAGAAATACCTCGCCCCCGGCGGCATCGCCCTCTTTCTCAAGGGCAAACGCCTCGAAGAAGAATTGACCGAGGCAGGCAAAGCATGGAAGATGACTCTCGAGCGCTTTCCGAGCCTCACCGATCCGGGCGGGTGGGTTCTTCGCGTGAGGGAGATAACCCGTGTCAGATCAACTAGATAGCATAGAAAGCCCGGACCCGCCGCGGACGCCCCGCATCATCGCGATCGCGAATCAGAAGGGTGGGGTGGGCAAGACCACGACCGCGATCAACCTCGGCACCGCCCTCGCCGCGGTCGGTCAGCATGTGCTGCTGATCGATTTCGATCCCCAGGGCAATGCCTCGACCGGGCTCGGCATCGATCACGAGCGCCGCCGGGTGAGCTCCTACGAGGTCCTGCTCGACGGCCTGCCGATCGATCAGGCGGTGCTAGCGACCGGCATCCCTGGCCTCGAGCTCGTCCCAGCCTCCTTGGCGCTGACCGGGGCCGAGCTCGAGCTGGTCGCTTCGCCGCGGCGCGAATATCACCTCCACGACGCGCTGGCCGCACTCTCGCCGAGCTACGATTACGTCTTGATCGATTGCCCGCCGGCCTTGGGCCTGCTCACCCTCAACGCGCTTGTCGCCGCCGATGCCGTACTCGTGCCGCTGCAGGTCGAGTTCTATGCGCTGGAGGGGCTGAGCCACCTCATCGGGACCATCGAACGCGTGAAACGTACGTTCAATCCACGCCTTTCTATACAAGGTGTGGTATTAACGATGTATGATCGCCGCAACGGGTTGAGTGAACTAATAGCACGTGACGTACGCGAACACTTAGCAAGCAAAGTATATCAAACCGTGATCCCACGCAACGTACGCGTCTCCGAAGCACCGTCGCACGGCAAGCCGGTGCTGCTCTACGATCTGCGCTGCGCCGGCGCTCAGGCTTATCTGCAGTTGGCGAGCGAAGTCTTGCGCCAGGAGGGTCTCTTGGGCGGGGCGATGGCGCTCAAGGTGCCGTCGTGACCCCCGAGACCAAGCGGAACCCGCTCGGGCGCGGCCTCTCGGCCCTCTTGGGTGCGGATCCCGCGGACGCCATGGCCCTCGACCATGGGCGCACGCCGCGCACGCTCCCGACCGCAGCCCTCAAGCCGGGGCGCTTTCAGCCGCGCCATGGTTTCGACGCAGACGAGATGGCCTCGCTCGTGCGCTCGATCGAGGCGCAGGGCATCCTGCAGCCGATCCTGGTGCGGCCCTCGCGCGAGGACCCGGCCCTCTACGAGATCATCGCCGGCGAGCGGCGCTGGCGTGCCGCCCAGGAAGTGCCGCTCCATGAGGTCCCCGTCACCGTGCGCGCGCTCTCCGATGCCGAGGCCCTCGAGATCGCGCTGGTCGAGAACATCCAGCGCGAGGACCTGAGCCCGCTCGAGGAAGCGGAGGGCTACCAGCGGCTGATGGTCGAGTTCACCCACACCCAGGAAGATCTCGCCAAGGTCGTGGGCAAAAGCCGCAGCCACGTCGCCAACATGATGCGGCTCCTGGGCCTGCCGCAGCCGGTCAAGGACCTCCTCGCCCGCCGCGCGCTCACGGCCGGCCACGCGCGCGCGCTCCTAAATGCGCGCGATGCCACCCTGCTCGCCGAGGAGATCGTCAAGCGCGGCCTCAATGTGCGGCAGACCGAGCGTCTGGTGAAGCGCGGCAGTGCGCGGCGCCGGCGCCCCGCGGCAGCGGCCAAGGATGCGGATACGCTCGCCCTCGAGCGCGATCTCTCGCTCAAGCTCGGCCTCAAGGTCGCGATCAGGCACCGCGGCGGGCGCGGCGAGCTGGTCTTGCATTACGACAAGCTCGGCCAGCTCGACGAGCTGGTGCAGCGCTTGACCCGCGATCCGCGAAGCGCTTAAGCGAAAAGCGAGCCGGGACAAATCGACATTCATTCTCGGCTTCGTCATTCCGGATAGCAAGGCTCGCAACCCGGAACCGCTGCGCGCTTCCGGGGCTCGCCTAAGCTTCCGCAATGACGATGACCTGAATGCCGATTGAAGCTAGAGCGCGGTCCGATCAAGTGGAATCAATCCCCATCGTCGTTCCCGCGAAAGCGGGAACCCAGGACCAGGTGACGGGCCGTTGCCCCTGGACCCCGGCTTTCGCCGGGGTGACGAAAGAGATGTTCTACTTGATCGGATTCAGCTCTAAGCGGCCCGCAGCTCAGGATGCCTGGGCAGCTTGAGTATTGACCGCTTGACGCACCGCCACGGCCGCAAGGGCCGGCGACGCCGCGGCAGCCGCCGCGGGTACGGGCCGCCGAGCGCTCTCCCAGCCGAGGCTCGGCA
>DATJAC010000022.1:0-10149 GCA_035516655.1 Alphaproteobacteria bacterium | reverse complement strand
CAGGCTGGCTGCCGTCCCGTGATCGAAGGGCTTGGCGTCCGCGCGTGCCGGCACGGGTGCCGTGCGCTCTGTTCCGGGACCTGTGAGGGTACCGCCCGCCTGGGTCACCCAGCAGCGCGCGCGCCGGCCGGGCGCCACCTCGGCGAGGACGGGATGCTCGGCGCATTTGACGATGCGGAAGGGGCAGCGCTCGGCAAAGCGGCAGCCGGGCGGATGCGCCAACGGGTCGGGGGGTGCGCCTTCGATCGTGGTCAGGCGCCGCTCCTCGAGGACTGCGCGGTCGAGCCGGGGGACCGCGTTGATGAGGGCCCAGCTGTAAGGATGGCGCGGATCGGAGAGGACGGCCTCGACCGGCCCTTCCTCGACCACCTCGCCCGCGTACATCACCATGACGCGCGTGCACACGCTCGCGATGACGCCGAGGTCGTGGCTGATCAGCACGATCGCGGTGCCGAAGTCGCGGTTGAGCTCGCCCAAGAGATCGAGAATCTGGGCCTGGATCGTCACGTCGAGGGCGGTCGTGGGCTCGTCGGCCAGGAGGAGGGCCGGCTCGTTGCTCATGCCGATGGCAAGGGCCACGCGCTGGCGCATCCCGCCGGAGAATTGGTGCGGGAAGCTCTGGATCGCGCGCTCGGGCGCGTTGATGCCCATGCGGCCGAGCAAGGCGACCGAGCGCTCTGTCGCGGCCTCGGTACCGTAGCGCCCGTGCACGACCATGGTCTCGACGAGCTGCTTGGCGATGCGCAGCACCGGATTGAGCGAGGTCATCGGGTCCTGGAAGACGATCGAGATGCCGCCTCCGCGAAGGGCGCGCAGCTCCTCGGGCGCCATCGCCAGCACGTCGCGGCCCTGGAAGCGGATCTCCCCGCCGGTGATGCGGCTCGGCTCCTCGAGGAGGCGCATGAGGGAGAGTGCGGTGACGCTCTTGCCCGAGCCCGACTCGCCGACGATGCCGAGGGTCTCCCCGCTCGCGACCGAAAAGCTCACGCCGTCCACCGCGCGCACCACCCCCTCGTCGGTGAAGAATTGCGTCTCGAGATCGCGCACCTCGAGGACGGGGAGAGCCGCGGGGGAGGACGTCGTCGTCATCGCCGGCGCGCCTTGGGATCGAGCCAGTCGCGGATGCCGTCGCCGAGGAAATTGAAGCCGAGCACGATGGTGAGGATGGCGAGCCCGGGAAAGGCCGCGACCCACCATTGCTCGACCAGCTCGCGCCCTTCGGCCACCATCGAACCCCATTCGGGCGTGGGCGGCACCACCCCAAGCCCGAGGAAGGAGAGCCCGGCGAAGGTGATGATCGCGTTGCCGACGTCGAGCGTGGTCAGCACGACGAGGGGGCCGATCGCATTCGGGATGATGTGGCGCATGAGGATGCGCGCCGGACTCAGTCCGACCACGGTAGCCGCCTCGACGTATTCCTGCGAGCGCTGCACCAGCACGAGTCCGCGCGCGAGCCGCGCGAACTTGGGCCACCACACGATCAGCATGGCGATGACGGTGTTGGTGGTGCCGATGCCGAGGGCGGCCGCGATGGCAAGTGCCAGGATGATCGGCGGGAAGCAGAGCACGAGGTCGGTCGCGCGCATGATGAGCTCCTCGACCCAGCCCCGCGCATAGGCCGCGATGCCGCCGAGGAGCGTGCCGAAGACGGCCCCCAGGACGACGACGATGAAGCCGGTGAAGAGCGAGATGCGGGCACCATAGATGAGGCGCGTGAGATCGTCGCGCCCGAGCGCGTCGGTGCCGAGCCAATGGGCCGCCTCGGGGGGGTGCAGGCGCTTCGTCACCTCGACCGTGTCGGGCAGATAGGGCGAGATCACGGGTGCCAGGAGCGCCACCAGGACCCAGGACAGGATGATCGCCGCCCCGAGGCTCGCGAGCCCGTAGCGCCTGAGCCAGCGCCGCCGGTGCCACGCGGGCGTCCGCTCGGCCGCGTGGAAATCGCCCGCGGCGTCCGTGACGCTCATCGCACCACCCGTGGGTCGAGGAGCGCGTAGCTGAAGTCGATCAGCAGGTTGATGACGAGGTAGGTGACCGCGACGATGAGGGTGATGCCCATGATGGCCGGGAAGTCGAGGGCGGCGGCACTGCGGAAGGTGTAGCGCCCGAGGCCGGGCCAGGAGAATACCGTCTCCGTCATCACCGCCCCGGTCAGGAGGTTCGCATAGGCGAGCCCGCCCAGGGTCACGACCGGGATGAGCGCGTTCGGCAGCACGTGGCCGATGACGATATGCACCTCCTTGAGGCCCTTGGCGCGCGCCATGCGGACGTAGTCCTGCTGCATGCTCTCTAGCATGCTGGCGCGCGTCGTGCGCGTGATGAGGCCGAGGGTGGCGGCCGCCAGCACGAGCGAGGGCAGGACGAGGTGGGCGGCGGCATCGCGGAAGGCGCTCAAGTCGCCGGCGAGGAGCGTGTCGATGAGGTAGAGCCCGGTGACGGTGGGCGGCGGGAAGGCGATGGGATCGAGCCGCCCCGGCCCGGGGGCGATCTGGAGCCCGCCGTAGAACACCGCCAGCATGATGAAGGCGAGCCAGAAGGTCGGCGAGGAGACGCCGACGAGCGAGACGAGGCGGGCTGCGTGATCGATCCAGCTGTCGCGGCGCACGGCCGCCAGGATGCCGAGCGGGATGCCGATCACGATCGAGAGGAGGAAGCCCACGCTCGCGAGCTCGATGGTCGCGGGGGCGAACTGCTCGATGTCGTCGAGGACGGGGCGCTGCGAGGCGATCGAAATGCCGAGGTCGCCGTGGACGAGGCCTTTGAGGAAGACGAAGTAGCGCTCCCAGAGCGGCAGGTCGAGGCCGTACTTCGCGCGCCAGAGTGCCACGAATTCCTTATTGGAGGCGGCGACGTCGCCGAGCTGGGCGAGGACCGGATCGCCAGGTACGGTATTGGCGATGAGGAAGATGACGAGGGTGGCGAGGAGCGCCATGACGACTGCCACCCCCAGCCGGGAGACGACGTAGCGCAGCACCGCTCACGCACTCCCAGCACTGGCGCCAACGAACCCATGGCCGGACGGCGTGCTCAGCGCTTCCTCCCTTGGCTCCGCCTATTTTAGATCGTTCTAAGGTTTTCCGTGACGAGGTGTCAATTCCTCATTACGATCGCACCCCTCACCCCTCCCATTGCGAGACGATGCGAGGGGGCGGAGGGAGGATGGCCGAGATCGAGATCGAGCGGGAGGCGGACGAGCGTCATCGCATGATGCGCGAGACCGCACGGAGCTTCGCCGAGCGCGAGATCCGGCCGCTCGCGAGCGAGCTCGACGAGGCCGAGCGCTTCCCCGCCGAGCTCTACGACAAGATGGCGGCCCTCGGCATGTTCGGCATCACCGTTCCCGAGCCGCTCGGCGGGGCGGGTGCCGACACGCTCGCCTATGCCCTCGTCATGGAGGAGCTCGGCCGCGGCTACGCCTCGGTCGCCGACCAATGCGGCCTGATCGAGCTCGTGGGCTCCTTGCTCGCCGAGCACGGATCGCCCGGCCAGCGGGAGCGTTACCTGCGCCCGCTCCTTGCCGCCAAGCGGCGCTGCGCCTACGCCATCACCGAGGCGGAGGCGGGCTCGGACGTGGCCTCGATCAAGACCACGGCCCTCGCGAGCGCGGACGGCTGGCGCCTCTCCGGGGCCAAGCTCTGGATCCACAATGCGCCGGTCGCCGATTTCGCGGTGGTGCTCGCGCGCACCGCACCCGACCTCGGCAAGCGCGGCATGAGCATCTTTCTCGTCGACCGCGAGCTGCCGGGTTACCGCCTCGGGCGCACGGAGCACAAGATGGGCCAACGCGCCTCGCAAGTGGGCGCCCTCGAGTTCGACGGCGTCGCCCTCGGCAAAGAGGCGCTCCTCGGCCCGCTCAATCGCGGCTTCCATCTCATGATGGGCATCCTCGACAAGGGGCGGGTCGGGATTGCGGCCCTGGCGCTGGGCATCCTGCAGGCGGCCCTCGAGGCCTCGATCGACTACGCCAAGTCGCGGCGCCAGTTCGGCCGGCCGATCGCGGAGTTCCAGGCGGTGCAGTGGATGATCGCCGACATGGCGAAGGATGCCCTTGCGGCCCGCCTCATGATCCGCCACGCGGCAGCCCTCCTCGACCGCGGCGAGCGCGCCTCGAGCGAATGCTCGATGGCGAAATGCTTCGCCGGCGACGCCGCGGTGGCGCATACGGCGAACGCGGTGCAGATTCACGGCGGCATCGGCTATATCCGCGGCATCGAGGTGGAGCGGCTCTACCGCGACGCCAAGATCACGCAGATCTACGAAGGCACCAATCAGATCCAACGCCTCATCATCGCGCGGCAGCTCCTGGCATGACGACGACAGGCAAAGACAAGCCCGGGGGGCGCCCGCGGGTCTTCGTCACGGGCGCGCGACGCGGCATCGGGCGCGGCATCGCCTGGGCCTTCGCCGAGGGCGGCTACGACGTGATCGTGAACGACCTCGTCCAGGACGCGGCGGCGGCCGAGACCCTCGCCGGCATCGAGGCGCGGGGCGGCCACGCCACCTTCCTCCTGGGGAACATCGCCGACACGAGTGCCCAGGCCGACCTCGCGGCCAGGGCCTTCGCGGCCTTCGGCGGGCTCGAGGTGCTCGTCAACAATGCCGGCATCTCCGTGAGGAAGCGCGGCGACATGATGGAGGTGACGCCGGAGCGCTACGACGAGCAGCTCGCGGTCAATCTGCGCGGACCCTTCTTTCTCACCCAGGAGGTGGCGCGGCGCTGGCTGGCTGAGCCGCCGCCCGCGGCGCGACCGACCGCGGCCCCACCCGCGGCGCGGGTGCGGTCGATCATCACCATTTCCTCGGTCAACGCCGAGATGGTCTCGCCCGACCGCGCCGAATACTGCATCGCCAAGACCGGGCTTGCGATGATGACGAAGCTCTTCGCCGTGCGCCTGGCCGATGCCGGCATCGGCGTCTTCGAGATCAGGCCCGGCATCATCCGCACCGACATGACCGCCGTCGTCAAGGAGCGCTATGACCGGCTGATCGCAGACGGCATCGCCCCCGTCAAGCGCTGGGGCGAGCCCGCGGACGTCGGCCAGGTCGCCTTGGCGCTTGCCGGCGGGCAGTTCCACTTCTCGAGCGGGGATGCGTTCTATGTCGACGGCGGGCTGCATATCCATCGCATGTGAGCGCGGGCCAGTGCCCCGATTCGGAAGCTCGTTTCACCCGGAAATGGCCGTCATTGCGAGCGCAGCGAAGCGATCCAGCGCGCCCGGTGCGAGATCCTTTCTGGGTTGCTTCGGCGCCCTTCGGGCGCCTCGCGATGACAAGTGCAGGGCACTAGCCGCCGTGCCGCCGCCGTGGGCGCACCAGGGCGCTCGACTCGCGCACGATGAGCTCGGGCTGGAGCACGACCTCGCGCCGGGGGGCGGAGAGATCGGCGATGCGATCGAGGAGGAGCCCGGCCGCCGCCTCACCCATGGCACTCGACTGGATGCGGATCGTGGTGAGGGCGGGCGTCCAGAGGGCAGCCTCCGCGAGATCGTCGCAGCCGACGACGGCGAAGTCGCGGCCCGGCTCCGCTCCCAGCTGGCGCAGGCCCAGCATGACGCCGAAGGCGATGACGTCGTTGAAGCAGACGGTGGCGGTGGGCGGGGAGCGCCGCGCCAGGAGCGCCTTGATCGCCTCGGCACCGTGGCTGCGGCTGGGGGGCCCTGGGACCAAGAAGGCCGGCTCGGCGGCGATCCCGTAGGCCGCGAGCGCCTCGCGGTAGCCCGCGATGCGCTCGATGCCGGTCGAGCTCAGTTCGGTGCCGCCGATCATGGCGATGCGGCGATGGCCGAGCGAGATGAGATGCTCGGTAGCCAAGAACATGCCGCGCCGGTGATCGTTGCCGGCATAGTCGAGGCCCGAGCCCGGCGAATTGCGCGAGATCAGGACGCAGGCGACGCCGAGCTCGCGCAGGCGGCGCAGGCTCGCGGGATCCGTACGCTCGGTCGGGCAGATGATGAGGCCGTCGGCGTTGTACTCGCGCATGGTCTCGATGAATTGCGCCTGGCGTGCCGGATCCTCGGCCGAATTGCTGAGGAATACCGTGCGGCCGATGTGCCAGAGGGCGCGCTCGATCGCCGCGGTCAGCTCGGCGAAATAGGGGTTGACCAGCTCGTTGATCGCGACCCCGACCGTGTGGGTGCGCCGGGTCCTGAGGCTCGCGGCCCCGCGGTTGTAGACGTAGCCGAGGGCGCGCATCGCCTCCAGCACGCGCTTGCGCGTGGCCTCGGCGACGAGCGGGCTCTTGCGCAGGACGAGCGAGACCGTCGCGGGCGAGACTTGCGCGTGCTTCGCGAGATCGCGCAAGGTGAGGGCCGCCCTGCGCGCGCGCTGGGGCTTGCGCGCGGCCGTCACGCCTCTACCCGTGCGGCGTATGGATGAAAGGAGCGTGCGATGAGCGGCAACGTGAGGTTCGCGATCGAGGATGCCGTCGCCGAGATCATGCTCGATCGTCCGGAGAAGCTCAACGCGGTCACTCCCGAAATGGCGGCGACCCTCGCCCGCCTGTGCGCCGAGGTCGATCGCGATGACGCCGTGCGCGTGGTCCTGCTCAAAGGTGCCGGCGGCCGCGCGTTCTCGGCCGGCAGCGACCTCAATTCTTTAGCCGAATATCCCTCGGCGTGGAAGTTCCGCAATCGCGTCGAATATGCCCATGCCGTGCGCAGCGTGCGCAAGCCCGTCATCGCGGCCCTCAAGGGCTGGGTCCTGGGCGGGGGCTGCGAGATGGCGCTCGCCGCCGATCTCCGCATAGCCGGCAGAAGCGTGCGCTGCGGCTTCCCCGAGGTGAAGCGCGGCTGGGTCGGCGGCGGGGGAGCCTCGCAACTGCTGCCGCGCCTGATCGGCTACGGCCAGGCGATGCGGCTCCTCCTGAGCGGGGAGACCGTCGCAGCCGAGGAGGCGCTCAGGCTCGGGCTCGTCGAGCTCCTCGTCGAGGACGCGGAGGTCGACGCGCGCGCGCGGACCCTCTGCCGCGAGCTCGCCGCCTTGAGCCCGGTCGCGGTCGAGGCCGTCAAGGCCTCCGTGCGCATGGCGCTCTCGGCCCCCCTCGAGGCGGGCTTGCGCTACGAGAACGAGATGAACACGCTCTGCTTCGCCGCGGGCGACCACCTCGAGGGCATCCGCGCCTTCCGCGAAGGACGGCCGGCGGAATTCAAGCGCTAGGGTCGGGCGGCGTCATGGCACGGCGACGACGCGTGGCGATCATCGGCCTGGGCATGGCGCTCAAGCCGCATCTCCAGAGTCTCGAGGAGCTGGCCCCGCGGGTCGAGATCGCCGCCTGCTACACGCCGAGTGCCGCACGGCGCCAGGCCTTCTCGGCAGGCCATCCCTATCCGCTCGCCTCGACCCTCGATGAGATCCTGGCCGATCCCTCGATCGGGATCCTCCTCGTCCTCACCCCGCCGAGCACCCATCTCGAGCTCGTGACGCGTGCGGCCGCGGCGGGCAAGCATGTGCTCCTCGAGAAGCCGGTCGAGGTCACGCTTCAGCGCGCCGAGCGGCTCGTTGTCGCAATGGAGCAAGCGGGGCGCCGGCTCGGCATCGTGCTGCAGCACCGCTTCCGCGCCGTGTCGCGGCGGCTCCAAGGGCTCGTGGCCGCGGGCGAGCTCGGCCGCCTCGTCTCCGGCTCGGCTGCGATCCGCTGGTGGCGCCCGCCCGAGTATTTCGCGCAAGCCGGGCGCGGGAGCAAGGCGCGCGACGGCGGCGGGGTGCTCCTCACCCAGGCGATCCACACGCTCGATCTCTTCCAGAGCTTGACCGGCCCGATCACCCAAGTTGCCGCCTTCGCCGCCACCTCGCCCTTGCGCAGGATCGACACCGAGGACGTGGTGGGGGCGGCGATTCGCTTCGCGAACGGAGCGGTCGGCACGATCGACGCCACCACGGTCGCCTATCCCGGTTTCCCCGAGCGCATCGAGCTCGCCTGCGAGAATGCTACCGCCGTGCTCAATGCCGAAGCCCTCGACGTCTACTACAAGGACGGCCGCCACGTGAGCGAGAGCGGAGCACCCTCCTTGAGCGGCGGGGCCGATCCGATGGCCTTCTCCAACGACGCCCACAAGGCTTTGATCGCGGATTTCCTCGACGCCGTCGAGGAAGAGCGCGAGCCGGTCGTGAGCGGGCGCGAGGCGCTCAAGGTGCAGCGCCTGATCGAGGCCCTGCTCGCGTCCTCGGCGGCGCGACGCGCAATCGAGGTGAAATGAGCATGGCAAGGATATTCTTGACGCACGTTCCCGACATGCTGGCCAACTACTATGGCCCGCGCGCGGTGGCAGCCCTCGAGAAGCTCGGCGAGGTACGCTTCAACCGCACCGGCCAGGTGCTGACAGGCCCCGCCCTCGCCGCGGCGGCGCAGGGATGCGAGATCATCGTCTCCGACCGCCAGACGCCGGGCGAGGCGGACTTCTTCGCGGCATCCCCCGACGTCGTGGCCTTCCTGCGCTGTGCCGTCGACATCCGCAACATCGACGTGGCGGCCGCGAGTGCCGCGGGCGTGCTCGTGACCCACGCCACCCCCGGCTTCACCGCCTCGGTCGCCGAGATGGCCGTGGGCTTCATGGTCGATCTCGCCCGCGGCGTCACGGATTCGGCGAGCGAGTATCGCCGGGGCGGCACCCCCGCGGCGCGCATGGGCCGCCAGCTCAAGGGCTCGTCCCTCGGCATCGTCGGCTACGGCGCCATCGGGCAATATCTCGCCGAGCTCGGCAAGGCCCTCGGCATGAGCGTGCTGGTGAGCGACCCGCACAAGAAGGTCGCGGACAAGGCCCTCCGGCAGGTGGAGCTCGCGGCCCTCCTCGCGGAAGCCGACTTCGTCGTCTGCCTCGTGGTGGCGACGCCCGAGACCGAGAACCTGATGAACGCCGCGGTCTTCGCGCGCATGAAGCCGAGCGCTTATTTCATCAATCTCTCGCGCGGCAATCTCGTGGACGAGGCCGCCCTCGCGGACGCCCTCGACCGGAAGCGCATCGCGGGAGCGGCCATGGACGTGGGCCGGGCCCCCGACCAGATGCCCTCCCTCGCGCTCGCGCGGCGCGCGGACGTGCTCGCGACCCCGCATAGTGCCGGGCTCACGCCGCAGGCGATCGAGCATCAGGCTTTCGACACCGTGAAGCAGGCAACCGAGCTCGTGGCCGGCCGGCTGCCGCCGGGAGCCGTCAACGCCGCGGCGGCGACGCGTTTGGCACGACTCAAGAAGGCTTGAGGCGAGGAGACCCCGCATGGCCAGCACGGAAGCAGCGACAGCGCCGCGTCTCAAGGCACCGGCAGGTGCGTGCGACACCCACATGCACTTTTACGACAAGAAATATCCCATCGCACCGACCGCCGTGTCGACGCCGCCCGAGGGCCGGGTCGAGGTCTACCAGGCCGTCCAGCGCCGCCTCGGGCTCGAGCGCACCGTCGTGGTGCAGCCCTCGGCTTACGGCCTCGACAACCGCTGCACGCTCGCGGGCATGGCCTCCCTCGGCCTCGAGCGCGCGCGCGGCATCGCGGTCGTCGACGACGAAGTCACGCATGTAGAGCTCGAGCGCCTCACCAAGGCGGGGATGCGCGGTGCCCGCCTCCACATGATGCCGGGGGGCGCCATCCCGTGGGAGATGCTCGACGCGGTCGCGGCTAGAGTGCAGGCGGTCGGCTGGCACGTGCAGCTCCAGCTCGACGGCCGCCAGCTCCCCGAGCGCGAGGCGCAGATCAAGCGCTGGCCCGGCCGCATCGTCATCGACCATGTCGGCAAGTTCGTCGAGCCGGTAGCGCCCGACCACGCCGCCTTCCGCTGCCTCTTACGCCTGGTCGCGAGCGGGCGGGTCTGGGTCAAGCTCTCGGCCCCGTACGAGGTCTCGAAGGCGGGGCCGCCGCTTTATGGCGACGTGGGCCGGCTCGCGAAGGAACTGGTCAAAGCCGCCCCCGAGCGCATGCTGTGGGCGAGCAACTGGCCCCATCCGGGAATGAAAATCCTGCCCGACGAGGCCGTGCTCCTCGACCTCCTCCTCGACTGGGCCCCAGACGAGGCAACGCGCCGCCGCATCCTCGTCGACAATCCGGCCGAGCTCTACGGGTTTTGAGCTTCCAAGCTCATCGTCATTCCGGAAGCTTAGGCGAGCCCCGGAAAAGTTTACTTTTCCGGATGGCGAGCCTTGCTATCCGGAATCCATGGCTGGG
>DATJAC010000021.1:0-10371 GCA_035516655.1 Alphaproteobacteria bacterium | reverse complement strand
CGCAGCCGGAGCGGCCGAGGAGGCCTACGATCTCGCCTTCGTGCAAGGCGATGTCGACGTTGTCGAGGACGACGGCCTCCCCGCCCGCGGGCCTGGGGAAGGCCTGGCGCACGCCGCGCGCCTCGAGGAGGCCGGCGGCCGCCGGCTGAACGGTGTCGAGCATGGCAAATCTCCCTAATCGAGACGCAGGCGGCGTTCCGCGTAGCCGTAGAGCGGACGCCAGAGCAGTCGGTTGAAGAGAATGACGAACGCCGACATCACGGCGATCCCGAGCACGATGCGCGGGTAATCCCCCGCGTCGGTCATCTGGGCGATGTAGGAGCCGAGCCCCGCGGCGG
The DNA here is from genome assembly GCA_035516655.1 of Alphaproteobacteria bacterium. Lineage (GTDB taxonomy): Bacteria > Pseudomonadota > Alphaproteobacteria > JACZXZ01 > JACZXZ01 > DASPPM01. The sequence goes on along the minus strand of DATJAC010000021.1, from coordinate 10,033 downwards.
TGAGCTTGGTATCGCCCCAGCTCACCGCTTCCGCGACGATGCTCGCGTTCCAGGCCCCGCCCGAGGCGGTAATCGCACCGGTCACGTAGAAGGGAAAGATCCCGGGCAGCATGACCTTGCGCCACCACAGGAAGCCCGTGATGTGGAAATTCTCGGCCGCCTCGGTGAAGTCCGTGGGGAACGTGCTCGCACCAGCGATGACGTTGAAGAGGATGTACCACTGCGTCCCCAGGATCATCAGCGGCGCGAGCCAGATGTTGGGATCGAGCGCAAAGTGCACCATCAGGACGACCGCGACCGGGAAGAGGAGATTGGCCGGGAAGGCGGCGAGGAACTGGGCGAGCGGCTGCACCTTCTCGGCCAGCTTCGGCCGGAGCCCGATCGCGACGCCGATGGGGACCCAGACGACCGTGGCGAGGGCGATGAGCACGATGACGCGGATCATGGTGTAGGCGCCGAGCCTGAGGGTCGTGAACAGGTCGCTCCAGCCGAGGCTGGCGGCGAGGTAGTCGAAGACCGTCTGCACCGTCCATAGAGCGCCGAGGGCCAGAAGTGCATACCAGGCGACATCGAGGAGGCGGGCAGGGGGCGCCCAGCGCACCCGTACCCCGATCGGCAGCCGGAACTGGGCGTTGGGCAGGCGCAGAAGTGCGCCCATGGCGCGGCCGACCGGGGCTGCCGCCCTTTGCACGAAGCGGGCACGCTGGAAAAGCGACAAGAGCCACGATTCGGGGGCGAGCTGGCTGCCCACGTTCTCGAAACGGAATTTGTCCGCCCAGGCGACGAGGGGGCGGAACATCAGCTGGTCGTAAAGCAGAATGACAACGGTCATGGCGAGGATCGCCCAGCCGACCGCGGAGAGATCCTTGTGCTCGATGGCGGTTGCCACGTAGGCGCCGATTCCGGGCAAGGTGATGTGGTTGTCGCCGACGGTGATCGCCTCCGACGCCACCACGAAGAACCAGCCGCCCGACATCGACATCATCATGTTCCAAATGAGCCCCGGCATGGCGAACGGAACGTCGAGCCGCCAGAAGCGCTGCCAGGACGAAAAGCGGAAGGCGCGCGCGGCCTCGTCCAAGTCGTGCGGCACCGTGATCAGGGACTGGTAGAAGCTGAAGGTCATGTTCCAGGCCTGGCTCGTGAAGATGGCGAAGATCGCCGCCAGCTCGGCACCCGCGACGCTATGCGGGAAAAGCCCCAGGAAGAAGGTGACCGTGAAGGAGAGATAGCCGAGCACGGGTACGGATTGCAGCACGTCGAGCAGCGGGATGAGTACCACGGCGAGGCGGCGCGACTTGGCCGCGAGCGCGCCGTAGACCAAGGTGAAGACGAGCGAGGCCACGAGGGCCGCCAGCATGCGCAGCACGGTGCGCAGCGCGTACTCCGGCAGGTTCGCCGGATCGAGCGTGATCGCGGTCGTCTGCAGCACCTCGACGGGTGCCGCCATTTGTCGGACGCCGATCACGATCGCGAAAACCACGCCGAAAATGAGCGGGATCGCCACGATGTCCCAACGATTGGGAACGAGGGTGCGGAGCTGGCTTACCGCCGAGAGATAGGGATTTTCCCGCATGACGGCCTCTCGAGCATCGCGCTTGATCTACCCCGCGGCGAAACTCCAGCCGCGGCGAGGTGCGAGCGAGCCGCCCGGGCGCTCATCGCGCCGGGCGCCGCGCTGCTTCAAGCAGCACTCGCGGTAGGTGGAGGCTCGAGGGTCGAACGCATGAGCCCTCTCAGGCGCGGCGCCCGCCCGCCGGCGTCCGCGCGCCTGCGGCAGTCGCACTCGTGACAGCTGAGGATCATGGCTCACCTCCGGTTCCCTGTGCCGCTCGAATTCGCCATGGCGGCCGGGTCCACGGACCAGTGGGCCGCTCTTTACGCCAGCTCTCGGCCCTTGTCGACCACGAATTTGTGACGGCCTTGGCCCCTCTCCGCCCTTGACGACCGAAGACCGCAGAAGCCGACATGCGCCTCCGACGCTGCCCTTTGGCACCGGCGCGGAGGGTTGGGAAATTGCATTCGAGTGGCGCGCCATCGCCGCGAAAATGCGGTTGACACTTCGCCGAAAACACGCAAGCATAGGCTTATCATAAGCGTGCTTATGATAAGGGGCGAATTTCAGCCAGGGGACTCCGCGACCGCGCATGGGCGACCTCGATCCGAGTTTCGGCTTTCTTGTCAACGATGTAGCGCGCCTACTCCGGCAGCGCTTCGACCAACGCGCGCAAGGCCTGGGGCTCACCCGGACGCAATGGCGCGCGCTCGCCCATATCGGGCGGCAGGAGGGCATCCATCAGGCCGCACTTGCGGACATTCTCGAGGTCGAGCCGATTTCGCTCGCGCGTCTCATCGATCGGCTCGAGGCCGGCGGCTTCGTCGAGCGCCGGCATGATCCCGCCGACCGCCGCACCTGGCGCCTCTACCTCACGCCCAAGGTTCATCCCGTTTCCGAGCGCATGAGAGAGCTCGCCCTCGAGACGCTTGCCGGGGCATTCGCCGGCATCGAAGGTACTCATACCGCAGCGCTCGTCGAAACGCTCAAGCGCATCAAGGGAAACCTCGCAAGCGAAATGGTCGAGCGAGAGAGCGATGGCCTGCGCCGGGCGGGAGGGCGTCATGGCTAGGCCGCAGGAAGCAGCTCCGCTCGCCAAGATCGCCCCCGCCGAGCGTATCCCCGGCTTGCGCGAGCCGCCGGTGCAGCCTCGGCGGCGCTCGCGCGTCAATCGCAGGGTGATCGCGCGCCTCGTCCTGCTGCTGCTTGGTCCGCTTGTCCTCTTGGCCGTCGGCCTTTACGCCTATCTCGCGGGCGGCCGCTTCGTTTCGACCGACGACGCCTACGTGAAAGCCGACAATATCCAGGTGAGCGCCGACATCGCCGGGCGCGTGGTCGCCGTTCCGGTGGTGGAGAACCAGCGGGTGAAGGCGGGCGATGTCCTCTTCAGGATCGACGATGCGCCCTATCGCATCGCACTCGAGGGTGCCAAGGCCAGACTCGCCGGCGCGCGCAACGAAATCGAGGCGCTCAAGGCGAGCTACCGCCAAAAGCTCGCCGACATCGCGAAGGCGCAAGATACCGTCGCCTATTATCAGCACAACGTGGAGCGCAACCGCGGCCTCAACGGCCAAGGTGTCGTATCGGCGCAGAATCTCGAGGATTCGCAGCACAATCTCAATACGGCGCAGCAGAGCCTCGCCGCCGACAAGCAGGACCTTGCGCGCGTGGTGGCAGCGCTCGGCGGCAATCCGGACCTCCCGGCCGAGCAACAGGCCGGCTACCTCCAGGCCAAGGCGGCGGTCGACAAGGCGGAGCTCGATCTGGGCTATTGCGTGGTGCATGCGCCCGTCGCGGGCATCGTCAGCAACGTGACCTTGCGCGAAGGAGACTATCTCCACGTCGGAGACTCGACCTTTGCGCTCATCCCCTCCGACCGGCTTTGGATCACCGCCAATTTCAAGGAAACCCAGCTTACCCACGTACAGCACGGCCAGCCCGCGACCATCACCGTCGACACCTATCCGGGACGCACATGGCGCGCCCAGGTCGAGAGCGTAGCCCCCGCGAGCGGGGCCGAGTTCGCGCTCCTCCCCCCGCAGAACGCTTCAGGCAATTGGGTCAAGGTCGTGCAGCGCATTCCCGTTCGGCTGGAGGTCAAGGGCTACGACGAGGCGCCGGTCCTGCGCTCGGGCATGAGTGTCGACGCCGAGATCGACACCGGCCACAGGCGCAACCTGCGCGAGCTGTGGTCCGATCTGCGCGATCTGGTCGGCCTCTAAGATGCCCGTGTCCGCGGGTGCGGCGAGACGAGGGCCAAGCGGCAAGGGAGCCAAGATGCCGGGTGCCGCCGGCCGGAGCGGGGTGCGGCCCTACAAGGTCAGCAAGCGGGAAGTGATCGCCCAGACGCGCGAGCTCTCGGTGACACTCTTCACGCTGGCCCCGGGCGAGGCGCTACCTTGGCATTTCCACAGCGAGATCGCCGACATCTTCTTCTGCCTGGAAGGCCGCATCGGCGTCGAGACCCGCTCGCCCAAGGCTAGGCGCGTCTTGCGGCCGGGCGAGCGCTTGCGCATCGCACCCCGCACCGAGCACCACGTCACCAATGCCGATTCGGGGAAGAGCCGCTACCTCTTGGTGCAAGGCGGGGGCAAATACGACTTCGTTCCCACCGATAAACCACTGAAATAGCCGAGGTGCTGTGGCGCGGCGACCGGCTCTCTCCGTTCCCTGCCGTGACGACCGACTCGGCGGATCGCGCAACGTCATCAGCCGCGCTTCTCCCCAACAAGTCCTAACGGTTCCCCGCGAATTCGATATATTCTAAACGTCAGGTCCTATTTTGCCGGTTCGGCCTGCCACGCCGAGGATGTTCCGTGCAAAGCTTCAAGAAGGTCGCCGAGCTTACGCGAGCGCTAAAATCGAATCGCGGCGTCACCGCGATCGAATACGGCTTGATTCTGGCCCTGATCGCCTTGGCCATCATCGCCGCGGTCAATCTGACCTCGGGCAATCTGACCGCGACCTTCAATACCATCGCCACCTTTTTCGGCAACACCAGCCATTGAGCGCGCGAGCCGGGCGCCGTCCGGCCGTCACTTGAGCGGGCAGTCCTGGTGGTAGGCGTCGGCATCGTCCTTGAGGATGATGCCGCGGTTCACTTCGACGAGGGTGCCGTCCTTGTCCCTCACGATCTCGGTCGCATAGAAGTTCTCAATCGGGAAGTGATTGTTGTTGTACTTGTACGGCCCGCGCAACGAGTCGTAATGCGCCGCGGCGAGGGCCTTGATCAGCGCCGGGCGATCCTCGACCTTGCCGCCGATCTCGCGCACCGCGGCGTCGATGAGTCGGGCCGCGTCATAGGCCTGGGCCGAGTAGACGCCGGGCACGTAATTGTACTTCTTGCGGAACGCCGCGACGAAATGCCGGCTCGCGGGGTTGTCCATGTCGATCGTCCAGAAGGCCGCCGAGCGCGCCCCGATGGCCACGTCACCGATCGCCGGCAGCGTGGTCGCGTTGATCACGAAATCGGAATAGAGCGGAATCCGCTTCATGAGCCCGGCCTCGGCATATTGCTTTACGAAGCTGATCGCCGCCCCGCTCGCGATGAAGGCATAGACCGCATCGGGCTTTGCGGCGGTGATCTGGGTGATCTCGGCCGAATAGTCGGGCTGGCCGAGGGCCGGGTAGATCTCGTTGACGATGGTGCCCTTGTATTTCGACTTGAAGCCGGCGAGCGCGTCCTTCCCCGCCTGGTAGTTGGAGGCGATGAGGAAGACGCGCTTGACGCCCAGGCTCTCGACGTATTGGGCCACGGCCGCGTGCGGCTGGTCGTTCTGCCACGAGGTCGAGAAAAAATACGGCGAGCACAGCTTGCCGGCGATGGGCGAGGGACCTGCGTTCTGGCTGATGAGGATCGTCTTCGCATCGACCACGGTGTTGTAGATCGCCATCATGATGTTCGAATAGACGATGCCCGTGACGATGTCGACCTTGTCGTGCCGCACCAGCTTCTCGGCGATCTCTTTGGCGACGTCCGGCTTGAACTGGTCGTCGTCGGTGGTGATCTCGGTCGGCAGGCCGCCGAGCTTGCCGCCGGCCTCCTCGACGCCGAGCATGAAGCCGTCGCGGAGATTCTGCCCGAGCAGGCCGGCCGAGCCCGTGAGGGTGGCGAGGAAGCCGATCTTGAGCTTGTCCGCAGCGAGTGCCGGATGCGCCGCGAGGGCTGCCAGCGCCACGAGCGCCGCGATCGCCGGCGTTGTCTTTGCCATGAGCTTTCCTTCCCTGTCCGTCGCCGCTGCCGGGCCTGCGCCAGCCCCGCATTGGCGCTCGGCGCGATGCCGTTCCAAGCCGGCGTCCATTGGAGCAAGTTTGTCCGCACAATTCAATCGGCGCACCTTGCGGAAGCTGGCCCGCGGTAGGAGAGTCGAGGCTCCCGAAGGAGGCAGGGAGCCCATGAAAGAGATACCGCGCGGTGCCCGCGGGACGTTCGCCCTCGTCGTCAAGCCGGAGCATCTGGCCAACCAGTTCAAGGACGCCATGCTGCCGCCGGTTTTCTCCACCCCCGTCCTGGTGATGGTGTTGGAGAATGCAGCCCTCAATGCCATCAGGAGTTATCTCGACCCGGGCGAGAGTGCCGTCGGCACCCGCATCGACGTGCGCCACACAGCCCCCACGCCTGCCGGCAAGCGCGTGGTGGGCGAGGCGGAGGTGACCGAGGTCGAGGGCCGCCGCGTCGTCTTTCGCGTGATGGCGCGCGACGAGACGGAAGAGATCGGTCGCGGCGTGCACGAGCGCCTGGTCATCGACCTGGCGCGATTTGCCGAGCGCCTCAGGGCCAAGCTTGGGGCATGATCTCGGGGCTTGTTCCTCTTCAATCCGGCATTCCACGCACCTGTGGCCGAGAGGGCCATTGCCATCGCGGGGCTCTGGCATACATAATGCCAAAGGCCGCCGAGGGGACGGATGTCGCCGCGTGGGGGCAGCGTCGTCATGCGCTCGCGCCGACACGCGAGCGGGATGCAATGCGCCTTCGCGTGGGTGAAGTCACGGGACGAACAGAAGAGCGATGGCCGAAGGCAGTCCACAAGTCCGCCGCTTCCGCCACCCCGGCAGTGGGCGCTCCGGGCGAGCGTTCCCCAAGGGCCGCCAGCTCGATCCCGCTGCGCTCGAGGACGTGCGGGCCCTCTTGGGCGCGCGGCCGCGCCAGCGCGATCTCCTCGTCGAGTACCTCCATCTTATCCAGGACCGCTATCATTGCTTGAGTGCGGCTCACCTCGCAGCCCTTGCCCATGAGATGCGCCTTGCCCAGGCGGAGGTCTACGAGGTCGCCACGTTCTACGCCCATTTCGATGTGCTGCCCGATGGCGGGGTAGCGCCAGCGCCACTCACCGTGCGCGTCTGCGACAGCCTGAGCTGCACACTCGCCGGCGCTGAAGCCCTTCTCGCCGAACTCCCGGTGCGGCTCGGCAGCACAGTGCGGGTCGTGCGGGCACCCTGCATCGGCCGTTGCGACGCCGCACCGTCGGTCGAGGTCGGGCACTACCACGTCGACCGCGCGAGCGGGGACTCCGTTGCCGCCGCGGTCGCGGCGCGCGAGATCGAGCCGGTCGTGCCGAGCTACCTCGATCTCGAGGGTTATCGTGCCCAAGGCGGCTATCGCCTGCTCGCCGCCTGCCGTGCCGGCGAGCGCAAGGTCGAGGACATCGTCAAGCTCATCGACGAGGCGGGCCTGCGCGGGCTCGGCGGCGCCGGCTTCCCCATGAGCCGCAAGTGGGGCTTCGTGCGCGCCAATCCCGGCCCCCGATTTCTGGCCGTGAATGCCGACGAGGGCGAGCCCGGCACCTTCAAGGACCGCTGGTATCTCGAGCGAGATCCCCATCGCTTCCTCGAGGGCATGCTGATCGCCGCCTGGGGCATCGAGGCCGCCGAGGTCTACATCTACTTGCGCGACGAGTATCCGGCGATCCGCAAGCTGCTCGCCAAGGAGATCGCCCGGCTCGAGGCGGCGGGGCTTACCGGGGCGGCGACGCTCCACCTCCGCCGCGGTGCGGGGGCCTATATCTGCGGCGAGGAATCGGCGATGCTCGAGAGCATCGAGGGCAAGCGCGGGCTGCCGCGGCACAAGCCGCCCTTCCCCGCGGAGGTCGGTCTCTTCGGCCGCCCCACGCTCATCCACAACGTCGAGACGCTTTACTGGATCCGCGACATCGTGGAGAAGGGGCCGGCTTGGTATACGGGCCACGGCCGCCACGGGCGCCGGGGCTTGCGCAGCTTCTCCGTCTCCGGGCGCGTCAAGGAGCCCGGCATGAAGCTCGCCCCCGCCGGCATTACGGCGCACGAGCTGATCGCGGAATATTGCGGCGGCATGGCCGAGGGCCACCGCTTCAAGGGCTACCTGCCGGGGGGGGCCTCGGGCGGCATCCTGCCGGCCTCGATGGCGGACATCCCGCTCGACTTCGGCACGCTCGAGCCCCACGGCTGCTTCATCGGCTCGGCCGCGCTGATCGTGCTCTCGGACAAGGACGACATGAAGAAGGTTGCCCTCAACCTCATGCGCTTCTTCGAGGACGAAAGCTGCGGCCAGTGCACGCCCTGCCGGGTCGGCACCGAGAAGGCGGTCCAGCTCATGGAGCGCGCGAGCTGGGACGAGAAGCTCCTCGACGAGCTCGCGGGGGCGATGCGCGATGCCTCGATCTGCGGCCTCGGTCAGGCCGCCCCCAATCCGCTGCAGAGCGTCTTCAAGTATTTCCGCGAGGACCTGGCATGAGCGAGACGATCAAATTCACCTTGGACGGAAAGGACGTGGAGGCCGCCGCCGGCGAGACGATCTGGCAGGTGGCCGACCGCCTGGGGAACGAGATCCCGCACCTCTGCTGGCAGCCCTATCCCGACTATCGTGCGGACGGCAATTGCCGCGCCTGCATGGTCGAGATCAAGGGCGAGCGCGTGCTCGCCGCCTCCTGCATCCGCAAACCCAGCGCCGGCATGGTGGTCATGACCGCCTCCGAGCGCGCCAAGGCGTCGCGCCGGATGGTGATGGAGCTTCTCGTCGCCGACCAGCCGGCGCGCTCCGCGGCGCACGATCCCAAGTCCGAGTTCTGGCGCTGGGCCGATTCCTTCGGCATTGCGGCTGCGCGCTTCGCTCGGCACCCCGCCCCCGCCAAGGACGACAGCCACCCCGCGATGCGCGTCAATCTCGACGCCTGCATCCACTGCAATCTCTGCGTCCGCGCCTGCCGCGAGATCCAGGTCAACGACGTGATCGGCATGGCCGGGCGCGGCCGTCACGCCAAGATCGTCTTCGATTTCGACGACCCGATGGCTAGCAGCACCTGCGTTGCCTGCGGGGAATGCGTGCAGGCCTGCCCGACGGGTGCCCTTATGCCGGCCGCCGTGCTCGACGAGCACGAGCGCTTCGCCAAGGCGGCCGATCGCGAGGTCGATAGCGTCTGTCCCTATTGCGGGGTGGGCTGTCAGATCACGTTCAAGATCAAGGACGACAAGCTGCTCTATGCCGAGGGCAAGGCGGGTCCCGCCAACCATGCGCGGCTCTGCGTCAAAGGCCGCTTCGGCTTCGACTATATCCACCACCCGCACCGCCTCTTGAAGCCGCTCGTCCGCAAGGAGGGGATCGCCAAGCGCGCCGACGACCAGGTCGATCCCGCGAACCCGTGGACGCACTTCCGCGAAGCGACGTGGGAGGAAGCACTTGATCGCGCTGCGGCGGGGCTCAGGCGCATCCGCGATAGGCTTGGCGGGCAGGCGCTCGCCGGCTTCGGCTCGGCCAAGGGCTCGAACGAGGAGGCCTATCTCGTCCAGAAGCTGGTGCGCACCGGCTTCGGCACCAACAACGTGGATCATTGCACGCGGCTCTGCCACGCCTCTTCGGTCGCCGCCCTGATGGAGGGCATCGGCTCGGGTGCCGTGACGGCGACCTTCAACGAGTGCATGAACTCCGACGTCATCATCGTGATCGGCGCCAATCCGACCGAGAACCACCCGGTCGCCGCGACCTTCTTCAAGCAGGCGGCCAAGCGGGGCGCGACGCTCATCGTCATGGACCCGCGCGGACAGGCGCTCAAGCGCCATGCCACCCACATGCTGCAGTTTAAGCCGGGCTCGGACGTGGCGATGCTCAACGGCATCCTGCACACCATCGTCTACGAGGGCCTCTACGATCGGCAATACGTCGAGACCTATACCGAGAACTTCGCCGCCCTCAAGGCGCACCTCAAGGATTACGCGCCCGAGAAGATGGCCGAGATCTGCGGCATCGATGCCGGCCTGCTGCGTACCGTGGCGCGCACCTTCGCCCGCGCCGAAGCCGGCATCATCTTCTGGGGCATGGGCATCTCCCAGCACATCCATGGCACGGACAACGCGCGCTGCCTGATTGCCCTCGCCATGGTCTCGGGCCAGGTCGGCCGGCCGGGCAGCGGCCTCCATCCCCTGCGCGGCCAGAACAACGTGCAGGGTGCCTCCGACGCCGGCCTCATCCCGATGGTCTACCCCGACTATCGCTCCGTCGAGGACGAG
>DATJAC010000020.1:0-3010 GCA_035516655.1 Alphaproteobacteria bacterium | reverse complement strand
GCGCGGGATATGGCAAGCGCACCGTCGGGCACGTCGCGCGTGATCACGCTGCCGGTCGCGACATAGGCGTCGTCGCCGATCTTGACCGGCGCCACGAGCGAGGAGTTGGTGCCGATGAAGCTGCCCTTGCCGATCTCGGTGCGGTATTTCGAGTAGCCGTCGTAGTTGCAGGTGACGGTCCCCGCCCCGATGTTCGTCCCCGCCCCCACGCGCGCGTCGCCCAGATAAGCCAAATGATTGGCCTTGGCTCCCTCGCCCACCTCGGTGTTCTTGACCTCGACGAAATTGCCGATGTGCGCCTCGCGGCCGATCGCGGCATCGGGGCGTAACCGCGCGAAGGGGCCGATCACCGCGCCCTCCGCGATGCGCGCCCCCTCGATGTGGCAGAAGCCGCGGATCGCGACCCCGTCCGCGACCTCGACTCCGGGGCCGAAGAAGACGTGGGGGCCGATCGTCACGTCGCGGCCGAGGCGCGTGTCGTGGCTGAGCCAGACCGTCTCGGGGGCGAGCAAGGTCGCACCCTCGGCCATGGCGCGCGCGCGCAAGCGGCGCTGCAGCGTCGCCTCGGCGAGGGCGAGATCGGCGCGCGAGTTGATGCCGATGAGCTCCTCCTCGGGTGCCTCGACATAGGTGCAAGGGAGCCCCTCCTTGCGCGCGAGCGCCACGATCGAGGTCAGGTAGTATTCGCGCTTGGCATTGCGCCGGTCGAGCTTCGCGAGGAGGGCGAGCGCCTGCCTGCCGTCGATCGCCATCACACCCGAGTTGCAGAGCGTGATGCGACGCTCGGCCGCACTCGCGTCGCGCGCTTCGACGATCGCCTCGAGCGCACCCTTTCTCCCGGTGACGAGGCGGGCATAGCCGCGCGCGTCCGCGGGGCGGAAGCCGAGCACGGCGACGGCCGCCTGCGGCTTCTTCCGGCGCGCTGCCAGCAGGCGCTTGAGCGTGGGGGCGGTGACGAGCGGCGTGTCGCCGAAGAGCACCAGCAGGTCGCCCGTGAAACCCTCGAGGAGCGCGCGGGCCGCGAGCACCGCGTGGCCGGTGCCGAGCGGCTTCGCCTGCACCACGGTCGGGTGCGGCTTGACCGCATCCGCGACCGCGTCCATGCCGGGGCCGATCACCACCACGCTCGCGCGCGGCTCGAGCCGCTCGACCGTCGCCAGGAGGTGGCGGATCATGGGCAGGCCTGCCAACTCGTGCAGCACCTTGGGCCGCGCCGAGCGCATGCGGGTCCCCTCTCCCGCGGCGAGCACGACGGCGGCGACATTGGCCTTGGTCATAGCGCTCCGATCCGCTAAAGCTCTCGCGTCGGCGAGGCCGGGCGACACTGCCACAAGCCGGGGACCGGCTCAAAGTCAACTTTTGTTAGCGATTGTAAGGCCCTATGGACGCCCCCCGCAAACCGCCCCGCGGCCCCTTCCGCGCCGTCGTCTTCGACCTCGACGGCACCCTCGTCGACTCGGCGCCGGACATCGCGACCGCCCTCAACCGCACCCTCGCCGCCGCGGGTCGCGCGGCGGTCACCCTCGCCGCGGTCAAGACCATGATCGGCGACGGCGCCAAGCGCCTCGTGGCGCGCGGCTTCGCGGCGACCGGCGACGGCCTCGGCGAGGCCGCCCTCGAACGCCACTACCGCGACTTCCTCGCCTGCTATGAGGGGGCCGACGCGGTCGCCCTCACCCGCCCCTATCCCGGCGTGATCGAGACCTTGGCGCTCCTCCAATCCGAGGGCCTGCGGCTCGGCCTCTGCACCAACAAGCCGGCCCAAGCGACGCGCGACGTGCTTCAGCAGCTCGCCCTCGCGCCCTACTTCGCGGCCGTCATCACCCCCGAGGAAGTGGGCGCCCCCAAGCCCGACCCCGCCCATCTTGGCGCCGTGCTCGCCGCCCTCGACGCGGCCCCGGCCGACGCGGTCATGGTCGGCGACAACGCGAACGACGTGGCCGTGGCGCGCGCCGCGGGGACCGCGGTCGTCGCGGTCGCCTACGGCTACCCGCGCATGGACCCGCACGCGCTCGGCGCCGATGTCCTCATCGACGCGATGAGCGAGCTGCCGGCAGCCTTGACACGGCTGAAGCCCGCAGCGCGCTCCGCGCGCCCGGCCCGGTAGCCTCATCCTTCGAGACGCGTCGCTCGCGCCATGCTCCTCAGAGCCTGACTCAAAATGATCCGTACACTTTCAATTCTCATTCGTCACCCCGGCGAAAGCCGGGGTCCACGTCCGAAGCCCGGCTCGAGGCCGACGATGGATTCCCGCTTTCGCGGGAATGACGATCTGTGAAGGGCAATGCATCGAAGATCACGCATTCATTTCCGGCCAGCCCCCGACGAGGCGCCGCACGCGGCGTCTCGAAGGGCGAGGTGAAACCGGCCCGCTACCCCGCGCCCGCTTTCTTGACAGGCACCGCACACGCCTCTTATATGGGCACCTCTTATATGGGCACCAGCCTTCGACACGGCAGCACGACCCCGGGCGCTTAGCTCAGCGGAAGAGCGTTCCCCTCACACGGGAGAGGTCCTAGGTTCGATCCCTAGAGCGCCCACCATTGACCTGCTCCCCTGGAACGCAGCCGATTTTGGAGTAACAATCGGCAGCGAAGGGAGACCAAGCATGCCAAGAAAGACATACGGGCCAGAGCAGATCATCGGGATGCTGCGAGAGGCGGACGTTGCCCTGGGCCAGGGCAGGACGGTCGATGAGGTGTGCCGGGGCCTGGGGATCACGTCGGTGACGTACTACCGCTGGCGCAAGGCGTACGGGGGCCTCAAGCTCGATCAGGCCAAGCGGCTCAAGGAGCTGGAACGGGAGAATGCGCGCCTGCGCAAGGCGGTATCCGACCTGACCTTGGACAAGCTGATCCTGAAAGAGGCCGCCGAGGGAAACTTCTAAGCCCCGCCCGTCGCCGGGTGTTTGTGCAGCATGCAGTAGCGGCGCTCGGGGGATCCCAGCGCCGCGCCTGCCACGCGGTGGGGCAAGTCCGATCAAGCCAATGGCGTCTGCCCGCAGTTCGGG
>DATJAC010000019.1:0-7701 GCA_035516655.1 Alphaproteobacteria bacterium | reverse complement strand
GAACTGCACGACGACGCCGAGGAGCGTCCCGCGCGCCGCCTCGACACGGACGATCTCGATCACGTCCTCGGCGGTCAGGGGCTCGAAATAGAGCCGGTCGGAAGTGTCGTAATCGGTCGACACGGTCTCCGGGTTGCAGTTGACCATGATCGTCTCGTAGCCGGCCTCGCGCAGCGCATAGACCGCGTGCACGCAGCAATAGTCGAACTCGATGCCCTGGCCGATGCGGTTGGGCCCGCCGCCGAGGATGATGATCTTGCGCGCCTCGCTCGGCTCCGCCTCGCACTCGGCGGGGGAGATGCCGTCGCCCTCGTAGGCCGAGTACATGTAGGGTGTGGTCGAGGCGAACTCGGCGGCACAGGTGTCGATGCGCTTATAGACGGGATGCACCTCGAGCCGCCGGCGCCGGAGTGCCACCTCGCCCTCCTTGACGTGGGCGAGCTCGGCCAGGCGCGCATCGGAGAAGCCGAGCTTCTTGAGGCGCAGGAGGCCCGGGCGATCCTCGGGCAGGCCGCACCTCCGCACCTCGCCCTCCTCCTCGACGAGCCGGGCGATCTGGGCCAGGAACCAGGGATCGTAATGACAGGCGCGCCGGACCTCCTCGACCGTGAGGCCGTAGCGGAAGGCCTGGGCGATCACGAGGAGGCGGTCGGGCGTTGCGACGGCAAGGGCCGCGCGCACCACGTCCTTGTTCTCGCCCGCGGCCGAGCCCGGGATGTCGACCTCGTTCAAGCCGTTGAGGCCGGTCTCGAGCGAGCGCAACGCCTTCTGCAGCGATTCGGCAAAAGTGCGTCCGATCGCCATCACCTCGCCCACCGACTTCATCGAGGTGGTGAGCACCTTTTCGGCCCCAGGAAACTTCTCGAAGGTGAAGCGCGGCATCTTGGTCACGACGTAATCGATCGTCGGCTCGAAGGAGGCGGGGGTGGTACCCGTGATGTCGTTGGCGAGCTCGTCGAGGGTGTAGCCGACCGCAAGCTTGGCCGCGATCTTGGCGATGGGGAAGCCCGTGGCCTTGGAGGCAAGGGCCGAGGAGCGCGAGACCCTCGGGTTCATCTCGATGATGACGAGCCGGCCGCTCGCGGGGTCGACGGCGAACTGGACGTTCGAGCCGCCCGTGTCGACGCCGATCTCGCGCAGGACCGCGAGCGAAGCGTCGCGCATGATCTGATATTCCTTGTCGGTGAGCGTGAGGGCGGGTGCCACCGTGATGCTGTCGCCGGTATGGATGCCCATCGGATCGACGTTCTCGATCGAGCAGACGATGATGCAATTGTCCTTGCGGTCGCGCACCACCTCGAGCTCGAACTCCTTCCACCCCAGCACCGACTCCTCGACCAGCACCTCGCTGATCGGCGAGGCCTTGAGTCCGCCCGTCACGATCTCGGCGAACTCGTCCTGATTGTAGGCGACCCCGCCGCCCGTACCGGCGAGCGTGAACGAGGGCCGGATGATGGCGGGAAGCCCGATCTCGGCGAGGGCCGCCTTCGCTTCTTCGAGCGTGTGAGCGATCGCACTCCGGGGCGAGGCGAGCCCGATGCGGGTCATCGCCTCGCGGAAGAGGAGGCGGTCCTCCGCCTTCTCGATCACCTCGGCGCGCGCCCCGATCATCTCCACGCCGTAGGCGGCGAGCACCCCACCCTTGGCCAGCGCCATCGCCGTGTTGAGGGCGGTCTGCCCGCCCATGGTTGGAAGCAGAGCCCCCGGCCGCTCCTTCTCGATGATGCGGGCCACGGTCTCGGGCGTGATGGGCTCGATGTAGGTGGCGTCAGCCAAGCCCGGGTCGGTCATGATCGTCGCCGGGTTCGAGTTCACCAGCACGATGCGATAGCCCTCGTCCTTGAGCGCCTTGACCGCCTGGGTGCCGGAGTAATCGAACTCGCAGGCCTGGCCGATCACGATCGGCCCCGCCCCGATGACGAGGATGGAGCCGATGTCCGTACGCTTAGGCATGGGTTCCGTGAAATGGAAGAGCAGAATCCCCTTCCCCCTCAAGGGAGGAGGGGAAATTCTCAGAGAGCGTATCGGCTGCGCTGCGCCTAAGCATGCTCTTGCATCAGCTTGACGAAGCGCTGGAAGAGGTAGTGGCTGTCGTGCGGGCCGGGCGAGGCCTCGGGGTGATACTGCACGGCGAAGACGGGCATGTCCTTGACGCGGAAGCCCTCGATACTGCCGTCGAACAGCGAGCGGTGGGTGACCTCGAGCCCGCTCGGCAGCGACGCCTCGACCACGACGAAGCCGTGGTTCTGGCAGGTGATCTCGACCTTGCCGGTCTCCAGATCCTTGACCGGATGGTTCGCTCCGCGATGGCCGTGATGCATCTTCGCGGTCCCGGCACCGAGGGCCAGCGCCATCATCTGGTGGCCGAGGCAGATGCCGAAGGTGGGGATCCCCGCCTCGATGATGTGCCGGATCGCGGGCACGGCGTACTCGCCCGTCGCCGCCGGGTCGCCGGGGCCGTTCGAGAGGAAGACGCCGTGGGGGCGCAAGCGCAGGATCGTCTCCGCACTCGTCGTCGCCGGCACCACGGTCACCCGACAACCGGCGGAGGCGAGCGAGCGCAGGATGTTGCGCTTGGCGCCATAGTCGAGGGCGACCACGTGAAGGTTCGGTGCCAGCTGCCGGCCGTAGCCGGAACCCAACACCCATGTTTTCTCGTCCCATTGGTAGCTCTGCCGGCAGCTCACCTCGCGCGCGAGGTCCATGCCCTCGAGGCCGGGCCAGGCGGCGGCTTCGGCGATGAGGGCGGCGGGATCGAAGCGGCCGTCGGGGGCAAAGGCGAGCACGCCGTTGGCCGCCCCGCCCGCGCGCAGCCGGCGCGTCAGGCGGCGCGTGTCGACCCCGGCGATGCCGGGGAGCCCGTGAGCGACGAGCCAGGAGTTGAGATGCTGGGCCGCGCGCCAGTTGCTCGGCTCCGTGATGTCGTCGCGCAAGACGAGGCCGCGTGCCGCGGGGGTCGTGGTCTCGACGTCCTCGGGGTTGGCGCCGACGTTGCCGACGTGCGGGAAGGTGAAGGTGATGATCTGCCCGGCGTAGGAGGGGTCGGTCAGGATTTCCTGGTAGCCGGTGATCGAGGTGTTGAAGCAGACCTCGCCCGCGACCCTGCCGGGGGCTCCGATGCCGCGTCCCCAGAAAAGCGTGCCGTCGGAGAGTGCCAAGACCGCCGTCGCTGCAGGCGGCATCGTCTGCCGCCCTGCCTCGCGCGTGAGCTTCGCTTGCGACATGCGGATGATCCTCGGCGGCGGTACCCTCGGCACCTTGCGCTTGCGGCGTAAATAAGCAAAAGCCGTGCCGTCGTCAAGCCGCTGAGCTCGAAAAACTTCATGAGAATTCAAGCGCTTAAGGCAAGATAATCGCTTGCGCCGCGCGGCGTTTCGGGCTAGCGTGCCCGCTTTCGATGCAGACTTCCCCAGCCATGCTGCGTGCCCGCCTGACCGAGGCCCTCAAGAGTGCCATGAAAGCCCGCGACGAGCGCTCCGTTTCCGCGGTGCGCCTCATCCTGGCGCGGCTCAAGGAGCGCGACATCGAGGTGCGGCCCAAGGGCAACACGGCCGGCATCTCCGATGCGGAGATGGTCGCCATGATGCAGGGCATGATCAAGCAGCGGCGCGAGTCGATCGAGCTCTACGAGCGCGGCGGCCGGCCCGAGCTTGCGGCGAAGGAAGCCGGCGAGATTGCGGTCATCGAGTCGTTCATGCCGCGCCAGCTCTCGGAAGGCGAGATGGCGGCGGCGGTCGAGGGCGTGATCGGCGAGCTGGGTGCCAGCGGAATCAAGGACATGGGAAAGGTGATGGCGGGTCTCAGGGAACGCTTTGCCGGCACCATGGATTTCTCGCGTGCGGGAGCGCTCGTCAAGGCCAAGCTGGGAGGAAGTTGAAACCCTCGCCGGGCGCGTCGCATAATTCGAGACGCGCTCGCGCCAGGGCGAGCTGACGCCTGACAGGCGCACGATCGGCGGCCTCGGCCAGAGGCCGGGCCAAGGGGCGGCCATACGTCCGGGTGGGGGTGCATCACGATCTCTCTGGGTTTGGCCTGATGGCCCTGTCGCCACAATTTCTCGACGAGCTGCGCGCCCGGGTCGGGCTCGTCGACGCGATCTCGCGGCGCGTCAAGCTCCAGCGCAAGGGCCGCGAGCATACGGGCCTTTGCCCGTTCCACAACGAGAAGACGCCCTCCTTCACGGTCAATGAGGACAAGGGCTTCTTCCATTGCTTCGGCTGCGGTGCCCACGGCGACGTGATCGGCTTCGTCATGCGCAGCGAGCATTTGAGCTTTCCCGAGGCGATCGAGCGGCTCGCGGCCGAGGCGGGGCTCGCGGTCCCGCAATCCTCGCCCCAGGAACGCGCGCGCGCGGAGAAGCTCAAGAGCCTCGGCTCGGCCCTCGAGGCCGCCTGCGTCTTCTACGAGGGCGCGCTCGCCGCTGCGGCCGGCCGGGCCGCCCTCGACTATCTCCGCCGCCGCGGGCTCGAGGAGACCACGATCGCCCGCTTCCGCCTGGGCTTCGCCCCCGAGCGCAATGCGCTCAAGAGCCATCTCCTGAAGCAAGGCTATCCCGAGGCGATGCTGCTCGAGGCGGGGCTCTTGGCACGAAGCGAGGAGCGCACCGAGAGCTACGACTATTTCCGCGGCCGCGTCATGTTTCCGATCGCGGATGCGCGTGGGCACGTGGTCGCCTTCGGCGCACGCGCGCTCGGCGAGGCCACGCCGAAATACCTCAATTCGCGCGAGAGCGAGCTCTTCCACAAGGGGAGGATGCTTTACGGCTTGGCCCATGCCCGCCGCGGGGCGGCCGAGAGCGGGCGGCTCATCGTGGTCGAGGGCTACATGGACGTGATCGCCCTCCACCAGGCGGGCTTCAACGAGGCCGTGGCCCCCCTCGGCACGGCCTTGAGCGAGGCGCAACTGGCCTTGCTTTGGCGCCTCGTGGACGAGCCCATCCTCTGCTTCGACGGCGACGCGGCGGGCGTGCGCGCGGCCGAGCGGGCCGCCGAGCGCGCCTTGCCGCTCTTGGCCCCGGGCAAGTCGCTCCGCTTCGTCCACCTCCCCGCGGGCGAGGACCCCGACAGCCTGCTCCGGCGCGAGGGCGGGGTTGAGGCCATGCGGGCCCTTCTGGGCGAGGCCCGCCCGCTCGTCGATCTCGTCTGGGAGTGCCAAATCGCGGCATATCCCGCCGACACCCCCGAACGCCGCGCCCGGCTCAAGGAGCGCATCGAGCTGACCGCCCGGCGAATCGGCAATGATGCAGTGCAGAAGGCCTATCGCCAGGAGCTTTGGAGCCGCTATCACCAGCGCTACCGCGGCGAGGGGAGGAGTGCTGGTGCGGTCGGGAAGCCCCGGCACCAGGCCCGCGATTGGCGCCGCCCCGAGCCCGCCGGGGCCCATCTCAAGGGGCCGCGCAGACCCGAGACGCTGCCCAAGCTCGGCCAGGAAGGGCTGGTCGCCGCGATCGTCAACCGCCCGGCCCTCCTCGATCAGCTCGGCGAGACCTTCGGCGCCCTCGAGCTCGCCAAGGGCGAGCTTGACAACCTGAGGCGCGAGATCATAAAGGCCTGGGCGCCGGATATTGACTCTGAGGCGCTCAAAAACCACCTACTGGCATCTGGTTACGGCGGGGTTCTGGATCGCGTGCTGACCCAGGACGGTTGGATTGCCGCTTCGGAGCTGAGCCTCGAGGAAGCGACCAAGGCGTGGCGGCACAGCTATGACCTTCTCTCCGGTGCGGCGGCCGCGCGGGACATGGAGAAGGCGGAGCGCGATTACGCCGAGCATATGACCGATGACGGGCGGATCCGGCTGCAAGCCGGCCGGCGCGAGTTCTTGGCTCTCAAGGAACACGCCCTAGACCATGAGCGCGACGAGCTCCTCTTTCGCAAGAGGAAGCGGAGAAGGTGAGCGGCACGAGGCGCCCTCGGGGGAGGGCGTGCGGTCTTTGATTTCATCACCCATACGAAGGGGCGACGGCGGCATGGCCACCAAGACGATGACGCGGACCGCTAAGGCGGCGAAGAACAAGGGCAAGGAGCAGGGGGAAGGCTCCGGCGAGCCGGGCGACGGCCCGCTCATGGACGGCATGGTTGCCGCGGTCAAGAAGATGCTCGCGCGCGCCAAGGAGCGCGGCTACGTCACCTACGACGAGCTCAATTCCGCATTGCCCCAGGACCAGGTCTCCTCCGAGCAGATCGAGGACACCATGGCGATGCTCAACGAGATGGGCATCAACGTCATCGAGAGCGAGGAGACCGAGGAGGCGGCCGCCCCCGAGGCGGCGGCGGCGGCGGAGCCGGAGCCCGAGCCCGAGCCGGCCGCCGAGGCCGAGTTCGAAGGCGAGGGCGAGGTCCGCGGCGGCAACATCGACGACGACGAGCTCGGCCGCACCGACGATCCGGTGCGCATGTACCTGCGCGAGATGGGCAGCGTCGAGCTCCTCTCGCGCGAGGGCGAGATCGCCATCGCCAAGCGCATCGAGGCCGGCCGCGAGAAGATGATCGGCGCCATCTGCGAAAGCCCGCTCACCATCAAGGCGATCGTGCTGTGGCACGACGCGCTCACCGAGGGCAAGCTCCTCCTGCGCGACATCATCGACCTCGACGCCACCTACGGTGCGGGGCCCGACGGGCGCGAGCTTGCCGCCGTCGAGGCGGGGGCGGACGGTGCCGGGGAGGCTGCGCCGCCGCCCGAGACCGAGGAGAGCGAGGCGGACGCGGACGCGGAAGAGAACAGCATGTCGCTCGCCGCGATGGAGCAGCACCTGATGCCCCAGGTGCTCGAGACCTTCGAGCGCATCGCCGTGACCTGGAAGCGGATGTCGAAGCTCCAGGACCAGCGCATCGCGACGATGCAGGCGGGCGAGGCCTTCGCCACCGCCTCCGAGCGGCGCTATACCAAGCTGCGCGGCGAGCTCGTCGAGTTCATGCAGGGGGTGCGGCTCAACAACGGCCGCATCGAGCAGCTCGTCGACCAGCTCTACGGGCTCAACCGCCGGCTCATGCAGTTCGACGGCGAGCTCCTGCGCCAGGCCGAGAGTGCCGGCGTCAAGCGCGAGGCCTTCATCGTGCAATATCAGGGCCACGAGCTCGATCCCAACTGGATGGAGCGCATCCGAGAGCTCACCGGGGTGGGCTGGAAGCGCTTCTGCGCCAAGAAGTATTCCGACCGCATCGGCCAGCTGCGCGAGGGCCTGCGCCGGCTCTCGGATGAATGCGGGCTGCCGGTGAGCGAGTTCCGCCGCATCACGCAGCTCGTGCAGCAGGGCGAGCGCGAGGCGAGCCGGGCCAAGAAGGAGATGGTCGAGGCCAACCTGCGCCTGGTCATCTCGATCGCCAAGAAATACACCAACCGCGGGCTGCAGTTCCTCGATCTCATCCAGGAAGGCAACATCGGGCTGATGAAGGCGGTCGACAAGTTCGAGTACCGCCGCGGCTACAAGTTCTCGACCTACGCCACCTGGTGGATCCGGCAGGCGATCACGCGCTCGATCGCCGACCAGGCGCGCACCATCCGCATCCCCGTGCACATGATCGAGACCATCAACAAGCTGGTGCGCACCTCGCGCCAGATGCTGCACGAGATCGGGCGCGAGCCCACGCCCGAGGAGCTCGCGGTCAAGCTCGCCATGCCGCTCGAGAAGGTGCGCAAGGTGCTGAAGATCGCCAAGGAGCCGATCAGCCTCGAGACGCCGATCGGCGACGAGGAGGACAGCCA
>DATJAC010000018.1:0-3742 GCA_035516655.1 Alphaproteobacteria bacterium | reverse complement strand
CCGCCTTGGCGAGCAGCTCGGCGATATAGCCGCGGCCGTCGCCGATGAACTGGCGTGCGCGCACCGGACGCCCGCCGAACGCCTTGTCGCTCTGGAAGAAGGCGTTGCGGTTGTCGTTGACCCGCGCTTCGAGGGCGACGCCGAACTGCCGGCAATAGCCGAGGAGCGCCTGGTGTTGCTGGGGGATGCGCGCGGGACCGGCATTGAAATACATCTCCCGCCCGGCGGCGAAAGCGCAGCGCTGGCGGCTGTCGAGCTCCTCCACGGCGTCGCCGCGGCGGAGCGTCCAGTTGCGCCCGCCCGTGCGCTCGCGCGCCTCGAGGATGGTGCAGCGATAGCCCGCGCGCGCGAGCTCGTAGGCCGCGGTCATGCCGGCGATCCCGGCGCCGAGGATGGCGACATGCGTTCCGGCCCCCGAGCCGTGCGGGAGCTCGGGCGGTCCTGCATAGGCCGTCGGCGCCGACAGAAGCCCCATCGCCGCCATGGTCTCGTAGAGTGCCGTCGCCCCGCCGGCCCGGCCGACCAGATTCAAGAAGCCGCGGCGCGTCACTCCCGCCTTCGCCATGTCATCCTCCCGCCGCGCGCGCGAGCATTGCAATGATCGCCTTAACGCCCCTTAGTGACGGCGATCAAATATCCGGGCGTCACCCCCACCCTACCCTCCCCCTTCGGGGGGAGGGGCGCTGCGTAGCCAAGCCACGCTTTTCCCTCCCCCTTGAGGGGGATCGGCCGCCCGTTAAGGCGCGGCCGATGGGTGGGGGGTGTCTCACGCACATATCAATCCGCGTATCAAATGCGTTCTCCCGACGGGCGCCCCTTGAGCGTCGCGAGCGGCAGCTGCGCCGTCTCGACGAGAATGGCGGCGAGCCGGGCCGCGGCGGCCTCGAGGAGCACCCGCCCGCGCTCGGCGCTCGCCAGTCGCGCGTCGCCAGCGGCACCGCTCGCGCTCAAGTCCTGGGCGAGCCAGCTGAAGGGTACGCGGCCGTGGGCCCCGATCTCCTTGTGGCGCTTGGCGAGGGCGAGCGAGCTCGGCACGAAATTCCGCAGCTTCCCGCGGCGTACCAGATCGGGCCTGAGATGGAACATGAGCGAGGTCTCGACGGCACCGCCGTGGATGCCGTGCTCGACCTCGCGCGCGCCGAAGACGCGGCGCGCGTCCCACAGGCGATAGAGGTTGACCTGGACGACCAGCATCCGGTACTTCCGGCGCAAGCGCCGGCCGACGATGTCGAGGAGTTGCGACTGGCCGCCGTGGCTGTTGCAGAGCACGAGCTTGCGGATCCCCGCGCGCGCGACACCATCGGCCACCTCTTCCCAGAGGCGAACGGCGGTCTCGGGGCTGAGCGAGAGCGTTCCCGGAAAATCCTCGTGCTCGTCGCTGCGGCCGATGGCGAGGGCCGGCAAGACGAGGAGCGGGAGAGAGGCGGGCAGAAACCGAAGCGCCCGGGCGATGACGCCCTCGTTGATCACCGCGTCGACGGCGACGGCAAGATGGGGACCGTGCTGCTCGACCGCGGCGAGCGGGAGCAGGGCCACGGTTTTCGCCGCGTCGAGGGCGGCGAACTCGGCACTCGTGAGCTCCTGCCAGTATCTGCTCGGCGGCTTCGCGCGCGCCATTCTTCCTCCCGATTGCATGCCCGGCTATCGAATTGGGCGGCGACGGCACTTGCCGCCCGCCTTCGTTATAGCCCAGAAGCCCGCGCGCGAGAACCTCGGCCGCTACTCACCCGGCCGCCTCGAAAGCGAAGCGGCGCAGCTCGCGAAAGGCTTCGCCCGGGCCGGGCTCGACGAAGATCGACACGGCGTCGACAGCTAGTGCGCGGCCGAGCAGGTGCTCGATGCGGGGCGCGAGGGCGGCCTTCACGCGGGCTTGCTCCTCCGCCGCGAGCCGCGTCGTGAGCGTGATGTGGAAGCGGAACTCGTCCATGACGTAGGGATAACCCCAGTGCCGGGGGTGCGTCCTCTGCCGCGGCGGGAGGCGGATGCTCGCGTGCGGCACGAGCTCGGCCCCGCCGGAGGTTGCGCGGAAGAGATCGAAGACGCGCACGCAGTCCTCGGCGAGGCCCGCGAGCAGCGGCGGCACAGCACTCGGCACCAGGGCGAGGCAACCGCCAAGGCTGACGAGCTCCAGTGCCGGAATCTCGAAGGGCAGCCGGGCGGCCGCGAAGGCCATCGCGTAGGCCACGAGCTCGCCCGGCGTCGCCCCCGCCGCGAGCCGGAAGGGCGGCTTCAGGGTGGCGTGCCAGCCGTAACGGGCGGGCTCGGCGGTGAGGGCTGCGAGCTCCGCTGCCGCGAAGCCGGGCAGCGCCAAGCGCTCGACCGCTTCGCCCGTGGCCGCGTCGCGCCCGAGCCAGGCGCGGCCGAAGCGGGCGAGTGCGGACCACCTGCGCGGCGTGAAGGAAATGGCGAAGCGCGCGTTCTCGAGAGCCAATCTTCTTCCCCTTGCGCGGCCGCGCGACATCATGGTCGGCCAAGGAGGCTTGTCAACCGCCGCGCACACCCCTTACGGTCACCATCATGCCATCGGTTTCAAGGTTTTCACCACGGAGACACGGAGAGCACGGAGAAGCGAAATCGGTCCATCTTTGAGTGGTTCGGCTTCGTCCTTGCTTCGCGCGGTTTCTTTCGTTCTCCGTGCTCTCCGTGTCTCCGTGGTGAAACTTTGCCGATAAAGGAAAGGCACTGCCATGATCTCCCCTCCTCCCGCCGAGATCGGCATGGCGCTCGAGGCGGTCGACACGCCGGCCCTCCTCGTCGACCTCGCGGCCCTCGAGCGCAACCTGGAGCGGCTCGCAGGGCGCACGCGCGAAATGGGCGTGCGGCTCCGGCCGCACGCCAAAACCCACAAGTCGGCCGCGATCGCGCGGAGGCAGATCGCCCTCGGTGCCGTCGGCGTCTGCTGCCAGAAGGTGAGCGAGGCCGAGGCGATGGTCGCAGGCGGGGTCGGCGACGTGCTGGTATCGAACGAGGTCGTCGGGCGGGGGAAGCTCGAGCGGCTCGCGGCCCTCGCCCGCGAGGCGAGGATCGCGGTTTGCGTCGACGATGCCGCGAACGCCGCCGCCCTCGGCGACGCCGCAACGGCCCGCGGTATCGCCCTCGATGTGCTCGTCGAGATCAACGTGGGCGCCAATCGCTGCGGCATCGACCCTGGTGCACCCGCCTTGGCACTCGCCGAGCGCGTGGCGCAAACACCCGGCCTCCGTTTGCGCGGACTGCAGGCCTACCACGGCTCGGCCCAGCACCTGCGCGGTTATGAGGAGCGGCGGGCCGCGATCGCCTCCGCCCTCGAGAAGGTCGTCGCCACCGCGGCCCTCCTCAAGCGCCGCGGCCTCGCCTGCGAGGTGGTGGCGGGGGCGGGTACCGGGACCTACGCCTTCGAGGGCGCAAGCGGGGTCTACACCGAGCTGCAGGCCGGCTCCTACGTTTTCATGGATGCCGATTACGCACGGAACCTGGGTGCCGACGGGGCACCCGTGCACGAGTTCGAGCACGCGCTTTTCGTCTATGCCACGGTCATGAGCACGCCGAGCCGGGAGCGCGCGGTGCTCGATGCCGGCCTCAAGGCCTTCAGCGTCGACTCCGGCATGCCCCGGCTCTTCGATCGGGCGGATGCGGAATATGTGCGCGCGTCCGACGAGCACGGCATTTTGCGGCTCGCGGAGAGCAATCGACCTCTCGCCATCGGCGACAAGCTGCGGCTCGTCCCCGGCCATTGCGATCCGACCGTCAATCTCTACGACTG
>DATJAC010000017.1:0-6040 GCA_035516655.1 Alphaproteobacteria bacterium | reverse complement strand
TACGGCCGGTCGTCACGGCGCCCGCGGCGCACGGCTTGGCTGAAATGGCGGGCCACCTCGGCCGCTTCGGGTAACGGCGGATAGACCATTGCTCATCTCCCCTTTAGCGCCGGCACGTCGCGCGTCCGTGCGGCGTGCGTGCTATGAGCGCGCTCCTTAACGCGGTTCCTTCGTGCTCGTTGGCTTATTCAGGTTCTCCGCGATCTTGAGATAGGACTGTCTCAGCTCAAGCAACCTGCGTTGGATCATGCTGTCCCTCGTGAGATTGGCCAAGCGCACGCATTCCTCGGCTCGAGCCAGATAACCCTCGGCGCTGTACGGCATCGCTAGCCCCCCGGCACGTTCGGAGGCATTGAAAGGCAGGCTCCGACGAGCGCATTGATCCAAGTCAATTAGGGGTGCCTTGCCGAGCCGCTCATGGGCAGCCACGGTCGATTCGGCAGCTTCCGGTAAGCAGTCCGCTCTTTGTCGGCTTGGGGTCGCGCGCGGCCCGTTCTGGGGAGCGGCCTTAGGTCCGCAAATCACCGAGCGCGGGATTTCGAGTTGAAACGCCGCCCGCCCCTCCGCACGCCGGCCTCGCTCAGGTGGCCGGGCGCGTGCCGCCATAGGCCTCGCTCGGCGCCAGCGTGCTGCCGGCGAAGATGAGCTTGGCACGGATATCGATGACCCGCTTCCACGCCGCCTGGGCCGCGGGCGAAAACTCGGCGTCGGGCCGCGGGTCCTCGTCGAAATTGCGAAAGGCGTCGACACCGCGAACGAGCATGGCCGAATCCCTGAAGCCCTGATGGACGGCGTGGGTCGGCATCATCTCGACCAGCACCATCATGCGCCGGTCCCGGCCACGGTTGGGAGCGGAGGAATGCACGATGGCATTGTTGATGAGCGCCATCTCTCCCGGCTTGAGGGCGAGATCGACGGCATTCG
The DNA here is from genome assembly GCA_035516655.1 of Alphaproteobacteria bacterium. GTDB lineage: Bacteria > Pseudomonadota > Alphaproteobacteria > JACZXZ01 > JACZXZ01 > DASPPM01. The sequence goes on along the minus strand of DATJAC010000017.1, from coordinate 5,116 downwards.
ATTTATCGAACTCCGCCCTGATGTACTGCCCGCGCGCGAGGATGCTGTCGCGGTCCTCCGTGTCCGCGTGCGGCAGCGGGTCCCACTTGTGCGATCCCGGAATGACCCGGAGACATCCCGCCTCGCTGCCGCACTCGGAGAGGGCCAACGTGCCGAAGACAAGGATCGGCTTCACCGGAAGATAGACCGAGTCCTGATGCCAGCCCGCGAAGGTCTTGCCGTCCGGCTCCTTGACCCTCCAGGCCATGCTCCAGCAGAGGATGTTCGGACCGATCAAATCCTCGAAGGCATCGAGCACCTTCGCGTGCGAGGCAAGCTCGACCACCCAGGGACAGAGCAGGTGAGATTTGCTCTTGAGCTTTTTCACATGCTCGGGATGCCTTTTCTCGAAGGTCTCGTAGCAGCCGCGGAAGTAGCGGACCTCGTCCGCGGTCAGCACGGGGACCGCCGGCACGAAGCCGTCGCGCTCGAATGCCGCGACGGCGGCGGGAGAAAGCACCTTTGTCATTTTAGCCGCTCCTTCTCGGAACCGTTGCGCCGGCAGGGTGCGGCGGCACGGCCCGATCTTATCTCAACGGATCGTGGCGCGCACGTCGACTGCGACCGCACCCTCGCCGGCACGGCGCAGGATGAGGGGGTTGATCTCGGCGTCGACGAGCCGGGCGCCCAAGTCCGCCGCAAGCCAACCCATGCGGACGACGACGTCCGCCGCCTTTTCGATGTCGAGCGGGGGACGCCCGCGCCAGCCGGCGAAGACCGGCGCGTAGCGCAGGCTGCGCAAGAGCTCGAGGGCCGCCGCGTGCGAAAGCGGTGCCGGCGCCAGTTTCACGTCGCGGGCAAGCTCGACGAGCACGCCTCCGAAGCCGACCAGCACGAAGGGGCCGAATTGTTCGTCGTACTTGGCGCCGACGATGAGCTCGGCCTCGCCCGTCACCATCTCCTGCACCGCGCAACCGGAGAAAATGCTTGCGGGCAGATGCCGCGCGATGTTCCCCTCGATTTCGCACCAGGCAGCGACGAGAGCTGCCTCGCCCGAGAGCGCCGTTCTTACGGCACCGACGTCGCTCTTGTGCACGAGGCCGCTCGCGATGCCCTTGAGTGCCACCGGATAGCCGATCTGCCGTGCCGCATCCAGGGCACCGTCGAGGTCCGGCGCCTCCACCTCGCGGGCAAGCGGGATGCCGTAGCGGGCGAGGAGCGCTTTGATGTCGCCCGCATCCGGTCCCCTTCCGAGGTCGGCAGGCACGCCGACAGGGCGCGCGGGCGGCGGCTCGAGCGGGCGCGCGCGCAGTCGCTGATAGTCGAAGAACTTGCCGAGCGTGCGCACCGCGTCCTCCGTGCTCTCGAACACGGGGCAGTCCGCCTCGCGCAGCGCACGCCGCGGCCCTGCCGCCGCGGGGCCGGGCAGTACGCTGCAGATCGTGGGCTTGCCGCTCGCCATACCCGTGGCCGCGAGCAGGCGGGTGCGTGCCTCGAAGAACGGCATCGAGGACAGCACGATGAAGAGTGCCGCCACGTCGCCATCCGCCGCCAGCGCGGCCATGGCGCGCGCGGAAATCTCCTCCGCCTCGGGCAGCTTGCGCCCACCCAGGTCGATCGGATTGTCCGCCTGGGGCGGGAGCAGGATGTCCGCGAGCGCTGCCTTGGTGCCGGGCGCCAGGGTCGCCAGGCGCTGCCCGCACTCCGTGAGCCGGTCGACCAGGATGCCCGCTCCCCCGCCGGAGCCCGAGATCACGCCGACCCCGTCGCCTTCCACCTGCGGCCAGCGCACAAGGAGGTCGGCGAGCCGCACCATGACCTCGGCATCCTCCGCCAAGACCACGCCCGCCTCCCGGGCGACCGCCTCGAGGGCCGCGTAGGAGCCCGCCAAGCTCGCGGTGTGGGAGCGGGCCGCCTTTACGCCGGCCGCCGTCCGTCCGGTCTTGAGCAGAACGAGCGGCTTGCCCGCGCGCCGGCAGGTTCGTGCCGCGGCGACGAAGCGTGCCGGATCGGCGAAGCCCTCGACATAGAGGCAGATGACCCGCGTATGTACGTCCTCGATCATGTATTCGAGGAAGTCGCAGATCTCGAGATCGCACTGGTTGCCGAGGGAGACGCAGGCGCTGAAGCCGATGCCGTCGCCGTAGGCGCGGTCGAAGAGCGAGACCATGAGCGCGCCGCTCTGGCTGATGAGGCCGATATGGCCGACGAGCAGCTTCTCCGCGTGGAGCACCACCGAGGAGCAGAGCGCCATGTGCCAGGTGGGGTTGATGATCCCCATGCAATTGGGCCCGATCACGCGCATGCCCGACGTGCTGGCGAGCCGCGCGATCTCCGCCTGGCGCGCAGCACCCTCGGCACTCGCCTCGGCAAACCCCGTCGTCAGGATGACCGCGGCGCCGACCCCCGCCTCCGCGCACTCCGCGAGACTCTGGAGAAGTGCCTCGGGCGGTACCGCCAGCATCGCCACGTCAACGGCCCCGGCCTGGCCGATCGAGGCGAAGGCGTTGCGGCCGAGCACCTCGCGCCGCCGCGGGTTGATCGGTGCTATCCGTCCTTGAAAGCCGTGCCGCGTCAGGAAATGGATGATGCGGCCGCCGAACTTGTCGAGATTGTCGGACGCGCCGAACACGGCGACGGAGCTGGGATAGAGGATTTCCTTGACCGAAAGCCTCGGCCGCAGCGCTGCCGTCATCGGAGTGTCCCTCAGGTGAAGGCCGGCATGCCGCAGAGCTCGCGGCCGATGATGAGGCGCTGGATGCCCGAGGTGCCGTCGATCACCGTCAGCATGCGGCAATCGCGCCAGCAGCGCTCGACCCCGGCGTCGCGGGAGAGCCCCTCGGCCCCCATGCTGTCCATCGCGGCATGGCAGACCTCGACCGCGGTCTCGGTGGCGAAGAGCTTGGCCATCGAGACCTCGGCGGGGCAGCGCCGACCGCTGTCGAGGATCGCGAGTGCGCGCAGACAGAGCAGCCGGGCCGCCTCGAGCTTGGCCGCCGCGTCGGCGATGGCGATCTGGATCGCTTGGAATCTCGCGAGCGGGCGGCCGAAGGCGACCCTCTCCCTGGCGTAGGCGATGGCAAGGCCGAGGGCGCGGCGGGCGAGGCCTGTGGCCTGCAGGCCGACGAAGGCGCGCGAGGCCTCGATGCCGCGATTGAATTGCTCGGCGCCGGCCCCCGGCGTGCCGAGGAGGTTCTCCTTGGGCACGCGCACGTCCTCGAAACTGAGCTCCGCGAACGAGATCTTCTCGATCCCGGTCGCCTCGAGCTCGCGGCTTTGCCACGGCGACTGCGCGCGCTCGAGCACGAGCCGGCTCGTCCTCGGCTTCCCCTCGCTCTCCCCGCCGGTGACGACGAGGAGGGTCAGGAGATCGCTGATGCCGCCGAGCTTGATCCATTTCTTGGTCCCGCTCACGCGAAAGCCATCGGCACTCTCGCGCGCCGTGGTCGCGAGGCCGCGCAGGTCGGAGCCGGCCTGGGGCTCGGTGATCGCGGCCGTCGAGATCCAGTCGCCCGCGAAGAGCTTGGGCAGCCAGCGCCGCTTTTGCGCCTCGGTGCCGAGATAATTGATGGTGCGCGGGGGCACGATCTCGCCGAGCACGAGCGGGCCTTCCGCCAAGGCTTCGAGCAAAAGACCGTAATCGACGTAGCTCAGGCCGGCCCCGCCCAAATCGCGCGGGATGGTGCTGCCGAGATAGCCGAGGGGTGCCAAGGCACGATAGATCGCACGCCAATCCTCGGCCGAGAGCTTGGCCCCGCGGGGTACCGCCCGCTCGATCGGCGCCACCACCTTGGCGACGAGCTCGCGCGCTCGCTCCTGAAGCTCGACCTGGCGCTTGCTCGGCTCGAAATCCACGCCTCAGCGCCCCTTGAAACCCGGCTTGCGCTTCTCCTTGAACGCGGCGATGCCTTCCTGCGCGTCGAAGGAGAATTGCGTCGCCTTGGCCCAGCGCGTCTCGAGCTCTGCCGCCGCCGGCGGCCCGTCGTGATATTGCGCGTAGACCGCCTCCTTGATCGCGCGGAAGACGAGCGGTGCCCCGCTCGCGATGCGCCCCGCGACCGCCGCGATCTCGGCCTCGAAGCGATCGTCGGGTACGGCGCGCGTGATGAGGCCAAGCTCATGGGCGGCGCGCGCCGAGATGTCCTCCCCGAGCATCAGCATGTCGAGCGTGCGATTGCGGCCGATGTAATGGGCGAGCCGCACGAGGCTGATGCCCCAGCTCGGCACGATGCCGATATAGGCGTCCCCGGTGCGGAACTTCGCAGTCTCGGACGCGATCCGCACGTCGCAGGCTTGCGCTATGGCGAAGCCGCCGCCGATGGCCCAGCCGCGAATGGCGGCGATGACGGGCTTGGGATGGGTCTCGATCCTGCGGATGAGCGCCCGCCCCGCCTCGCGGAAGCCGTCGCCGTCGTCGCCCTCGCGTTTGGGTTTGTCGTCGAGGCTGGCGCCCGCGCAAAACGCCCGCGTGCCGGCACCGGTGAGCACGATCGCGCGCGTCTCCGTGCGCTCCTCGAGCCTGGCGAAGGCGGCATCGAGCTCGACGAGAGCGGCGGGCGTCACCGTGTTGAGCGGCGGACGATCGATGACGATCGTCGAGACCGCACCCTCGTGTCTCAGCAGGATCGAGTCAGGCATCGGACGGCACCCCTTGCGAGCTTGTAGCAAATGCGGGACCGATTGACCAGATTCGCCGACCTGCAATAATGCCGCGGGGCGGGCGCGCCGATCCTGCGGCCCTCATGGGGAACCCCTCGTCGATCTCGTCGAGCCTTCGCGCGGATATTGAGCGGATGAAACCTTTCCCTTTCGCCGCCGTCGCCGGCCTGCTGCTCTCGCTGTCTGCACTCGGGGGATCTGCGCTGGCGGCGAGCGGCGCCGGGCTGGAGGCACTGAAGCCGCCCGTCTGCGGCGAGCGAAAAAGCTGCCAGATCTTCAAGCTCTGGCCCGCCGGCCGCGCGCCGGCCGATGCAGCGCTAGCGGTCGCGGAGGTGCACCTCGGTCTCGCGGACAAGCCCGAAGATGCTCCGGAGGACGGCTGCCGCGCCGAGGAGGGCGGCAACGACGGCGGGCGGGAGTATTGGCTCATCGAGGGTGAGAGGCCGCCGCGTCTCATCCTCGCCCTCTGCAACGACGG
>DATJAC010000016.1:0-20390 GCA_035516655.1 Alphaproteobacteria bacterium | reverse complement strand
CGAGGGCGCGTGCCCGCCGGGCAAAGCTCCGGCCCAGCCAGCTGATGACGAGGGCCTCGCCCACATGGGTCCGGCGCCGCAAGATCGTCCCGAGCGGCTCGTCGCAATAGCGCACATAGGTGCCGTGCCGAGCAAGGCGCTCGCGGTAGAGCTCGATCACGGCCCCGCGCACGGTCGGCAACTGATGGACATGCTGATGCCCGTCGAGAAAGGCGGGCGGACGGCCGAGCTCGGCCTCGAAGCGGTCGAGCTGACGAGCGAGCTCGGCCTTGATGTCGCGGTGGTCGAGTCGGCGCGTATAGGCGAGACAGATCATGCGCTTGATGCTCGGCAGGCGCCCCTCGGCCGTAAGGTGACGCATGGCGCCAAGCGGGCGCTGATCGGTCAGCGTGAGGTGCAGGCCGATATCGGCCGCGGCGGCGAGGGGCAAGAGCGTCTTCGCCTCGGCAGGCCAATAGGGGCTCGCACTCATGCAGCTCGTCGCACTCAGCCGGCCGAGAGCCAAAAGATGGCGGATCGCCTGGCCGACTCCGGGGGCAATGCCGTAGTCGTCGGCACAGAGGATGATCGGGATGGCGTCGGCTCGGCCTGGGGCCAAGGGGCTGCTTGTCACTGGGGATGGCACTTTCGAGGGCGGCAAGCCGCCTATACTATAGGCGGCTTGCGGCGGATTCGCGAGCAAAGCCGGCGTTTCGGGGCCGCGGCGGCCGGGAGGACAAGCGCTGATGGAACTGCGCTCTGAGCACGCGGGCCCGGCCGGCCCCGGCGCGAGGCAGAAGATCCTCCTCTCCGTCGTGGTCCCCCTCTACAACGAGGGAGCCGGGATCGAGGAGTTCTTCGCCCGCCTCATCCCCGTGCTGGACCGTCTCTCCCTGTCCTGGGAGGTCATCTGCGTCAACGACGGCAGCCTAGATGATACGCTTGCTCGCCTGATCGCCTGGCACAAGCGCGAGCCGCGTATCCGCATCATCGATTTCTCGCGCAATTTCGGCAAGGAGCCGGCCCTTTCGGCGGGCTTGGCGCACGCGTGCGGTGCCGCGGTGCTGCCGCTCGATGCGGACCTGCAGCATCCGCCGGAAGTGATCCCCGAGCTCGTCGCGAAGTGGCGCGAGGGCTATGAGGTGGTCTATGCCGTGCGCTCGACGCGGGCCTACCAGAGCGCGCTTGCGCGCCTGATGAGCCACCTCTTCTATTGGCTCTTCGAGCGGCTCTCCGACGTGCCGCTCCCGGAGGGGGCGGGCGACTTCCGTCTCCTCGATCGCCGCGTGGTCGACGTCATCAACCGCATGCCCGAGCGCACGCGCTTCATGAAAGGGATCTTCGCCTGGGTCGGCTTTCGCCAGATCGGCGTGCGCTTCACCCCAGCACCGCGCCGCGAGGGCGAGAGCAAATGGGCCTTCCTGCGGCTCCTGCGCTTCGCCTTCGACGGGTTGACGGCGTTCTCGAATTTCCCGCTCAAGGTCTGGGGGCTGATCGGCGCCTCGATCTCGCTGCTGGCTTTCGTCTATATCGTCGTGCGCCTGCTGCGTACGGCGATCTACGGCATCGACGTCCCCGGCTACGAGTCGATCATCGTCACGATTCTTTTCCTGGGCGGCATGCAGTTGCTCACGCTGGGCATCATCGGCGATTACCTCGGCCGCGTCTTCGACGAGGTCAAAGGCCGGCCGCTCTACGTCGTGCGCGCCTCTTTCGGATTCGAGCCGGAAACGCTCGAGCCTCAGCGCGAGGCAGGTGCGTCCGCGCGGGTCGAGGCATCGTCCTGAGGGCGGCCCTGCGCCGCGCTGCATTCCTCGGGCTCGGCTTCGCCGCAGCCGCGCTCGCCTATGGCGGCGGCTGGGAGCTGCGCCAGCTCTACGTCGAGCCCGGAGCCGCCGCCCTCGCCTGCAACGTCGCGGTCTACCCCGCCTGGTGCGTGATCCGCTTCGTCCTCCTTTTCGGCCAGCACCATCTCCTCTTCGGCCTGGCCGCCCTCGTTGCCGGGAGTGCGGCTCACTTGTGCGGCGGCCGGGGCCTCGCCCTCGCCGCCGGTGCGCTGGCACTCTTCGCGATCGCCAATTACAACGTGGAGACGGGTGCCCTCGCCCTCGTGCTCGCCCTCATTGCGGGTGCCGGGGCGGCACCGCGACGCTCGAGCGGCCAAGACGCAGGCTGAGCGCGAGGCTCCAGGGCAGCGCCAACAGCACGAGCACCGCACTCCAGCCGAGGGCCTCGAGGTTCTGCGCACCTTCGCGGAGCAGGACGCCGACGGCACCCCCGAGGAGGAGGGCGATCAGCACGATCTCCTCGCGGTGCTCGCTCCCGCTCGTGCCGGGCATGGGGCCGAGGAGCGCTAATGCCGCAAAGCCGAAGGCCGGCAGGAAAAAGGCCTCGCTCGGGAAATCGCGGTAGCGCGGATCGAAGAGAAGCGCCACGGTGATCGCGCCCGCCGCGACGACGAAGCAGAATTGCAGGAGGCCGAGCATGCGCTCGCCGAGGGCGGGGCCGGGCTGCGGCCTGCCGCGCAAGAGGTTGAGCGCCTCGCGCGCGCTCGGAAGTGCCGCCGCGGGCCAGCGCTCTCCTTGGAGCCGCGCTGCAAGCGCGTAGAGGAACATGGCCGCGAGAAGCAGATTCGCCGCCAAGCCGAGTCCGGCGAGGATGCGCGCGAAGGGCGACAAGGCGATCGTGGCGCTGAGGGTTGCATCGAGCGTGAGGACGGAGCCGAAAATTTCGGCCGTGACGGCCAAGGCGAGCTGGGCGAGGAAGGCAAGTCCCGGACGCCGCCAGGCCGCCACGAGCACGGCGAGGCCGGCAAGTGCCGTCGCAAGGGCAAAGTGCTTCCGCCAATTCGAGTCGTCGGACACCGGGCCGGAGAGGGCGAACTTCGCCTTGCGCGCCTCGTCATAGAGGCCCCAATGGCCGCCGACCGTCCCTTCGAGGCTGCGCTTCCAGGACTCGTCGAACGCCTCGAAAAGATTGTAAGCGATGCCGTTGGCACGGGCGAAGGCCACGAAGCCGCGGACGAGGCGCGCCTCGTTCACGAGGCTCGGCAAGGCCCCTTCGCGCATGCGTCCGCTACTCGGCCAGCCGACCTCGCCGATCATGACGCGCTTGCCTGGAAAGGCCGCCTGCACCTTCGCCAGGACAGCACTCACATGGTCGAGCGCCCGGCCGATCGGCACCGGGTCGTCCTCCCAGTAGGGCAGGATGTGGATGGTGATGAAATCGACGTGGGACGCGAGCTCCGGGTTTTTGAGCCAGAACTCCCACACGTCGGCGTAGGTCACCGGCTGCTTGACCGCGGCTTTGACGCGGTCGATGTAGGCGGCGAGCTGCTCGCGCGACAAGTCGCGCCGCAGCATGACCTCGTTGCCCGCCACGATCTGGCGGATCACGTCGGGATAGCGATTGGCAAGCTCGATTCCGCTTTGCACTTCGCGCTCGTTGACCTCGGGCTCGCGGCCGAGCCAGATGCCCTGCATCACCGTCATCCCGAGCGGCCGGGCGAAGCGCGGCACGGCCTCGAGGCCTTCCAGGCTCGTGTAGGTCCGCACCCCCTCGAAGCGCCCCGCGAGCACGGCAAGGTCTTCGGCGATTTCCTCCGACGTGGGGGCAATGCGGGCGAGCGGGCTCTCGCCGGCGCGGTAGGGGCTGAAGGAGACGCTCGCGAACCGGCCGCCGCCGGCGTCGGGCACGTCATGCGGCCGTCCCTCGTAGGCCCAGAAGAGGAGGCCGCCGAGAGCCGCTGCGGCGAAGCTCGCGAGGAGCAGCGCGAGGCGGATCGAAGCCGGTGCGGAAATGATGGCGGAATACCCCGATCGAAGGCTGCTTCCCTGTCGGCAGATGAATAGCCATTCTCCGAATCCGGCGCAATCGCGCACGACGCGGGGCTGCGGTGCCTGAGCGCTCGCGACCCGCGTCGAGCCTGTACCGTCATGATAAACTAGTAGATAATCCGCCCAGCCATGACCCGGCGCCGATTCGCGCAAGGTGGTGAGGATGATCGAGTTCGATCCGCGTTTCTTGGATATTCTGAAGAAGGATATCGCCGGATTGCGCGCGAGCGGGGCGCTGCCCTCGGACGTCAAGCTCAGGGATTACTACCGCGTCTTTGCCGGCCGCTTCGGACCGGAGCGGCTTGCGGCCCTCAACGGCGAGCCGCTCTTGCGGCTCATGCATCAGCGCCGCTCGGTGAACTCTCTCATGTATGCGCTCGAGTCCCGGGAGAGTGACGAATTCGCGGAAGGCGTGGGCAGCATTGCGGGCGAAAGTCGCTCTGCCTACGGCGTCTACAACGAGGGCGCGACATGGTTGAAGGAAGGGCTTTCGGCGGAAAGCGAGATTTCGCTCCGCGAGGCCGTCAGCATCGCCGAGGCCCAACGGGATGAGATCCTGCGCGGCTGCGAGCTCTTTCGCCAGCTGCCTCCTGATGCCGGCGACGAGGAGTATGCCAATCTCGATACCGAGATCGGCCGCACCGCGCACAGCGTGAGCCCGACCGCCTGGGGCCACAAATATTTCGGCCTGATCTTCCCGGAGCGATTGGACCATTTCCACAATCCGGTCCATCAACGCTTCCACCTCATCAAGGCATTGCAGCTTCCGCCCGAGCAGCGCGGGCGATACGCGATCGCGGCACGCTTCGTCGCCCTGGCAAAGGCACTCGGCGTGCCCATCAGCCATCTCACCACGGTCCTTCAGCGCCGCAATGGCCATCCGCATGCATATTGGCGGGTCCTCGCCGAGGACAGCGAGGGTGTGGAGGGGTCATGGGAATTGATGCAGGCGCACTCCTGCATGGCGATCGGTTGGCCGGCGCTCGGCGATCTCGGTTGGCTCCTTAAGGACCGGGCGAACGAGGACAGGCTTACGCAGCTCCTGGAGCAACATTACTCGAGCAATGCGCGCACGATTACGAATGCGCGGCGGCAAATCGTGAACTTCGTCCTGCGCGCGACCGACGACGACGTCGTCGTTGCCGCCGACGGGAGCGGCAATCTCGGTATCGCTCGCGTCAAGGGAGAATACGAATTTGTCGAGGGCGACGCATTTCCGCATCGCCGGAAGGTCGAGTGGCTGAATGCCGACGCCTGGCAAATGCCCGAGTCGGAAGCGCTGCGCACGATGTTCTGGCAGCTCATGAACGAGACCAACCACATCGAGATCGAGCGCCGGCTCGTGGGGCTTGCCCAGGCGCCGCTCGCCGACCGACGGGGGGGCCTGGCGGAAGCGCCGATCGTCGGCCGCGTTCGCGCGGCCCTCGTGCGCAAGGGACAGGTCATACTCTATGGACCGCCGGGTACCGGGAAGACCTATTGGGCGCTCCGGGCGGCCTTTCAGTTGAGCACCAGCGAAAATCCGCCGGGCAAGGTGGAGTTCTGCACGTTCCATCCCGGCTTTCAATACTCGGACTTCATCGAGGGGCTATGCCCTGAGGTGGTCGACGGGAGCATTGTCTACCGGCGCAAAGACGGCATCTTCAAGGACATGTGCGCGCAGGCGGAGGAGGAGCCCAACCGAAGCTTCTACCTCGTCATCGACGAGATCAACCGGGGTGAGGTTCCGCGCATCTTCGGCGAGCTCATGAGCGTCATAGAGAAGAACAAGCGCAGCCGCGACGTATTGCTTCCGCTGAGCAAGTCGCGCTTCTCGATGCCGGAGAACGTCTACATCATCGCCACCATGGGCACCGCGGTGAATGCCGCCTCTCCGTTGGACGCGGCATTGCGCCGCCGCTTCGCCTTCATCGAATTGCTGCCCGACCCGAGCGTGCTCGGCGATGCCGCCGTCGAGGGGATCAACCTCGCCATCTGGCTCGAGGAGCTCAACAAGCGGATCCGGGCTCACGTCGGTCGGGATGCGCGAGGCTTTCAGCTCGGCCATTCCTATTTCCTCCGCGGCGAGCAGCCGATCCGGGATTTCGCGTCTTTGTCCGAGGCGCTTCAAGACGACATCATTCCGCTTCTCGAGGAGTACTGCGGCGGCGATTTCGCGGCCCTCGAGAAGGTTCTCGGCCCCACCTTGGTCGACGTCGAGGGCCGGCGAGTTCGTAGTGATCTCTTCGAAAAGGCGTCTTCGGGTGCGCTCATCGAGAGCTTGCGGCAATTGGCCGGACCGGGCGTCTCCGCCGCCGGCAAAGCGGTCAAGGCCGAGCGCGCGGCACTCGCCAAGACGAGGTAGGCCGGACGGCCCGCGGGGTCGGCCCGAGGCCTTCGGCCACGTCTCGCCCGGAACAGCACCGCGCTCGAGCGAAAGGGAGGCTATGCGATGTCGGAAAATCTCTACATCGTGCTTGGCGTCATCGCCGTCGTGGCGATCGTCGCCATCATCATCTACAACGGATTGGTGGCCGGGCGTCAGCAGGTCCGCAATGCCTGGTCGCAGATCGACATCCAGCTGAAGCGCCGGCACGATCTCATTCCCAATCTGGTCAATTCGGTCAGGGACGCCATGCAGGTCGAGAAGGCGCAGCTCACCGCCGTGGTCGAGGCGCGCAACCAGGCGGTCGCCGCGCGCACGCCGCAGGCCTCCATGCAGGCCGAAAACGTGTTGAGCGGCGCTCTGCGCAATCTTTTCGCGCTCGTCGAGTCCTATCCGCAGCTGCGCTCCCAGGAGAACGTGGCCGGGCTGATGGAGGAGCTGACCACGACCGAGAACAAGATCAGCTTCGCCCGGCAGCACTACAACGACGCCGTCCAGGCTCAGAACATCCGTGTCGCCTCGTTCCCGGGCGTGCTCTTCGCCCGCGCGTTCGGTTTCTCCTCCGAGACGATGTTCACGGTCCCTGAGGCCGAGCGGGCCTCGGTGGACGCCGTTCCGGACGTCCGGCTGAACTAGGGCGGCGCAGCGATGCCGGCGCCAGCCTCCGATCTCTACAACACCGACTTCGAGCGGGCGATCGCGCGCAACAAGCGCAACACGATCCTGCTCTTTGCGGCGCTCCTCGCCATCGGCGCGGTGGTGGGATACGTGCTGGGCTGGGGCTACGCCATCTTGGACGTCATCTGGAGCATGCCCGATGCGGCGGTGCGCCGCCTCTCGGTCGGCATGGTGCTGCTCGACCTCTTCGGGCCGCCGCGCCCCCAGGCCGTTGCCGGGGCGGCCCTCGTGGCCGGAAGCGGGCTCATCTGGGGGTTGCTGACGCTTTTCGCCGGGGCGCGACTTCTCGCCGCCTTTGCCGGCGCGCGTCCGGCCAATGGCAACGATCCCGTGGAGCGCCAGCTCATCGACGTCATCGAGGAGATGGCGATTGCGGCGGGAGTGCCCCCGCCCAAGGCGATGGTGATCGAGACCCCGGCGCTCAACGCCTTTGCCAGCGGCTTCTCGCCGGAGCGCGCGACCATTACGGCGACCACCGGGATCCTCGCGGCCTGCACCCGCGAGGAGCTGCAAGGGGTGATCGGCCACGAGATGGGACATGTCGCGGACTACGACGTGCGCTATACCACCGTCGTGGCCGCCATGGCGGGGGTGGTGGTGCTGCTGGCGCATTTGCTTGCCGACATCGCGCGCTGGTCGGTCGGCTGGGGCGGGCCGGGTAGGTTCCGCATGCGCGGGCGCTCGGGCGGGGCCGGGGGCGTGCGCCTGGTGCTGACGCTCGCGGTCGTGGCCTTGCTCGTGGTGATGCTGATCGTGGCCCCGCTCGCGGCACGCCTTGTGCAAATGGCGATTTCGCGCCAACGCGAATATCTCGCGGACGCTTCCTCGGCCAAGCTCACGCGCAATCCGACCGGCCTCATTCATGCGCTCGAGCGCCTGGCGCGAAGCGAGACGGCGATCGTGCGCAAGGACTCGCCCGTGGCCGCCCTCTGCATCGCCGAGCCCAAGGACCGCTCGCTGAGCGGCCTCTTCACGACGCATCCGCCGATCGACGAGCGCATCGCGCGCCTGCGCAACCTCGGCGGTGTCGCCGCTGCTGCCGAGTCGACCTCGGCGGCGGCGGAAGTGCCCGCGGAGGGCCCTCCGCGTCATGGTCCCTGGGGCTGATTCGGCCGGGCCCGTCCGTCGCGACGCGCATTTGCGTGCCGCGCACGCGCGCGGGCGCGCGAGAATTTTTGCAATCTGACGCGCATTCGACGCGACCGTTGCCGGATTTTTTATTACTTCTTAATGGGGTGGTGCGGCGAGATTCAACACTTGCGCAGCCGCGGATCGCTTGTTACGGTGCCTCGAGACCCATGATCGCCTCCGACCCTTCGAGGACGTTCGTGTCTGCGCAGGGGTCGGGAGAGCGGGGTTGACGGGGACCGGCAGCCGGTCGACGCCCGAGCAGTAAGCGGCTAGGGTCGTCAGCACAGAACCGGATAAATCGGTCGAGAATAGGAGAGGAGAACAGGCGGTACGGACACTGCGCGCGCTGCGTTTGTGTTTCGCTATCGCGGCAAGGCGGCATTGCCGGCCGAACTGAACTGGGAGGGGAGGCGGCATCGTGCACTTCGGAGGCCCCGCAGGACGGGTCAAGGGATTCATCGACCGGGCATTTCGCGAGCGGCAGGTCTTCCTGCGCACGGGTGCGCGCGTCAGCTTCACCATACTCACGCGCCGGCGGCAGATGGCGGTGGCGGCTCTGGTTCTGGGGTTCGTCGTCTGGTCGGTCTATGCGAGTATCGTCTATTTCTCCTATGACGCGCGGCTGGCCGCGAGCGAGGCGCGCTTCGTCAGCGCGCGGACGGCCTATGAGCGCGCGATCGCCGAGCGTAACGCCGCGATCGCGGAGACGCGGCAGTCCTATCGCAGCTTCCTCGCCGCCATTGTGCATCCCTTCGAGCTGCTCGGCGATGCGCGCATCGAGAGCCAACAGGAGCTGATCGCACTCCGGGGAAGGAACGCCAAGCTTGCCCTCGACATGAGCGCGCTCGAGCGCGAGCTCGCCAAGTCGCGCGCCGAGCGCGAACGGCTTGCGAGCAGCGATGAGGCACTCTCGCGCCGGAGTGCCGCACTCGAAAGCGAGTTGGCCGAGCTCAAACAGAAGAACGGCACGCTCGACGGCAGGGTGGCGACGCTCGAGGGCGAGCTCTCCGCCAGCCGCTCCCATGAGCAGGCGATCGCGCAGGACAACGCAAACCTGGGCAAGGCCCTCGACGACAGCAAGCGGGACGTTGCCGATGCGCGCCAGCGCAATGAGGCGGCGGCAGCCCAGATCGCGACCCTCGAAAGCGGGCTCGCCGGCCTTGCCGACGAGCGCAACAGGCTCGGCCAGGAGCGCGCCGCACTCGCCCTTCACGTCGACGAGCTCGAGCAGCGGCTCGTGGCGCTCCAAGCCGACCAGACGGCGCTCATCGCACGGTTGAGCGAGCGGGCGACGAACCGCAGCATGGCGGTCGAGCACGCCATCGCCATGACCGGACTCGATGTCAACAAGCTGCTCGGGGAGGCCAGCAAGGACGACTGGTCCCGGCACGCCGCCAAGTCGGGCGTCGGCGGGCCGTTTGTGGCCTATCGCCCGGAGAAAAGTGCCGCGGGCAAGAGCAGCGCGCGCTCCGGCGACATCGAGCTCGTCGTCTCCACGCTCGACAGGCAGGAGGAACGCCACGAGGGCCTGAAACGCATCCTGGCGCGCCTGCCGCTGGCGAGCCCCATCGACGGCTACCGGATCGTCAGCGATTTCGGCAAGCGGATCGATCCCATCAACGGCCGCCTCGCCATGCATGAAGGCGTGGATCTCACGAGCGAGCCCGGTGCAAAGGTGCTGGCGACGGCACCCGGCGTCGTCGTTTTCGCCGGCTGGGACGGGAGCTACGGCAAGTTGGTCGAGATCGACCACGGCATGGGCGTTCGCACCCGCTATGCGCACCTCAGATCGATCGTGGTGGAGGTCGGAAGCAGGGTGCTCACGCGCACGGAGGTCGGCATCATCGGCAGTACCGGCCGCAGCACGGGCACGCACGTGCATTACGAGGTTCTGGTCGACGATCAACACTACGATCCGGTCAAATTCATCAAGGCGGGTGAATATGTTTTCAGCAAAAACTAGCGAGAAGCCGTCGCCCCCCGAGGTGCCGCGCTCGCACGGCAAGAGCATGCCGTCCCTCATCAGCAAGCAGTTGGTCGTGCACGGCAACCTGACCGCCGACGGCGACATCCAGGTCGACGGCACGGTCGAAGGCGACATCAAGACGAACGTGCTGACGATCGGGGAGGGCGGCACCGTCAAAGGGGCGATTACGGCGGAAACCGTCATGGTCGCCGGCACCGTGCAGGGCCAGTTGCGCGCCAAGACCGTCTCGCTCGCGCGCACGGCGCGTCTGCAAGGCGACATCTGGCACGAGAGCCTCGCCATCGAGGCGGGTGCGCGCTTCGAGGGCAGCTGCAAGCAGCTGAGCTCGGCGGGTGGTGCGGAAGGCGAGGTCGCGAGCTGGGCCAAGGCGCGTCGCGCCGCCACGGCCGGGGGTGCCGCGATCGAGGAAGTCGCGGCGCAGGTCAAGACCTCCTAAGCCCGGGGCGACGCCAGCGCTATAGGTGAGCGACGAAGGCCTCGAGGGCGGCCCGCGCTTCGGGCTCCTCAAGCGACGGCGTGTGGCCGACGCCGGGCACGCTCACGCGCAGGAGATCGGGCTTCACCTCTGCCATGCGCGCGAAGGTCGCCTCGCTCAACACGTCCGAGAGGGCGCCGCGGACTGCCAACACGGGCAGCTTGCCGAGCGAGCGGAAGAGCGGCCAGAGATCCGGGACCGGCGTAGGGCTCTCGCGGAGCGGCCGGGCAAGCGCTACGTCCCAGTCGAAATGGAGGAGGTTGTCGACGCCCAGGCGATAGGTGCCGTCCGCGACGCGCCGCCAGTCCTCCTCGCTCTTCAGTCCCAGATTGGGAAAGATGCTTTTGAGATGCGCCGTCGCATGCTCCCAGTCGGGCTGCGGGCGATCGACCGCGATATAGTCGAGGATACGGGCGAGGCCGGGCCCGGCGACCTCCGGACCCACGTCGTTGAGGATCACGCCCACGAGGCTGGCAGGCAGGAGCGCTCCGAGCGCCATGGCGAGGATGCCGCCGAGCGAGGTGCCGACCACCACCACCCGACCGAGGTTCGTTGCCGCAAGGAGGTGGCGGATGTCGCCGAGGTAGGTTTCCGGACGGTAATTGCGCCAGTCGCGGTCGTATTGGGAGCGGCCGCGGCCGCGATAGTCGAGGCAGATCACCCGCCGTCCGGCCGCCCAGCGCGCGGCGAAGCGCTCATAGTCCTTGGCGTTGCGCGTGAGGCCCGCGAGGCAGAGGAGGGGCGTCCGCACGGACAGGGGATCGCCGTAGTCGCGGTAATAGAGCTCGAGATCGTCCTGGGAGCGGTACGAGCACTCGCGGTATGCGGGTGACATCGCGGGGCGGCTCTCAGAGGCCGAGGATAGCTGCCAACTCGGCGAGGGAGCGGATCTCGGCGTCGGGCCGACCCGGCAGGCGCTCCCGGCGCTGGTCGTAGCGGTTGCACCAAACGACCTTGAAGCCGAAGGCGGAGGCGCCGTGAGCGTCCCAGGCGTTCGACGACTGGAAGGCGATCCCGCCGGCGGGGACGCCGAGGCGGTCGACGGCGAGCTGATAGACCTTGGGATGCGGCTTGTAGATGCCGACCTCCTCGACCGAGAGCACGGCATCGAGAAGGGTCTCGAGCCGCGAGCCTTTGACCGCCGCCGCGAGCATCGCGGGCGAGCCGTTCGAGAGGATCGCCGTCTTCATTTTCTCCGCCTTGAGATGCGCGAGCATGGCCGGGACCTCGGGGAAGCAGTCGAGCGTCAGATAGCAATCCATCAAGCGATCCTTGAGAGCTCGATCCGCGAGGTCGAGCGTCTCCAGCGCATAGTCGAGCGCATCGGAGGTCACCCGCCAGAAGTCGGCATGGTGGCCCGTGAGCGAGCGGAGCCAGGTATATTGGAGCTGCTTGTCGCGCCAGAGCCGGGAGAGCTCCGCCGCCTTGTCCCCGACCGCATCGCGGCAGCGCGCCGCCGCGGAGCTGTAGTCGAAGATCGTGCCGTAGGCGTCGAATACCGCCGCACGAATACCGTCAAGGCGCGGGCTGGTCATGTTGTCCTCGCATTCCTCCGTGCCGGGCTTCCGGCGGGTCCTTCGAGACGCTCGCTGCGCTCGCTCCTCAGAATGAGGTAAAGTCTTTCTGCCATGCGCAAATTTGCCTCATCCTGAGGAGCGCCCCGAAGGGGCGCGTCTCGAAGGACCCGCGGCGGCACTGCAAGCGTCATCGAGGTGTGCGTATCCCTTGGCCTTTGGGCGGGGGCGACGAGATGAACATTTCCGCGCGACCGGATATCGCTTAGTTCTTCGCGGCCCCGAGGTCCCTTCCGAGCTCGAGCGTGAGACGGGTGCCGGCGAGGCGCTCGCGATAGATGTGCAGCGATTCGAGCACGCGCTGGATGTAGTTGCGCGTCTCCTCGAAGGGGATCATCTCGATCCAGTCGATCACGTTGGTATGCGGGTCGCGCGGATCGCCGTAATCCCGGAGCCACTCCCGCACGTGCGCTTCTCCCGCATTGTAGGCGGCAAGGGCCAGCACGTAATTGCCGCTGAAGAGGTCGAGGTTGTGGGCGAGGATGGCGCTGCCGAGGCGGATGTTGTAGCCCGGATCCTTCGTGAGCTTGATGGGCGTAAAGCCCAGCCCCAGCCCGCCCGCCGTCTTGCGCGCGGTCATCGGCATGACCTGCATGAGACCGAGGGCACCCGCATGGCTGACCGCTTTCGGATCGAACGCGCTTTCCTGACGGATGACCGACAGCACGAGTGCCCCCTCGGTCGGGTTCGCGTCCGGCAGCGGCAGGAGCGGATAGCTGTCCGCCGTGAGCGGCATCTCGCCGTGCCAGACTTGGCGTGCGAGCCGCACGGCGAGATCGGGCCGCGCTTGCTCGACTGCGAGGGAGGCGACCAGTGCCGCTTCCCCAGGCGTGGTCGCCAGAATCGCGAGGCGCTTGATGAAGGTTTCCTCGGTGTCGTCCTCGCCGATTTGCCCGAGCTCGCGCACGACGTGCACGAGCTCGCGGGCGTTGAACTGAGCGCGCTCCGCCGCGGAGGGCTCGGGTGCGGGCGGCAGGGCAGGGCGTGCCGACGCATCGAGCTCGAGGGCCGCGAGCTGGCCGTAATAGGTCGCGGGATACTGGGCGGCCGCGGCGAAGGCGTCGTCCGCCTCCTTGCGCTTGTCCATCGCCGCAAGCGCCCGCGCCCGCCAATACTCGGCCCGCGCCCGGCTCAGCGGATACTGCACCGTCTGCGCCATCTCTGCGAAATGCGCTAACGCGGTGGCGGGGTCCTTGAGCAGCCTGAGGGCGATCCAGCCGGCCAGCCACTCGCCCTCGGCATAGCCGCGCGTGCCGGGCTCCTGGCCGTGGCGCTCGGCCATGCGTTGGGCCTCGGAATAGTAGCCTTCGGCGAAGGCGCGGTGGATCTCGGTCGAGCGCTCGTGCCACCAGAGCTCGGGCCGCACGAGATCGGCAGGCGGGTGCATGAGGATCGCGCGCGCCTCGTCGTCACGGTCCTTGCGCACGCGCCAGCGCAGGCGATCGAAGATGAGGCCGGGGTTGTCCTGCAAGGCCTGCGGGACGCGGCGGATCGCCCCCTCCACGCCGGGCGCCATCGCCTGGAGGGCCAAGCGCGCCTCGGCGAGGGCGGCGTGACCGGAATCGACGCGGCGCAGCATCTCGCGCGCCGTGGCCGTCTGTCCGTGCCACAGCAGCCGATCGAGGCGCGCGACGTGATCCTGCTGCCGGATCAGCTCGTGGTGCTTGAACATCAAAAGCTGCGCTTGGCGCTCGCCGAGATTGCCGTCGATCCATACCTTGCGCAGGAGCTCGGTGCCCTTGGCCTCCTCGCCGGTCGCCAACAGCGACTCGGCATAGCGGATCCTGCCGGTGTCCGAGACGGGCGGGTTGGCCTCGAGCCAGCTGCGCAACGCGGAGGGCGAGAGATCGTCGGGGATCGCCTCCTCGGCGCGCTCGTGCAGCGTGTTCTGCCAGGGCCAGTCGGGGTTGTTCTTGATGAAGGCGGCGATCTCGTCGTAGCTGGCCCCGCTCGCGGGGCGCACCAGATAGAGCCACTCGATCACCTTGGCGAGCAGCTGGTCGTGCGCTTCCCCGGCGAAGGCGGTGGCTTGGCTGAAGCGGCCTTCCTCGGCCGCCTTGAAGGCGGCACGGTAGGTCTCCTCGTCGTGACTCGCGAGCCTGGCCGATTGGGCGTTCGCCCCCGCGCCAAAGCTCGCCCCCAAGGCCACGAGGATGGTCAAGACAAGCGCTCTCACGGCCTCCCCTTCACGTCCCTATGCCAAGCGTCGGCGCCACCCCTCCCGTGGCCCTTGAATTCTAAGAGCAAGCAGCGCTCCCGCCAAGGCTTGTCATGAGCCGGGGTGAACCCACTACGGCTCGCGGCCGTACGCTCGCGATGCTTGCCCGCGCGAGCGGCCGGCGCTATCGTCGCAGCCAGAGGAGGACCCGAGCCATGTTCAAGGGATGCTTGACGGCGCTGATCACTCCGTTTCGCGACGGAGCGCTCGACGAGAAGGCCTTCCAATCCTTCGTCGACTGGCAGATCAAGGAGGGCATCCACGGCTTGGTTCCCTGCGGCACGACCGGCGAGTCGCCGACCTTGAGCCACAAGGAGCACGAGCGCGTGACCGCGCTTGCGATCGAGGTGGGGCGTGGGCGCGTACCCGTCATTGCCGGCACGGGCTCCAACTCGACCGAGGAGGCGATCGGCTTCGCCAAGGCGGCCGAGAAGGCGGGGGCCGACGCCCAGCTCGTGGTGACGCCCTATTACAACAAGCCGACCCAGGAGGGTCTCTACCGGCACTTCAAGGCGATCCACGACTCGTGCGGACTGCCCATCATCATCTACAACATCCCGCCGCGCTCGGTCGTCGACATGACGGTCGAGACCATGGCCCGACTCGCCAAGCTGCCGCGCATCGTCGGCATGAAGGACGCGACCAACGATCTCACGCGCCCGGTGCGCACCAAGCTCGCGATCGGCGACAAGTTTGCACTGCTCTCCGGCGAGGATGGCACGGCACTCGCCTTCCTGGCGCAGAGCGGGGACGGCTGCATTTCGGTCACCGCCAACATAGCCCCGCGGCTGTGCTCCCAGATGCACGAGGCCTGGCAGCAGGGCAACGTCCGGCGCGCGCAGGAGCTCAACGAGACCTTGATGCCGCTCCACCTCGCACTCTTCGCCGAGACCAGCCCGGCACCGGTCAAATACGCGGCGAGCCTCTTGGGCCTCGGTCTCGCGGACGTGCGCCTACCGCTCTGCGAAATTCAGGACGCCACCAAGGTCAGGGTGCGCCAAGCCATGGCGCACGTCGGCCTCTTGAAGCGCGGGGAGTTGAGCGCCGCCGAGTGACGACGCCCCGCACCGTCGCGCAGAACCGCCGCGCGCGCCACGACTACACCATTGAGGAGACCATCGAGGCCGGCATCATGCTTGCCGGCAGCGAGGTCAAGGCGCTGCGCGAAGGTCGCGGCAACCTGAACGACGCCTACGCGGGGCCCCTCGAGGGGGCGCTCTGGCTCTACAACGCCTACATTCCGGAATACCGTGCCGCCAACCGCTACAATCACGAGACGCGGCGGCCGCGCAAGCTTCTGCTGCATCGCCGTCAGATCGACCGGCTCTCGGGCCTCGTCCAGCGCGAGGGCGCCACGCTGGTGCCGCTCTCCGTCTATTTCAACGAGCGCGGCATCGCCAAGGTCCAGCTCGGCCTGGCGCACGGCAAGCGCAAGGCCGACAAGCGCGCCGCCGAGAAGGCGCGCGAGTGGCAGCGCGACAAGGCCCGCATTCTGCGCGCGAAGGGCTGAGCATACCGGCACCCACCAGAGGCCGATCGCATTTGACTACTTATGAATGCGATACTCCGGCGTCCCGGCGAAAGCCGGGACCCATTTCAGAACAGATGCGGCGTCTTTGCTTTATCCGCGACAATGGCGATGCTGGTCAATGGATACCGGCTTTCGCCGGTAATGACCGAGCCGGTAACGTGCGGAATCACCAAATACGATTGCCCTGGCGCCCACCCCGGCCCGACAGCGCACGCACTAGCCCCGCTCCCCTTGCGCGAGATGGGCCGCGATGCGCGCGAACACGGTCTCGAACATCGCTTGCGTGAGGCGCCCGGTATTGGTGTTGAGGCGCGAGCAATGGTAGCTGTCGAAGAGCCGGATGCGGGGCGTCAAGGCGTGCTCGGCACCGTGCGCAAAGGGATGCCGGCCGGGCGTGAGGCCGAAGCTTGCGAGCACGGCCGCATGCGCGATCGTGCCGAGGGCGAGGAGTGCCTTAAGGCGGGGCAGGGCCGCAATCTCGGCGGCGAGGAAGGGGCGGCAGGTCGCGACCTCGGCCGGGGTGGGTTTGTTCTCGGGGGGCACGCAGCGCACCGCATTGGTGACGCGCGCGGCCACGAGGGCGAGGCCGTCCGTCGCCAGCGCTCCGTAGCGGCCATGGGCAAAGCCGAACTTGGAGAGGGTGGCGTAGAGGAGATCGCCTGCGTAATCGCCGGTGAAGGGGCGGCCGGTGCGATTCGCACCTTTGAGGCCGGGGGCCAGGCCGACGACGAGCAGCCGGGCGTCGCCGCCGCCGAAGGAGGGGACGGGTGCGTTGTGAAACTCCGGAAAGTGCCGGCGGTTGGCCCTCCGGTACGTCGCCAGCCGGGGACAGAGCCGGCAGTCCCGGCCCGGCTCGCGCATGCCGCCGGTTTCCCGGCGAGGGCTCAATCGGTGCCGTACATGTCGTCGCGGTCGTCGTTGCGCCGCAGGTTCTCGCGCACGCTCTCGCGCATGTTGTCGCCCGGCTCGCGGTGGTGATGGATGCGCTGGATCTGCGGGGCCAGGTCCTGCAGCTCGACGAAAATGTCGGCCTGGCGCCGCAGCTCGTCGGCCACCATGGGGGGCTGCGAGCGGATGGTGCTGACGACCGACACGCGCACGCCCTTGCGCTGCACCGCCTCGACGAGGCGGCGGAAGTCGCCGTCGCCGGAGAAGAGCACGATATGGTCGAGCCGATCGGCCATCTCCATCACGTCGATGGCGAGCTCGATGTCCATGTTGCCCTTGATCTTGCGCCGACCCATGGCGTCGGTGAACTCCTTGGTCGGCTTGGTCACCATGGTGTAGCCGTTGTAGTCGAGCCAATCGACGAGCGGGCGGATGGGCGAGTACTCCTGATCCTCGACGAGGGCGGTATAGTAGAAGGCCCGCACCAAACTGCCCTTCGACTGGAAGAGCTCGAGCAGACGCTTGTAGTCGATGTCGAACCCGAGCGCGCGGGCTGCTGCGTAAAGGTTCGAGCCGTCGATGAAGAGCGCAATGCGCTCGTTGGGATAGAAATTCATTCCCTAATGCTCCGTTCCCTATGGCCTACGCTAAAATCGACGCGTGCCGGCGGCGGCAGGCTGCAATATTGAAACCGCGACGCCGATCCTGCGGTCCCGCTGGCAGACGACCGCAAGTTAGGTAATGATGAATGCGACCGCTGGCAAGTGTAAAAAAGGAAGGCTCGCCGCGACATGATCCTCTTGGCCCTCGGCGCCAATTTGCCCAGCCCCCGTTTCGGTCCCCCGCGCGCGACGTGCGAGGCAGCCCTCCGGGAACTCGAGGCGCGCGGCATCCGCGTGGTGAAGCGCTCGCGCTGGTACCGCTCGCGGCCCGTCCCGCCCTCGGCGCAGCCGGATTACGTGAACGGCGTTGCCGCCGTCGAGACCGCACTCGATCCTGCGGCCTTGCTTGCCGAGCTCCACGGCATCGAGACCGCCTTCGGCCGCGAGCGCCGCGAGAAGAACGCGGCACGCATGCTCGATCTCGATCTCATCGCCTATCATGAGCGCGTGAGCGACGGCGGCAGGGGCGGCCCCATCCTCCCCCACCCGCGCATGGCGGGCCGCGCCTTCGTCCTCGCCCCGCTCCGCGAGGTGGCCCCGGACTGGCGCCATCCGGCGAGCGGACGCACGCTTGACGAGCTCATCGCGGCCCTCGAGCCCGCGGCGGCGGCGGTGCCGCTCTGCTGAGCCGGCCCCCCGTCCGAGCTGCCGGAATTCGCCGCCGGACGCCGCCTTTGCCTTGCCTTGGGCCGCTCCAGTCCATATATTGGTCAATTCATCGATTATCTGAAGTTGGAGAGACCGAGGCATGGCTCGCGTAACCGTTGAAGATTGCGTCATCAAGGTTCCCAATCGCTTCGAGCTCGTCATGCTCGCGGCCCACCGCGCGCGCGACTTGGCTGCCGGTGCGGCCCTGAGCGTCGATCGGGACAACGACAAGAACCCGGTCGTCGCCCTGCGCGAGATCGCCGAGGAGACGGTGGGGATCGACGTGCTCAAGGAGAACGTCATCAAAGGCATGCAGAAGCTGGTCGAGCCGGACGAGCCCGAGGAGGAGGAGATGGACGCCCTCGCGGCCCAGCAGCTCGCGGCGGCGGGCGGCGAGCTCGCCCCGGTCGCGGCCGAGGCCGAGGAGGAGGGCGAGGACGACGACGAGCTCCTGGGCGAGGCCGAAGATCTCGATGCGGACTCCGAGGCGCCAGCCGGAGAGGAGTCCGTGCAGGACGAGGGGTGACCGCGCCCTGCGCCAAGCCGGTGCACGGGTGGCCAAGGTGCCGTCTTCATCCTTTCTTAGCTGAGCTCGGCGAATATTCGGCAGCCGGCCGGGGAGGTCGGGTGCCGTGATGCGGCAATACGAGCTGGTCGAGCGCGTCAAGGCCTACGATCCCCACGCGGACGAGGACAAGCTCAACCGGGCCTACGTCTTCTCGATGAAGGCGCACGGCAGCCAGACCCGCGAATCCGGGGACTCCTATTTCTCGCACCCGCTCGAGGTCGCGGGCATCCTCACCCGCTACAAGCTCGACGACGACACCATCGTCACCGCCCTCCTCCACGACACCGTCGAGGACACCCTCGCCACCCTGGAGGAGATCGAGCACCTCTTCGGCCCCGAGGTGGCGCGCCTCGTCGACGGCGTCACCAAGCTCTCGCGCATCGAGCTGCAATCGGAGGCGAGCCGGCAGGCCGAGAACTTCCGCAAGCTCCTCCTCGCCATGTCCGAGGACATCCGCGTGCTGCTTGTCAAGCTCGCGGACCGGCTCCACAACATGCGCACGCTGCGCTACATCCGAGAGAGCGATCGCCGCCGCCGCATCGCGCGCGAGACGATGGAAATCTATGCCCCGCTCGCCGAGCGCATCGGCATGCACGACATCAAGGACGAGCTCGAGGACCTGGCCTTCGCCGAGCTCAATCCCGACGCGCGCGAATCGATCGTCACGCGTCTCACTTTCCTGCGCGAGCAGGGCGGGGGGCTCGTCGGGCGGATCATCAACGAGCTCACGGCGAAGCTGCGCGAGGACGGGCTCGAGGCCAAGATCACCGGCCGCGAGAAGCAGCCCTACTCGATCTGGCGCAAGATGCAGAAGCGCAACGTCGCCTTCGAGCAGCTCTCGGACATCATGGCCTTCCGCATGGTGGTCGGCTCGGCCGCCGATTGCTATACCGCGCTCGGCATCCTCCACAGCCATTACCCCGTGGTCCCCGGCCGCTTCAAGGACTACATCTCGCTCCCCAAGCCCAACGGCTACCGCTCGCTTCACACCGGGGTCTTCGGCCCCGAGAAGCAGCGCATCGAGATCCAGATCCGCACCAAGGACATGCACGAGATCGCCGAGTACGGGGTCGCGGCGCATTGGGAATACAAGCAGGGCATGCCGACGGACGGCAAGCGCTACCGCTGGCTGCGCGAGCTCCTCGAGATCCTCGAGCATGCCTCCAATCCCGACGAGTTCCTCGAGCACACCAAGCTCGAGATGTTCCGCGACCAGGTTTTCTGCTTCACGCCCAAGGGCGACCTGATCGGGCTGCCCTCCGGCGCCACCCCCGTCGACTTCGCCTATCAGATCCACTCCGAACTCGGCGACACCTGCGTCGGTTGCAAGATCAACGGCCGCATGATGCCGCTCAGGACGCTGCTCAAGAACGGCGACCAGGTGGAGATCGCCACCTCGCGGACCCAGACGCCGTCCCCCGAATGGGAGCGCTTCGTAGCGACCCCCAAGGCGCGCGCGCGCATCCGCCGCTTCATCCGCACGCAGCGCCGGCAGGAATATCTCACCCTCGGCCGCAGCATTCTCGATAAGGCGTTCCAGCAGGCCGGCTACGAGTTCACCGAGAAGGCGCTCGAGGGGGTGCTCAAGATCTTCAAGCTCGAGGACGCGGAGCATCTGATCGCGAGCGTCGGCGAGGGCCTGCATACCAGCCGCGAGGTGCTGCACGCGGTCTATCCCGGCCTCAAGCAGCAGCGCGGGCGCGAGGCCAAGGACGGCAAGGTCGTCCCGCTCGCCAAGGCGCGCACCCGCGGCCAGGCGGGCGAGAACGCCGTGCCCATCAAGGGCCTGATCCCCGGCATGGCGATCCATTTCGCCGGCTGCTGCCATCCCCTACCGGGAGACCGCATCG
>DATJAC010000015.1:0-5757 GCA_035516655.1 Alphaproteobacteria bacterium | reverse complement strand
TGCAGCCGGCTGGCGCCGATGCGGTTGGTGCCGCGCTCGTATTTTTGGATCTGCTGGTAGCTCACGCCGGTGACGCCGCTCAGTTTTTGCTGGCTCATCCCGACCTCGATTCGACGCTGACGCAGGCGCTTGCCGACGTGCATGTCGATCGATTCATTTCTTGTCAAAATCCTCTCCTATGTGGCTTCGCCTGCGATGATGGTTATGCCTCTCAACAATCCCGCCCTGGGGGATGTTGGAGCATGGTGACGGCTCGCCAAGTGGTTGCTAGCACGTAATTATCATCAACTAATGAACCTTGTTCAAGCCAATTCGTGGGGGAAGATAGGTCCTCAGGTGCGATTAACCATGTCATGCACAAAAAAGATGCTGAATTTCTTCACGTTACCCCCTAACACGTTCTGAAACGGACATCGGTCTCTGACAGATTTTCTTAGTGTTCGCTTGCGCAGTGAAATTTTCACTTGTATTGAAAATCCAAATGCTTGTGAGATTTTGTTGATTTGCTCCAATTGCATGCCGCCCGTTCACGCGCAGGTCCGCTCGACGCCGATCTCGGCGAGGGCCGTCGGTCGCTTCCGGCAACGGCATCGATGCGACGGCCGTCGACCGGGATGCGGTCCACCGCGCTTGACTTGATCGAGGGTCGCCCCTAAGTTTCGCGCCCATTACGGAGCCGCAAGTGTGTTGCGCTCCCGAGGGGGCCCGCCAGTCCGCGAGTGTCGCGCGCTGGCGCGCTAGGTGTTGGGCAGGTGCATTCCATGTTCGAGGGCCTGACGGGCAAGCTTGGCGAAGTCTTCGACCGCCTGCGCGGGCGCGGGGCGTTGAGCGAGGCGGACGTGGAGGCGGCGCTCCGCGAGGTGCGCGTAGCACTCCTCGAGGCGGATGTGGCGCTCCCGGTCGTCAAGGACCTGGTCGCGGCGGTGAGCGCGAGCGCCGTGGGCGAGCAGGTGCTCAAGAGTGTCACGCCCGGCCAGATGGTCATCAAGATCGTGCACGACCATCTTGTCCGGATGCTCGGCGCCGAAACCGCCGAGCTCGACCTGCGCGCGAGCCCGCCGGTGGCGATCCTGATGGTCGGCCTCCAGGGCTCCGGCAAGACGACGACGACCGCCAAGATCGCGCTCAGGCTGAGCGCGCGCGAGCGCAAGAAGGTGCTCATGGCGTCGCTCGACACGCGGCGTCCCGCGGCCCAGGAGCAGCTCGCCATCCTCGGCCTCGAGGCCGGGGTCGATACGCTCAATATCGTGCCGGGCGAGCCGCCGCTCGCCATTGCGAAGCGCGCGCTCCAGAAGGCGCGGCTCGAAGGCTACGACGTCGTGCTGCTGGACACGGCCGGCCGGCTCCATATCGACGACGAGCTGATGGACGAGGTCGCTGCCGTGCGCGAGGCGGTGCGGCCGGTCGAGACCCTCCTTGTGGCCGACGCGATGACCGGCCAGGATGCCGTGCATGTCGCGGATGCCTTCCACAAGCGCCTCGCGCTGAGCGGCATCGTGCTGACCCGCGTGGACGGCGATGCGCGCGGCGGTGCCGCGCTCAGCATGCGCGCGGTCACCGGCTGCCCGATCAAGCTCATCGGCGTCGGCGAGAAGCTCGAGGCCCTCGAGCCCTTCCACCCCGAGCGCATCGCCGGCCGCATCCTCGGCATGGGCGACGTCGTCTCGCTCGTCGAGAAAGCGGCCGCGACGATCGAGGAGGAGGAGGCCGAGAAGCTCGCGCGCAAGATCGAGAAGGGGCAGTTCGACCTCGACGACATGGCACAGCAGCTGCGCCAGCTGCGCAAGATGGGCGGCATGGAGGGCCTGCTCGGGCTCCTTCCCGGCGTCGCCAAGGTGAAGAAGCAGCTGGCCGAGCAGCGCATCGACGACAAGGCGATCATGCGCCAGGAGGCGATCATCGGCTCGATGACCAAGCGCGAGCGGCGCCATCCCGACGTCATCCATGCTTCGCGCCGCCGCCGCATCGCAAGCGGCTCGGGCACTTCCGTGCAGGACGTGAACAAGCTCCTGAAGCAGTTCCAGGAGATGAGCCGCATGATGAAGCAGATGAGCAAGCTCGGGAAGAAGGGGCTGATGCGCTCCGGCTTCCTCGCGCAGCGGGGCCTGCCCCCGGGCGTGCCGCGGCACTGAGCATGAGGTAAGGACTGCGAGGACGATCTCTCGCCGGATGACGCACGACGAATGTGACGGTTCAGCAAAGGAGCAGGACGGAGCATGTCATTGAAGATTCGACTGGCGCGGGCGGGTGCGAAGAAGCGCCCGTTTTTCCGCATCGTGATCGCCGACACGCGCTCGCCGCGCGACGGCCGCTTCATCGAGCGCATCGGCAGCTACAACCCGATGCTCGCCAAGGACCATCCCGAGCGCCTGGTGCTGAACGCCGAGCGCGCTCAGCACTGGCTCTCGCAGGGGGCACTGCCGACCGAGCGCGTGGCGCGCTTCCTGGGCGCGCGCGAGCTCGGCCCGGTCCCTGCCGTCCCGCAGCAGACCAAGAAGAATCTGCCCAAGGCCAAGGCGCAGGAGCGGCTGAAGGCGGCCGAGGCGCCGGCAGCGGCGGCACCGCCCGCGGCGGCGGCACCGCAGGCGGCGGCCGAGGCTCCCAGTGCGGAGCCGGCGGCGGCCGCGGAAGCGCCGGCGGAGTGAGGGGTGGGGTGACCCGAGGAAGGAACATGGTCTGTCTCGGTGTCATCGCCGGCGCACACGGCGTGCGGGGTGCCGTGCGCGTCGAGAGCTTTGCCGCGAACCCGGCCGACCTCGCCGCCTATGGGGCACTCAGCGACGAGAGCGGAGAACGCAGATTTGCCTTGACGCTCGCGGGCAGCGCGCGCGGCCAGCTCATCGCCCACATCGAGGGGGTTGCGGAACGCAACGCCGCCGAGGCGCTCAAGGGTACCAGGCTCTATGTCGAACGCGCGGCCCTGCCGGCACCGGCGGCGGAGGAGTATTACCACAGCGATCTCCTCGGCCTGCGCTGCGAGAGCCGCGACGGCATGCGCTTCGGCACCGTCACCGCACTCTACAATTTCGGTGCGGGCGATGTGATCGAGGTGGAACGGGAGGGCGGGGTCCGCGTTCTCCTCCCCTTTACGCGCGCCGCTGTCCCGCTCGTCGACGTGAGCGGCGGGCGGCTCGTCGTGGAGCCTCCGCCGGAGCTCGACGAGAGCCCGCACGTCGACGCGGCGAGGGGAGAAGAGCGATGAGCGCTTCTCTCGATCGCCCGTGGACGGCCAAGGTGCTGACACTCTTTCCCGAGATGTTCCCGGGCCCGCTCGGCTGCTCGCTCGCGGGCCGCGCCCTCGCGGCGGGCCTGTGGGCGCTCGAAACGGTGGACATTCGCGAGTTCGCAGGCGATAAACACCGCACTGTGGACGACGCGCCCTTCGGCGGCGGGCCGGGCATGGTGATGCGCCCCGACGTGCTGGACGCGGCGATCGCGGCCTCGGCCGAGGCCGGCAGTCCGCTCATCTATCTCTCTCCGCGCGGACGTCTCATCGATCAGGCGCGCGTGCGCCGGCTTGCCGAGGGGCCGTCGATGGCCGTCATCTGCGGCCGTTTCGAGGGGTTGGACGAGCGGGTCCTGGAGGTGCGGGAGATCGAGGAGGTGAGCCTCGGGGACTTCGTGCTCTCGGGCGGCGAGCCGGCGGCGATCTGTCTGATCGATGCCTGCGTGCGGCTCATACCGGGAGTGCTCGGGCACCCCTGCTCGCTGGAGGAGGAGAGCTTCGAGAGGGGGCTGCTCGAATACCCCCACTACACCAGGCCGCAGAGCTGGCGGGGACGCGAGGTCCCCGAGGTGCTCTTGAGCGGCCATCACGAGCGCATCAAGGCCTGGCGCATCAGCCAGGCCGAACGCATCACGCGCGAGCGGCGGCCCGACCTTTGGGCCCGCTACGAGAGCCGCCGGGCACGTTAACCGAGGTGAGAGGCCATGAACATCATCCAGGAGCTCGAGCAGGAGCAGATCGCGAAGCGCACCGCCGCCAAGGGCGAGGTGCCGAGCTTCATGCCGGGCGATACCTTGCGGGTCCACGTCAAGGTCGTCGAGGGCGAACGCGTGCGCACGCAGGTCTTCGAGGGCGTGTGCATCGGGCGCAAGAACGCCGGCTTCAATTCGGCCTTCACGGTGCGCAAGATCAGCTACGGCGAGGGAGTCGAGCGCGTCTTCCCGCTCTATAGCCCGCTCGTCGACCGCATCGAGGTGGTGCGCCGCGGCCGCGTGCGCCGCGCCAAGCTCTATTACCTGCGCGGGCGCACCGGCAAGGCGGCGCGCATCGCCGAGAAGACGGGCGGCGCGCTCTCGCTGCGCGAGGTGGCGAGTGCCGCCGAGCTCGATGCCGCGACCCTCGAGGCGGATCTCGCCGCGAGTGCCGCCGCCGGCGGGGACGCGGCCGCGGAGACCGTGAGTGCGAAGAAGGCCAAGAAGAAGGCGCGGAAGGCCGAGACCGCCGCGGCGGCGGGAGACTGAGCCGCCTCCAAGAGAACCCTCAAGGACGCAAAGCGATGGCAGCCCCGCGCACGCTCTTCGACAAGATCTGGCAATCGCACCTGGTCGAGCGCCAGCCCGACGGCACGTGCGTGCTCTATATCGACCGGCACCTCGTGCACGAGGTGACGAGCCCGCAGGCCTTCGAGGGGCTGCGGGCCGCCGGGCGCAAGGTGCGCCGGCCCGCGGGTACGATCGCGGTCGCGGATCACAACATCCCCACCACCGACCGTGCGGGCGGCATCAAGGACGAGGAGTCGCGCATCCAGGTCGAGACCCTCGAGGCCAATTGCCGGGAATTCGGCGTCCCCTACATCCCCATCGCCGACGTGCGCCAGGGCATCGTCCACATCATCGGCCCCGAGCTCGGCATGAGCCAGCCGGGCATGACCATCGTGTGCGGCGACAGCCACACCTCGACCCACGGCGCCATGGGAGCGCTCGCCTTCGGCATCGGCACGAGCGAGGTCGAGCACGTGCTGGCGACGCAGACGCTGGTGACGCGGCCCTCGAAGAACATGCGGGTAAACGTGAGCGGCAGCCTGCCCTTCGGCTGCACCTCGAAGGACGTCATCCTCGCCGTCATCGGCAAGATCGGCACCGCCGGCGGTACCGGGCACGTCATCGAGTATACGGGCGAGGTGGTGCGGGCACTCTCGATGGAGGCGCGCATGACGATGTGCAACATGACGATCGAGGGCGGGGCGCGGGCCGGGCTCATCGCCCCCGACGAGACCACCTTCGCCTATCTCAAAGGCCGGCAGATGGCGCCCAAGGGAGCTCAATGGGAGCAGGCCCTCGCCTATTGGCGGACCCTGCCTTCGGATCCGGGGGCGGCCTACGACAAGGAGGTGACGCTCGATGCCTCGGCGATCGCCCCGCATGTGAGCTGGGGCACCTCGCCCGGCCAAGTGCAGCCGATCACCGGGTGCGTCCCCGATCCCAAGGAGGCGCCCGACGAGGGCACGCGCGAGAACTGGGCCCGCGCCCTCGCCTACATGGGCCTCGAGCCCGGTACCCCGCTCGCCGCACTCAAGGTGGACGCGGTCTTCATCGGCTCCTGCACCAACGGCCGCATCGAGGACCTGCGCGCCGCCGCAGCGGTCGCCAAGGGCCGGCGCGTGGCCCAGGGCGTGCGCGCCCTCGTCGTCCCCGGCTCCGGCCTCGTCAAGGAGCAGGCGGAGAGCGAGGGGCTCGACGTCATCTTCCGCGAGGCGGGCTTCGAATGGCGCGAGCCGGGCTGCTCCATGTGCCTGGCCATGAATGCGGACC
>DATJAC010000014.1:0-9707 GCA_035516655.1 Alphaproteobacteria bacterium | reverse complement strand
GGCATCGTGACGCTCGCGGCGCTCCTCCTCGGCTATCCGGTGGCCTACTTCCTCGCCACCACGACGCGCTTCTGGACCGCGGTCGGCTTCGTCTGCGTCATCCTGCCGCTCTGGACCAGCATTCTCGTGCGCACCTATGCATGGATGGTGCTCCTCGGGCGCAACGGCATCGTCAACCGCCTGCTCCTCGATCTCGGCCTCGTGCGCGAACCGCTGCCGCTCCTCTACAATGAGCTCGGCGTCGTCATCGGCATGGTCCATGTGCTGATCCCCTACATGGTGCTGCCGATCTTCAGCTCCTTGAAGCGCCTCGACCCCAGCCTCGTCCAGGCGGCGGAGGGGCTGGGGGCACCCGCCGCGCGCATCTTCCTCCGTATCGTCCTGCCGCTCAGCCTGGACGGCGTCTTTGCAGGCGTCATCCTCGTCTTCGTGCTCTCCCTGGGCTTCTTCGTGACCCCGGCACTGCTAGGTGGGGGGCGCGTGATCATGATCGCGGTCCTCATCGAGCAGCAGGTGCGCGAGGCGCTCAACTGGCCCTTTGCCGCGGCCTTGGCGGCCGTCCTGCTCGTCGCCACCATCGCGATCTACGGTCTCGCCCAGCGCTCCCTCGGCCGCGGCGGCGAGGTGCCGCCGTGAGGGGCACTTCGCGCGCGCGGCGGCGGCGGGCGCGTCCCGGGCGCATCCTGCTCGGGGCCGTTTGCGCGCTCATCTTCGCCTTTCTCGTCCTGCCGCTCGTCATCGTCTTCCCGCTCTCGGTGAGTTCGGCCCCTTATCTCGAGTTTCCGCCGCCGGGCTTCTCCTGGCGCTGGTACGAGAATTATTTCGGCGATCCGGTCTGGATCGCCGCCACCTTGCGCAGCCTCAAGATCGCGACCGCCGCCATGCTGCTCTCGCTTCTGATCGGCACGCCGCTCGCCTTCAGCCTGGTGCGCGGGCGCTATCCCGGCCGGGTCGTGCTCGAGCGCCTCGCGGCGGCTCCCATGATCGTGCCGGCCATCATCCTCTCGGTCGCCGTCTACGGCCTCTTCGCCAAGCTCAAGCTCATCGGCGCCTGGTACGGGATCGCCCTTGCGCATACCGTCTTGGCCCTGCCCTTCGTGGTCATCGTGCTCGGGGCCGGGCTCAAGGGCTTCGACGAGAGCCTCGAGGCGGCGGCCCTCGGGCTCGGCGCCAGCCGCTGGCAGGCGGTCTGGCGCGTGACCTTGCCGCAGATCCGGCCGAGCCTCGTCTCGGCGGCCGTCCTCGCCTTCATCACGTCCTTCGACGAGCTGGTGGTCGCCATGTTCCTCGCGGGCTCGGAGATGACCCTGCCCAAGAAGATGTTCGACAACATCCGCATGGAGATCGACCCCACCATCGCGGCCGTCTCCGTGCTGCAGATCCTCCTCATAACCCTCGCCGTCCTGCTCTCGCAGCGCTTCGGGCACGGGACCTTCGACATGCATGAAAGGGAGTCGCCATGAAGCGCCAAATCTTCCATCCGGACTTCAAGGCGATGCCCTATTGGTGGGAAGCGTGGCGGCCGAGTGCCGAGGGCTCGGTCGACCCGCCCGCTCGCTGCGACGTGGCGATCGTGGGGGGCGGTTACGCCGGCCTCGCGGCGGCGCTTGAGCTTGCGCGCGGGGGAGCCGGCGTCGCCGTGCTCGAGGCGGCCGAGTTCGGCCATGGCGCCAGCACGCGGAGCGGGGGTGCCGTCAGTGCCGGCATCAATCTCGGCAAGGGGCTTTCCGGGCGCGCGGGCAAGGCCGACCGCGAGGCATGGGCGCAAGAGGTCGCCGCCATGATGAGCGACGGTGCCAAGGCCTTCGACACGCTCGAGACCCTGGTCGAGCGCGAGAAGATCGCCTGCTTCTATGAGCGCCGCGGCCGCTTCATCGGCGCCTATACGCCGAAGCACTATGACGATCTCGCGCGCAAGCTGGATGCCTTCAACCGCCATGCCGAGGCGGAGGCGACCTTGCTGCCGCGCGCGCGCCAGCACGAGGAGATCGCGACCGATTTCTACCACGGCGGCATGTTGGTCGAGCGCTCGGGCAAGCTTCACCCGGCCCTCTATTACAAGGGCCTGCTCGAGGCCGCCCGGCGCGCGGGCGTCCTGCTCTCGGCGAATACGCCCGTCGAGCGCATCACGCGCGGGTCCGACGGCTTCGCGCTCAAGACCCAGCACCAGGTGCTGCGCGCGCGCGAAGTGGTGATCGCGACGAACGGCTATACCGGTGCGGTGACCCCCTCGCTCCGCCGCCGCGTCATCCCGGTCGCGAGCCACATCATCGCGACCGAGGAGCTCGCCCCCGGCCTTGCCGCCTCCCTCATCCCCAAGGGCAGGACGATCAACGACACGCCGCGCATCCTCACCTATTACCGCCTCTCGCCCGACGGCAGGCGGGTCATCTTCGGCGGCCGCGCGCGCTTCACCCAGGTCGCCCCCGAGGTGAGCGCTCCCGTGCTCCACCGCTTCATGACCGACCGCTTCCCGCAGCTTCGCGACGTCAAGGTTACCCACGCCTGGACCGGCAACGTGGCCTTCACCTTCGATTTCCTGCCCCACATGGGACGCGAGGACGGCATGCATTATGCGCTCGGCTGCAACGGCAGCGGGGTCGCCATGATGAGCCATCTCGGCACCGAGACGGGGCGCAAGATCCTGGGCGGGGCGAACCGGGTGAACACGCTCGACGGGCGCGCCTTCCCGACCCGCCCCTTCTACACGGGCAATCCCTGGTTCCTTCCCCTCGTCGGCGCCTACTACCGCCTGCGCGACCGCCTCGACCGCATGGCGGGCTGACTCGCGCTCGCGCCGATACCCTCTCTCCGGGGCCTCAGGCGTGCTATGCTCCGGCTGCGATCTCGCGGGGCCGCGGACAACGCCAAAGAAACTCGGGAGGAACGCCAATGACAACGAGAACTCTTCGCATGCTCCTCACGCTTTGTGCTGCCGTGCTGTGGGTGGTGGGCCTTGTCTCGGGGGCCGCGGCCGCGGAGCCGATCAAGCTCGGCTCCTTCTTGGCGGTGAGCGGCCCGGCCTCGTTCCTGGGCGATCCCGAGAAGAAGACGCTCGAGTTCTTCGTGGCGCAGATCAATGCGGCGGGCGGGGTCCTCGGCCGGCCGCTTGCGCTTACGGTCTATGACTCGGGCGGCGACGCCAAGCAGGCGGCGACCTTCACGCGTCGGCTCCTCGAGGAGGACAAGGTCGACTTCATCATCGGCGGCAGCACCACCGGCGAGACCATGGCCGCGGCGGCCCTCATCGAGCACGCGGAGATTCCCTTCATCTCCTTGGGCGGGGCCTCGGTGATCGTCGATCCGGTCAAGAAGTGGATCTTCAAGACGCCCCACACCGACCGCCTCGCGGTCGAGAAGGTCTATGCCGACATGAAGCAGCGCGGCCTTTCCAAGCTCGGGTTGATCGCGGGCGACGGCGGCTTCGACAAGTCCTGCGTGGCGAACGCCAACGACAAGAAGTTGCTCGACCCCGACGGCATCACCATCGTTGGCAGCGAGAGCTACAGCTCGGGCGACAAGGATGTGACGGCCCAGCTGACCAAGCTCAAGGCGGCCCCCGGCATCCAGGCGATTCTCTTCTGCGGCTTCGGCGGCGTCTCGGTGATCGTGACCAAGAACTATCACCAGCTCGGCATCGCGGTACCGCTCTATCACACCCACGGCTCCGCCTCGAAGCAGTTCGTTGCGGGCTCGGGCGAGGCGGCCGAGGGGGTGCGCCTGCCGGCCGCCGCCGTCATCGTGGCGGCCCAGCTCCCCGACGGCGATCCCCAGAAGAAGATCGGCCTCGCCTATACGACGACCTACGAGGAGCACTACCACGAGCCGATCTCGACCTTCGGCGGACACGCCTATGACGCGCTCAACCTGCTCGTCGACGCCATCAAGCGCGCGGGCAGCACGGACCACGCGAAGGTGCGCGAGGCACTCGAGAACACCAAGAACTTCATCGGGGTCGACGGCATCTACAACATCACGCCCACCGACCACGACGGCCTCGACGTCGCCTCCTTCAAGATGGTCGAGGTCAGGAACGGGAACTGGAAGTATCTGTATTAGGGGCCGAGCTATCCCTCACCCTCCCGCGGCCGCACGGCCGCGGGTCCCTCCCTCTCCCGGTAAACGGGAGAGGGAAGGGGCCCATCGCGAAAGCGATGGCAAGGGTGAGGGGGGACGCGAACGCAGGGAGCCGTGGCCGAGTTCGCTCAATTCGTCTTTTCGGGGATCACGGTGGGTGCCATCTATGCGCTCGTCGGCCTCGGCTTCTCGATCATCTATAACGCGAGCCGGGTGATCAACTTCGCCCAGGGCGAGTTCGTCATGATCGGCGGACTCACGACCGCGATGCTGGTCGAGCGCGGGGTACCCGTTCCCTTGGCAGCCGCGGTCGCAATCATCGCTGCGGTGATCGCGGGCCTGGCACTCGAGAAGCTCGCGGTCGAGCAGGCGCGCGAGGCGCCGGTCGTCACCCTCATCATCATCACCGTGGGTGCGTCCATCTTCCTGCGCGGCCTGGCGCAAGTGGTCTTCGACCGCAACTACCACGCGCTCGCCGGCTTCTCGGGCGAGGCCCCCATCCATGTGGGCGGCGCTACCGTGGTGCCCCAGACGCTCTGGGTCATCGGCACCGCGGCGGCCCTCGTGATCGCGCTCTGGTGGTTCTTCGGCCGCACCCTCCTCGGCAAGGCGATCCTCGCCACCTCCTATGATTCGCTCGCGGCCCAGCTCGTCGGCATCGGCACGCGCGCGCTCCTCTCGCTCTCCTTCGGCCTCTCCGCCGCCCTCGGCGCGGTCGGTGGCATCCTTATCGCCCCCATCTCGCTCACCTCCCACGACATGGGCGTCATGCTCGGGCTCAAGGGCTTCGCCGCTGCCGTGCTCGGCGGGCTCGGCAGCGGCCTGGGTGCGGTCGCGGGCGGGCTCCTCCTCGGCCTCGTCGAGGCGCTGGGGGCGGGCTACGTCTCCTCGAGCTACAAGGACGCGATCGCCTTCGTGATCATCCTCCTCGTCCTCTTCCTCAGGCCGACCGGCCTCTTCGGGCGGCGCCGGACGGAGCGCGTATGAGAGGCCCCGGTCAGCACCTGCCCGGCCTCTCGCGGCAGCTCCCGCGGCCGGCCCCGCGCACCCTCCTGGCACTCCTCCTGCCGCCGGCGCCTGGCGCGGGCCGCGACCCGCCCTGGCTCGCGCGTTATCGCGGCCTCTTCGCCCTCGCTCTAGCGATGGCGCTCCTGCCGTGGCTCCTCCCCAATAATTTCTTCTTCGGCGTGGCGATCCTCGTGGGCTTGAACGCGATCGTTTGCGTCGGGCTCAATCTCCTCATCGGCTATGCCGGCCAGATCAGTCTGGGCCACGCTGCTTTCTTCGGCCTCGGCGCCTACGTCTCGGCGATCCTCTCCGCCCAGTTCGGCTGGGAGCCGGCGCTCGCCATGCTCGCAGGGGCCGTCGTCGTCGGTCTCCTCGCCTTCGTCGTGGCGCGGCCGATCCTTCGATTGAGCGGGCACTACCTCGCCATGGCCACCCTCGGTCTCGGGGTCATCATTTCGATCGTGCTCGTGCACGAGACCAGGCTCACCGGCGGGCCCGACGGCATGGCCGTCCCGCCCCTGCGGCTCTTGGGAACGGAGATCGTGGGCGCGCGCGCGTGGTATTGGCTTGTGGCCGGAGCCCTCCTCATAGCTGTGTGGCTCGCGCTCAACCTCGTCGATTCACCGCTTGGCCGGGCACTGCGCGGGCTCGAGAGTTCCGAGGTCGCGGCCGAGAGTGTCGCCATCGACACCGTGCGCACCAAGACGCGCGTCTTCGTGATCTCGGCCGTCTTCGCGAGCGTCGCCGGCAGCCTCTTTGCCCATTACAGCGGCTTCCTGACACCCGCGGAGGCGAGCTTCCCGCGCTCGATCGAGCTCGTCACCATGGTGGTCTTGGGCGGCATGGCGTCGACCTACGGTGCGGTCGTGGGGGCTGCCATCCTCACGGTGCTGCCCCAAGCCCTCACCGTCTTCCACGACTACGAGCAGGTGATGCTCGGCCTCATCCTCATGCTCACCATGGTCTTCATGCCGAAGGGGCTGGTGCCGAATCTCGCCCTTTATCTCAAGCGGAGGCTCCCGTGAGCCTGCTCGAGGTGAGCGGGCTCAGCCACGGCTTCGGCGGGGTCGCCGCGATCGACGATCTGAGCTTCGCGGTCGCGGAAGGCGAGGTACTCTCGGTGATCGGCCCGAACGGGGCCGGCAAGACCACCCTCTTCAACCTCATCACCGGCATCTACAAGCCCGCGCGCGGGCACATCCTCTTCGCGGGCCGCGAGGTCGGCGGCCTGGCGCCTTTTGCGCTTGCCCGGCTCGGCATCGCGCGCACCTTCCAGAACCTGCAGATCTTCCTCGCCATGACCGCGGCCGAGAACGTCATGGTCGGCCTTCACCGTCATCTCGATGCGCGCATGCTGCCGGCCCTCTTCCGCCTGCCCTGGATCGCGCGCGCCGACCGCAGGGCGCGCGAGGAGGCAAGCGGGCTCCTCGACTTCGTGGGCCTCTCCGAGCTCGGCGAGGCCACAGCTGACGAGCTTTCCTATGGGGCCTTGAAGCGCCTCGAGTTTGCCCGCGCGCTCGCGACGCGGCCGCGGCTCCTGCTGCTCGACGAGCCGGCGGCAGGACTCAATGCGAGCGAGACGCAAGCGATCGACGCGCTCATCGCCAAGGTGGCCAAGAGCGGGGTGACCGTGCTCCTCGTGGAGCACGACATGAAGCTCGTCATGGGCGTCTCGCACCGCATCCTCGTCCTCGATTACGGCCGCAAGCTCGCGGAAGGAAGTGCCGTCGACGTGCGCAGCGATCCCCAAGTGATCGCCGCCTATCTCGGCCAAGCCGGCAGCAGCCTGGCGCAGCCGCCGTCGGCCGCGCGCCGGCCGCCGGCAGCCCCCCCCATCGATGTCTCCGGCGAGGCGTGATGCTGCTCAAGATCGAGGGGCTCGAGAGCCATTACGGGCGCATTCCCGCACTCGACGGCATAGCGCTCGAGGTGCTCGAAGGCGAGCTCGTGGCCCTCGTCGGCGCCAACGGGGCCGGGAAGACCACGCTCCTGCGCACGATCTCGGGCGTGCGCCCGGCGAGTGCGGGGACCATCTGGTTCGCAGGCGAGGACATCACTCGAGCGCCGCCCGCGCGGCGCGTGCGGCTCGGCATAGGACAAGTCCCCGAGGGACGCCACGTCTTCGGCCCGCTCTCGGTCGAGGACAATCTGCGGCTCGGCGCCTACACGCGGCCGCGGCGCGAGGCCGCCATGTCGCTCGCCGAGGTCTATGGGCGCTTTCCTGTCCTTGCCGAGCGCCGCGCGCAGCCGGCCGGAACCCTCTCGGGCGGGCAGCAGCAGATGCTCGCGATCGGCCGCGCGCTCATGGCCAAGCCCCGTCTCCTGCTCCTGGACGAGCCCAGCATGGGGCTCGCCCCGCTGCTCGTCGAGGAGATCTTCCTTGCGGTGCAGGAGCTCAAGGAGATGGGGACGACGATCTTCCTCGTCGAGCAGAACGCCTATGCGGCGCTTGCGATCGCCGAGCGCGGCTACGTGATGGAAACGGGCTCGATCGTGCTCGCCGACAGCGGCCGCGCGCTCCTGGAGAACGAGCGCGTGCGCGCGGCCTATCTCGGGCTCTGAGCCGCGGGCGGGCGCGCGCCGAGCCGCGGGAGCGGCCGGCCGAGGGCGAACCAGGTAGCCGCAAGCATGATCGCCATGCCGAGGAAATCGCTTGCGCGCGGCCGCTCGCCCGAGACGACGATGCCGACCAGAACCGCGATCGCGGGCGAGACGAAGGCATAGAGCCCGGCGCGCGCCGTGCCCCAGTCGCGCACCAGCCGCAAATAGATGGTGAAGGCGACGAGCGAACCGATCAGCACGAGGAAGAGCCAGCTCGCCAGGACCGCGGGTGCCGCGAATGCCAAAAGCGTATCGCCGCCGATGGGCTCGAGGATGAGTGCGGCGGCAATGAGGATGGCTCCGCCGAGCAGGCAGGTGACCGCACTTACGAAGATCGGCGAATAGCGGCGCAAGAGGGGGCGGCTCAGCACCGAGCCCCAGGCGTAGGCGACGGTACCGCCGACGATGGCGCCGATGCCCCAGGGCTCGGCCCCTCCGTTCGAGCCGCCGCCGCCGGGACGGAACAGCACGACCAGGCCGACGATGCCGAGGAGGACTGCACTCGTCTGGCGCAGGCTGAAGCGCTCCTCGCCGTAAGTCAGGCCGAGGGCTAGGAGTGCCGTCGGCGTGAGCGAGAGGTTGATGACGGCGGCGAGCCCGGAGGGTACGAGCTGCATGCCCCAGAAAAGCAGACTGTAGGTGCCGACGATGAGGAGGAGTGAGGCGAGGAGGAACGCACGCCAGTCCGCGCGCGAAATCGCCGGACAATCCCCGGCGGCATAACCCCAGGCAAAGAGGATGGCGCCCGCGACGGCGAAGCGCGTGCCGGCGAAGAAGAGCGGCGGCACGCGCTCGACCCCCGTCTTGATGGCGAGCCAGGTGAGGCCCCAGATCAGGCACATCACGATGAAGAGCATGGTGCCGGTGCCGCGCGTCATCCCGCTCTCCCGGAGGCTGCCGTGTCCGCCACGCCGCCTGCGTCCGTGGTCTAACCTGTGTGAGAGTTAGGAAGCAAGATTAGGCTTGCCGCACCCGGGTGTCAACCGGTATGCTGGTTAGGAGAAAGCGGGCGGTGCCGCCCGCCGAGGAGAGCATGGCCATGGCGGTGCGCGGCAAGGCGAAAGCCATTTCCCTGCGGGACGACGGCGGACATCTCGCTCTCGACTTCGTCAACACCCTCGATTGGCGCGACCGGGCCCAGCCCGTGGAGCGTCTCGCCGGATGGCCGGAGCTGCTGGACTGGCTGCGCCGCGTGCGCATCCTCGGCGCGCGCGAGGCAAAGACGCTCGCGCGCGAGGCGCGCGCGGCGCCGCGACGGGCGGCGGCCCACTTCCGCGCCGCCCTGCGCCTGCGCGAGGCGAGCAGCCGCCTCTTTCGCGCGTGGCTCGGGCACCGGGCGGCCGACCCCGCCGACTTGGCGCTCCTCAACGCGCGGCTCCGCCGCCGGCCGCACAACCGCGAGCTCGCGGCGAGCGGTGCCGACTACGTCTGGCGCCGCGCGCGCGAGGGTGGTGCTCCGGCACGGCTGCTCGGCGTTCTCGCAGAGGCGACCGCCGAGCTCCTGACTTCGCCCGAGCTTCGCCGCCTGCGCCTGTGCAAGGGTGCCGGATGCGGCTGGCTCTTCCTCGACGTGAGTCCCAATCGCAGCCGACGCTGGTGCGCGATGGCGAGCTGCGGGAACCGCGCCAAGGCGCGCCGGCACTATGCGCGGCGGCGGGAGGCGGGTTGAGGGCGGTCCGGGCCGCTAGAGCGGAATCCGATCAGGTAGAACATTTCCCTCGTCACCCCGGCGAAAGCCGGGGTCCAGGGACATCGGCCCGTCGCCTGGTCCTGGGTTCCCGCTTTCGCGGGAACGACGAGGTGGATTGATTCCACTTGATCGGACAGTGCTCTAAGGCAGGACCCCACCTTCGCGGTCGGAGACGGTGAAGCTCGGATCGTGGGCGAGCAGCACCCAGCCGTCCCAGCCCGAGCGATCGGGGCCGACGCTGCGGCGGACGATGCGCGTGGGGCCGAGCTCGGCCTCGAGCTGCGCGCGCGGGGCGTTCTCGTCGCGCGCGGCACGGCCGAAGGTGAGAAAA
>DATJAC010000013.1:0-6782 GCA_035516655.1 Alphaproteobacteria bacterium | reverse complement strand
GCGCGGGCAAAGCGGGCGAGCTCCTCCTCGAGGATGCGCCACGCCTCCGCCGCCGCCGCCATGCGGTTCGCCTGGCCGGCAAGGGCGCCCCGCTCGAGGTCGCCCAGGTCGTAAAGATAGGCGTCGTCGACCTTGTTGACCGCCGGCTCGATGTCGCTCGGCACGCCTAGGTCGATGAGGTAGACCGGGCGGCGGCGGCGGCGGCGCAAGGCCTGCTCCATCATTTCCCCGCTCAACAGGTATCGCCCGGTGCCGGCACAGCTGATCACCACGTCCGCCTCGGCGAGTGCCGCGGCGAGGGTTGCGAACGCCGTGTAGTGGCCGTCGAGCTGGCGCGCAAGCGCCTCCGCGCGCGCCGCTTGCGGGGCCGCGACCGTAATGCGGCCGAGCCCCGCTTTCAAGAGCGCCTCCGCCATGAGCTGTCCCATGTCGCCCGTGCCGACAAGAAGGCCGGCAAGCTTCGCGAGATCGCCGTGGACCTCACGGGCGAGCTCGACCGCGGTCGCCACGATCGACACCGGTCCCGCCGCGATCTCCGTCTCGCTGCGCACGCGCTTTGCCGTGGCGTAGGCGGCCTGGAGGGCTGCCTCGAGGGCACCGCCGATCATGCCGGCATCGCGCGCGAGACGGTGCGCTGCCTTGAGCTGCCCCAGTACCTGCGGCTCGCCGACGGTGGCACTCGCGAGCGAGGCGGCAACGGCAAAGATGTGGCGCAGGGCCGCCTCGTCGGTGCGGAGATAGAGCTCGCGGCCGAGCTCCGTTGCCTCGTACCCCGCCCGCTCGGCCAGCACGCGGGCGACCGCGGTGCGCGCCGCCTCGGGATCCGCCGCGACCCCGTGGACCTCGACCCGGTCGCAGGTCGAGAGCACGAGCGCCTGGGCGAGGCCCTCCTGGCGGAGCCGCTCGAGTATGCGCGGGCAGGCCGCATCCTCGACGAAGATGCGGTCGCGCAGCTCGACGCTGCTCGATCGATGATTGGCGCCGACCACGACGAAGGCGGCCGGCGCATGCGCGCCGCCGGCCATAGGCTCGCTATCGCTCGGCGGCGAGGCGGTCGACGAGGGTGTCGAGCGCTACCTCGCTCTGCGCACCCGTGTCGAGATCGCGCAGGCTTGCCGCCTTGCGTGCAAGCTCGTTGTCGCCGAGCAAAATGGCGATCCGCGCGTTCACCTTGTTCGCGCGCTTCATGCGGCGCGAGACGTTGCCGTGAAAGCCGAGCTCGACGGCAATCCCGCGATGGCGCAGATCGCGCGCGATCTCGAGGGCCGTATGTTCCGCCGCCTGGCCCACGGGGATGACCGCGATGGGTCGAAGGGCCGCCGGCACCTCGCCCGCCAGCATCGCCAGCCGCTCGATGCCGCCGGCCCAGCCCACGCTCGCGGTGGACGGACCGCCCATGGTCTCGGCGAGCCCGTCGTAACGCCCGCCGGCAAGCACCGCGCCCTGGGCACCGAGCTCGTTCGTGGTGAACTCGAATACCGTGTGACAGTAATAATCGAGCCCGCGCACGATGCGCGGGTTCAGCCGGTAGCCGATCCCAAGGGTTGCGAGCGAGGCCTTCACCTTGTCGAAGAAGGCGCGCGAGCTCTCATTGAGGTAGTCGAAGAAGATCGGGGCCGCGGCCACGATGCGCTTGTCGGCCTCGTCCTTGGAGTCGAGCACGCGCAAGGGATTGCGCTCGAGCCGGGTGCGGCTCTCCGCCGAGAGCTCGCCGAGATGCTTGCCGAGATAGTCGATGAGGGCCGCCCGGTAGGCGGCCCTGCTCTCCGCGTCGCCGAGCGTATTGAGCTCGAGCGTGGTCTTGCCGAGGACGCCGAGCGCCTCGAGGATATGGGCCCCCACGGCGATCACCTCGACGTCGCCGAGCGGCTCGGGCACCCCCAGGAGCTCGATGTCGATCTGGTGGAATTGCCGGTAGCGACCCTTCTGCGGCCGCTCGTAGCGGAACATCGGTCCGGCGCAGAAGAACTTGAGCGGGAGATGCTGGGCGAGCCCGCCCGAGATCAACGCGCGCATGATGCCGGCCGTCGCCTCGGGCCGGAGCGTCAAAAGATCGCCGCCCCGGTCGGTGAAGGTGTACATCTCCTTGGTGACGATGTCGCTGGTGTCGCCGAGGGTGCGCTTGAACACCTCGGTGAACTCGAAGATCGGCGTAGCTATTTCCTCGTAGCCGTAGAGCTCGGCGACGCGCTCGGCCGTCTCCACGACGCGGCGGTGGCGCCGGCTCTCTTCAGGCAATAGATCGCGGGTGCCGCGGACCGGCTGCAGCGCGGACAAGGAACTCTCCCGTGGTTATTCCGCGGCCGTGCGCGGGGCCGTCTCGGAGTCGGACTTCTGGGCTTCGATCTCGGCGGCGCGCTTCTCCACGAGCGCCACGAGATGGTCGACGATCTCGTCGTCCGTGCCGTGCAGCACGTGATGCTTCTCGCCGTTGATGTAGACCTGGTGCGAGCGCTTGCCGCCGCCGGTGAAGCCGATCATGGTCTCGCGCGCCTCGCCGGGCCCGTTCACCACGCAACCGATGACGGAGAGCGTCATGGGTGTCGTGATGTGCGCGATGCGCCGCTCGAGCCGCTCGACCGTCGGAATGACGTTGAAGTTCTGCCGCGCGCAGGACGGGCAGGAGATGATGTTGACGCCGCGGTGGCGCAGCCCGAGGGACTTCAAGATATCGAAGCCCACCTTGATCTCCTCGACGGGCTCGGCCGAGAGCGAGACGCGGATGGTGTCGCCGATCCCGGCCCAGAGGAGCGAGCCGATGCCGATCGAGGA
Source organism: Alphaproteobacteria bacterium (assembly GCA_035516655.1). Classification (GTDB taxonomy): domain Bacteria; phylum Pseudomonadota; class Alphaproteobacteria; order JACZXZ01; family JACZXZ01; genus DASPPM01. The sequence continues at coordinate 4,010 of DATJAC010000013.1, read as the reverse complement.
CTTGATGGTGCCCGAGCGCAAGGCCCCGGCCTCCGTCACGCCGAGATGGAGCGGATAGTCGCACGCGTCCGCCAGGCCCTGGTAGGCGGCGACGGCGAGGAACACGTCGGAGGCCTTCACGCTGATCTTGAACTCGGTGAAGTTCTCGTCCTCGAGCATCTTGGCGTGGTTCAGGGCGCTCTCGATCATCGCCTCGGGGCAGGGCTCGCCGTAGCGCTCGAGCAGCTCCTTCTCGAGGCTGCCGGCATTGACGCCGATGCGCATCGAGCAGCCATGGTCGCGGGCGGCCTTGACCACCTCGCGCACGCGCGCCTGGCCGCCGATGTTGCCGGGATTGACGCGCAGGCACGCGGCCCCCGCCTCGGCAGCCTCGATCGCGCGCTTGTAGTGGAAGTGGATGTCGGCCACGAGCGGCACCTTGACCTCGCGCACGATGCCCTTGAGGGCCGCGGTCGACTCCTCATCCGGGCAGGACACCCGCACGATGTCGGCCCCCGCCGCCTCGAGCCCCTTGATCTGGTCGATCGTCGCCTTGGCGTCCGCGGTGAGCGTGTTGGTCATCGACTGCACCGAGATCGGCGCGTCGCCGCCGACGGCCACCGGGCCCACCATGATCTTGCGGCTCTTGCGCCGGACGATGTCGCGATAAGGGCGAACGCTCATGGCATTTTCCTCGGAATTCCGCTCGGAACCTCGCGCGTCTCCGCACCCGATCCCGCGGCCGGGTTATAACGCAAAAGGCGGCTCGAGGCCAGCGTGCCGCCGGCACTCCCCCGCTGATATAGGGCCGCCCGCCCGCGCGCGGCAAGCACGGGGCAAGGGCTCGCGGCAGCCTTGCCGGCTATGGGTTCGACAGCGTCCCGGCCATGAGCTTGCCCGGGTCGAGGGGTACGTTATGCCGGACCATGCCGATGGCGCCCAGGGACGGTGCCGGCTTGCCGTCGACCGAGACATCGAGGGCGCCGGCGTTCCCGGTGGCAAAGGCGAGGCCCCCCTGGTTCGGCACCCGGTAAACGTCGCCCCGGCGCAGGATGCGGGTCCAGATCACGTTGCCGTCGCGGTCACGCACCTGCACCCAGCTGTCCTGCCGGGCGGTCAAGGTAATCCGGGAATCGACGTTGCTCTCGCCATAAACCCGCGTGTCGCCGGGCTTGAGGGCGGCAATCTGGTCAGGGGCGGGCGGTGCCAAGGGTGTCGCCTGATTCCCGCTCCCGGGCGCCGCGGATGCCGCCTTTGCCGCATCGCTCGGCGCCGTCCCCAGAGGCGGCTGGAGCGCAATCGGGGCGGGCTGCGCTGCGGTTGCCGGCGGGGCGGCGCTCGCCTCGGGTGCTGCCGGGGCCGGGGCCGGGGCCGCGGCTGGGCTCTGGCCGGGAGAGGCGAGCAAGGGCGGAGGGGCTGCCGCACCTCCGCTTGCCGCCGCGGCCGGCGTTTCCCCCGGCACGGCCGTCGTGGCGCTGCTGGCCTGGGCCTCGGAGGGTGCGAGCGTCGCCGCCGGCGGCGGATTGGCCGGGACCATGTTGGCGAGACTGGCCGGCACCGGCGGCACGGCGTCCGACGCGGTCATTTGGCTGTGTTCCCAGTAGTACCAGCCGCCGTAAATGCCGGCCGCGAAGAGCAAGGCCACGAGGAGCACGACCCCGCCCGGAAAGCGGCCCTCTTGCAGCGGCTCGGGGAAGACAAGGGCCTGGCGGCGGCTCAGGCCGCGGACCTCGTCCTTGAATTTGCCGATGATCGACCTGCCGTCGAGGCGCAGGAACTCGGCATAGGCGCGCACGAAGCCAAGGGCATAGGTCGGTCCGGGAAGATCCTCGAAGCGGCCGTCCTCGATGGCCTCGAGGTAACGGAACTGGATGCAGAGCGCCCCGGCCACCTGCGCGAGATCGAGCCCCAGCGCCAGCCGGGCTGCGCGCAGGGTGGCGGCAACCCCGTCCGCCCCGGCGTAGCGCCCCCCGCCGTCGCGCCCGCTGCGGCCGCGATGATCGCTTTCGAGGTCCTGACGCTTCGGCTCAGCCATGGTGCGAACCTTGTCCCTAAGCACCCTGCACCAACAACCGACCTTCGGGCAACCGCCGCCGCGGACAGCCCCGCCCCGCTAGATGCGGCCGTTGGATGCGCGTCTCCGGTCGGGCGGATTTGCGCGACCGCACCCCAACAGGTCTTACCAAAGGCCCCAGTAGGTCTTAGCAAAGGAAGGTGCCCGAGATCAACGGATTAGATCGCGATGCCGTGGTCCGCGGCATAATCCTTGAGCTTCTTGCGCAGCGAGTGGTCGGCCTGCCCGATGAGCGCTTCGAGATAGCCCGCGAGCGGTGCCACCTCGAGGCTCCGTAGCATCATCTTGACCGCACCGATCGCAGACGGTGCCACCGAGAAGCTGCGCAAGCCGAGCCCGATGAGCGCCATGGCCTCGAGCGGATGCGAGCCCGCCTCGCCGCACAGGCTCACCTCCACGCCGAGCTTGGCGCAGCCGATGATGATTCGACGCATCATGGTGAGGGCCGAGGGCGAGAGCAGATCGTAGCGCTCGGCGAGCCGCGGATTGTTGCGATCGACGGCGAAATGGAACTGCAGGAGATCGTTGCTGCCGATCGAGATGAAATCGGCGCGCGCGAGCAACTGGGGCAGCTGATAGACGAGCGAGGGCACTTCCAGCATCGCACCCACGCGGAGGATGGCGGGCGGGGCGGCATCGAGCGCACGCTCGCGCTCGAGCTCGAGCGCCAGAATGGCGCGCGCGCGCTCGAACTCGTCGACCTCGGCGATCATGGGAAACATGACATAGAGCTCGCGCCCGGCCGCGGCTCGGATCAGCGCGCGCAACTGCTGGCGCAGCATCGAGGGACGATCGAGCCCGACGCGTATGGCGCGCCAACCCATCGCCGGGTTCTCCTCGGACTCCTCGGGCAGATAGGGCAGCGCCTTGTCGCCGCCGATATCGAGGGTGCGAAAGACGACGGGCTTGCCGCGCGCCAGATCGAGCACGCGGCCGTAGACGTTCGTCTGCTCGGCGACGGAGGGGAAGCTGCGCCGCACCATGAACAGAAGCTCGGTGCGGTAGAGCCCGATGCCGTCGGCCCCGCTCTCCTCGAGATGAGGCATGTCGATGAGGAGGCCCGCGTTGATGTGGAGGCGAACGTGCACGCCGTCGCGGGAGACGGCCGGCAGCTCGCGCGCCGCTGCGTAGGCCGCAGCGCGCGCGCTCGAAAGGCGCACGCTCTCGGAAAAGCTCTGCTGCACGTCCTCTCCCGGACGCAAGTAGACGACCCCGCGATCGCCGTCGACGACGACCTGATCGAGCGCATCGATCTTGCTGAAGGCCTGCCCGACCCTCCCGACCACGGGAATGTCGAGGGCGCGCGCGATGATCGCGACGTGCGAGGTGGGGGCGCCGTCCTCCAGCACGAGACCCTTGAGCGTGCGCCGGTCGTAGTCGAGAAGTGCTGTCGGGCTCATGTCGCGCGCGACCACGATGATTCCCTCGCTCGTCTCGGGCAGCTCGGTCTCCGCGTCGACGGCGCCAAGGAGGAGGAGCAGGCGGTTGGTGAGATCGTCGAGCTCGGTGAGCCGCTCGCGGAAGAAGGGATCGGTCACCTGCGCCATGCGCACGCGCATGTCGTTCTGCACGCGCTGCACGGCGGCCTCCGCCGAAAGGCCGGTCTGGATCGCCTCGCGCATGCGTCGGAGCCACCCGCGATCGCCCGCGACCATGCGGTAGGTTTCGAGCACCTCGCGATGCTCGCCCTGCTGCGCCATGTCGGGCGAGGCCGCGAGCCGGTCGAGCGCGCTGCGCAAGCCGATGAGCGCTTCGTCGAGCCGCACGAGCTCGACTTTGGGGTCCTCGGCCACGACCTGGCGGATCTGGATGCGCCGGTGGTGCAGCACGGCGCGGCCGATGGCCACGCCTGCGTTGATGCGCACGCCCTCGAGACGCAAGGGGAGGAGGGCGATGCCGTCGGTCGGGGCCAACTCGGCCGAGCTTATGAGCTCGCCCGCGGTCAGCATTTCGGCAA
>DATJAC010000012.1:0-3844 GCA_035516655.1 Alphaproteobacteria bacterium | reverse complement strand
GGCGGCCGCGTTGACGCTCGGGGCCAATCCATTATCTTGGCGCCATGAGCGAGAGTGCCGTCCCCCAACCCCTCGAGCTCCACCGCGAGCGCGTGCTGCCGGAGTGGACCGATTACAACGGCCACATGAACCTCGCCTATTTTCTCGTGGCCTTCGATCACGCGACCGACGCCTTCTTCGACCATCTCGACCTCGGCCGCGCCTACCGCCTCCGCACCAACTGCTCGCTCTTCACCCTCGAGGCGCATGTGAGCTACGCGCATGAGCTCAACGCCGGCGATCCGCTCCGCCTGTCGACCCAGCTCGTCGCCTTCGACGCCAAGCGCCTGCACTACTTCCACCGCATGTATCACGCCGAGGAGGGCTTCCTCGCCGCCTCGAACGAGCTCTTGAGCATCCACGTCGACCTCGAGACGCGCCGCAGCTCGGCGATGCCCGCGGAGGCCCAGGCCCGCCTCGAGCGGCTCTTGGCCGAGCACCGCCGCCTCCCGCGCCCGCCCGAGCTCGGCCGCGTCATCGCCCTTCCGCGCAAGGGCTGAGCGCGCCGGCGGCCTTCTCCTCACTACTCGTCATGCCCGCGCACGCGGGCATCCAGGAGAACGCCCGGCATGGCGCAATGCGGTCGCTCGCGCTCGCTGCCTGGACCCCCGCGTTCGCGGGGGTGACGATCGGGATGGAGCGCCCGGGCGATTGCCGCGGCGGGGTGCGAGCCCCATAATCGCCGCCATGGCACGCAAGGAGAGACGGAGCGAGCGCAAGCGCGCGGCGGCGGGCAAGCGCGCGGTGGCGCCAGTGCCGCCGGTGCGGCCGGCACCGGCACCCGCAGCGTCGCCGGCGAGTGCTGCCCTCTTGCGCCAGGCCTCGGCGCATTACGGGGCGGGGCGGCCGGCGGCGGCGCTCGAGATCTGCCGCGAGGTGCTCGCGCGCGAGCCCAATCGGCCCGACGTGCTGAGCTTCGCCGGCATGATCGCGGTCCAGCTGGGTGCCCTCGAGGAGGCGATCGGCCACTACCGCAAGGCGCTCGCCCTCAAGCCCGAGCTCGTCGAGGTGCAATACAATCTCGGTCTCGCCCTCGAGCGCTCGGGGGCGCATGCGGCCGCCGCGGACGCCTATCGCGCGGCGCTCGCGCGCCGGCCCGAGCTGGTCCCCGCCTGGCACAATCTCGGCAACGCGCTCTTCGCCCTCGGCCGGACGGAGGAGGCGGTCGCGGCCTACGAGCGCGCGCTCGCCCTGCGCCCGAATGCCGAGAGCGCGCGCAGCCTCGGCCTCGCCCTCGAGCGCCTCGGACGCCGCGAGGGCGCGATCGCCGCCTACGCGCGCGCCCTCGCCCTCCGCCCCGGCTGGCCCACCGCCTCGAGCAATCTGGCGAACGCCTGCTTCGCGCAAGGCGAGATGGCGGCGGCGCTCGAGGCCTGCGAGGCCTGGCTCGCGGCGGCCCCCGCAAGCATCGAGGCCTCGGCCCTCAAGGCCCTCGCCCTCAACGAGCTCGGCGCGCGCGAGGCGGCGGCCGTGCTCTATGATTTCGCACGCCTCGTGCAGGTCCGGGATCTCGCGGCCCCCGCGGGCTACGCGAGCCTCGCCGAGTTCAACACGGCCCTCGTGCGTCACGTCGAGGCGCATCCGAGCCTGAAGGTCCCGCCCGCGGACCATCCGACCTACCACCATCCCGCCCTCGAGATCACCGAGGAGCTCTTCGCCGAGCCGAGAGGCCCGATGGCGGCCTTCGAGACGCTGGTGCGCGACGCCATCGCTGCCTATCGCGCGAGCGTGGCGCCGGAGCCGCCCCATCCCTTCCTCGCGCATTTCCCCCGCGAGTGGCGCCTCACCTCCTGGGCGACGCGGCTCTCGGGCTGGGGCAATCTCGTACCCCACGTGCATTACGACGGCTATCTCGGCGGGGTCTATTACCCGCTCCTCCCCGAGATCGTGGCTGCCGAGGATCAGGGCGAGGCGGGCTGGTTCGAGCTCGGCCGCCCGCCCGCGGAGCTCAACCTCAAAGCAGCACCCCTCGTCCGCCGCATCCAGCCGAAGGAGGGGCGCCTCCTCCTCTTCCCCGGCTACATGTACCACGGCACCGTGCCCTTCACCTCGGAGGAGCGCCGCATCTCGATCGCCTTCGACCTCGTGGCCCTGGGGTGAGGCAGGATGCATAGCATGATAATAAATGCCTCGGACCGTGAGCGGCGGGTCCTTCGAGACGCTCGCTGCGCTCGCTCCTCAGGATGAGGTCGAGTCTTTCTGCCACGCGCAAATCGTCCTCATCCTGAGGAGCGGCCCGTGAGGGCCGCGTCTCGAAGGACCCACGGCGGTGCTGCCATCGCTACCGCGAACCTGCTACACTCGCCGCCGAGGAGAGACGCCATGGAGCTCGTCCCGCTCGGTCCCGGCTTCGCCGCCGAGGTGCGCGGCACCAGCCTGCTCGACGTGGCCAGCAGCGATGCGGCCTACCGCGCGGTGCGCGCCGCCTTCGAGGTGCATTCCGTCCTCCTCTTCCGCGATCAGGCGATCGCAGATGACGTGCAGCTCGGCTACTCGCGCGCCTTCGGGCCGCTCGAGATCACCAAGATGGGCTCGCTCGGCACCGGCACGCTCTTCGTGCGCCTGACCAACCTCGCCCCCGACGGGGCACTCGTCCCGCCGACCCACCGCCAGGCCTTGAACGCGCGCGCCAACCAGCTCTGGCACACCGACAGCTCCTTCAAGCGCACACCCGCGCTCGCCTCGGTCCTCTCCGCGCGCAAGCTGCCGGCAAGCGGCGGGGAGACCGAGTTCGCCTCGACCCGGCTCGCCTGGCAGCGCCTGACGCCCGCGCTGAAGCGCCGGCTCAAGGACGCGATCGTCACCCACAGCTACGCCAACTCGCGCAACCAGATCGACCCCGACATGCTGCCGGCCGAGGAGCGCGCGTCGCTCCCGCCCGTGCGCTGGCGGCTCAGCTGGCGCAACCCAGCGAACGGCCTGCGCGCCCTCTACATAGCCTCCCACGCCTACGCCATCGACGGCATGGGCGACAACGAGGCCAAGGCCCTCCTCGCCAAGCTCATCGAGGACGCGACCCGGCCCGGCCTCACCTATCTCCACCGCTGGCGGGAGGGCGACGTGGTGATGTGGGACAACCGCGCCACCATGCACCGCGGCCGGCCCTGGCCCGCGGCCGAGCAGGTGCGCTCGATGGTGCGCACCACGATCTCGGCCACGGACGCCGACGGGCTCGCGGAGGTGCGGCCGGCGGCGTGAGGGGGCGGCGCCGGGCGCGCTGCCTGGCGTGCGCGGACGCGCATCGTCGGCTCAGTGCCGAAGGCAGACCGCAACGCGCATTCCCTGGTTGATCGGGACTCGGCACGCCGGATTGGATGCCGGGCGCATGACTGCGCCGGACCGTGACGCCGTTCTTGGCATTTTTTCTTGCATCGTAGGCGCGTCCGCACGCGGGGAATGTCGAACGAAGCCATCGCAGCGGTCATCGCGCCGATCAGTCCATCCGGACTCGCAGCGCTACGGGACATGCGGGCATTTTGGGGCCGCCTTGATGCAAATCAATGTCGGCGGCACGGTTATCCCGTTTTAATTGCGACAATGAAAAGCATGCTAATGGAGGACGGCTATGCGCGCATTTGCTGTCTTTGCAGTGGCGGCTGCCGTGGTCGTGCCGATATCGGCGGCGTGGGCGGATGGCGCCCTGGCCGTGGGCGGAGGCGGATTCGGCTTTTCGCGCAATCATGAAAACATGGGCTACGCTCAGAAGTTGGCGCTGGATAACTGCGGCAACCCCCAATGCCATATCGTGATGACCTTCTCGCATTCGTGCGCGGCCTACGCCCGTTCGCCCAACGGACACGAGGGC
>DATJAC010000011.1:0-4213 GCA_035516655.1 Alphaproteobacteria bacterium | reverse complement strand
ATCTAAGCCGCTCGCCCCGGTCGTGAGGAGTCGAACGTCGCTCGGCTCCAGATCGCGCTCCGCCGCGGCCGCAGCCGCAACGCTCGCAAAGGGGGGCGGGCTGCCGTCGCTCGCCTCGGCCGGCGCCTTGTTCAAGTCGGGCGGGGGCAGGGTCGCATAGGGCGTCTTGCTCCGAGGTGCGATGAAATAGCTCGTCTCGCCGCCGGCCTCGGACTGGGCGGCGTCCGCGAAATGCGGGCCGGGCGTGCCGTCGGCGTTCACGATCCCCTTCGAGAGGAGATTCGAGATCGTCTGGCCCGGCCGCGGCCTATAGAGACCGAAGAGGTGATCGAAGGAGCGGTTCTCCCCGATGATGATGATCACATGCTGAATCGGAGTCGCGGTCGGACCGCCGCCCGCGCTGCCCGCAGGATCGGCGGCATTGCCGTCTTGGCTATGGCCGACGAGGAGGGCGGCGAGTGCCAGAACCTTGGCCGCCGTCCGCATGTAGCACTTTCCGCGGGGAGGAGCAGTTCCGGTCATTCCCGCCCGTCTCCATTCCAGAACCATGACGGCGGCCAGGATAACACCCCGATGTGACAGGCTTGTTTCTTTCGTCCACGGCCAACGTCGCAACCAGCCGTCGCCACACGGTCACACGCCGCTCTCGCGGATCGCGACGGCAACGACAGCGCGCCAGACGCGGGCGAGCAGGCTCTCGGGACGGCTGTGCATGACGACCCTGCCGCGCACCACTTGCGCGACTTGGGCGTCCCTGTCCTCGGGCACGAGGGTTACGCGATAGATCGTGCGGTCGGGGACGAGCTCGTCGCGCTTGATCTCGCGCGCCGCGATGGGGCCGCGGTATTTCGAGGCGAGGTAGGGCTCGGTCAGCACGCGGGTGCTGGCGCGATCGATCGTTTCCACCCGCGCGCGCAGCACGTGGCGGCTGTCCGCCTCGGGATAGAATATCGCCGAGGCGCCGGGCTCGATGCGGCCGAGGTCGGACTCGTAGACGTAGGCCTCGAGCTCGGCGTCGCCGGGCTGGATGATCGAGAGGATGCGCGAGCGCGCGGGCAGCCAGGCGCCGACGTCGAGCCCGTCGATGAGATCGACCACCTTGCCCGCGATGGGTGCCGTGACGGCGAGGTGCTGCTTCTCGTCGACGAGCGAGCGGTATTCGGCGAGGGCGGATTGGTATTGCTGCTCGGCGACGCGGCTGCGCGCGAGCAGGCTCGGCTCGACCCCCTGGGCACTCAGCTGCCATTCCAGGATGTCGATCTCGTGCTGTGCCGTCGTGATCGCGTGGTCGAGATCGGGCGATACGAGCTGGAGCAAGAGGGCGTCCTTTTGCACGCGATCGCCGTTCTTGACCTTAACCGCCGCCACCTTCGCACCCTCGAGCGGAGTGAAGACGTCGGCATGCTCGCGGCTCTTGAAGAGGGCCGGGGCCTCCATCGTGGCGTGCCACGGCACGAGCAGGCCCGCCACGATCAGCACGGCACCCGCGAGCGTCAAGAACGGGCGCGGCCCGAAGCGGATCTTGTGCCTGAGCGTCCACCACGCCCGCCCCTCCATGTAGACGGGGCGGACCAGGAAATAGCTCACCTCGACCGCACCCAGCGCCAGGCCCACGATCTTGATCGCGAAGGAGTAGATGATCGCGGCGATGCCGAGAAAGATCATGAAGCGATAGGCCCAGGTGCAGAAGGCGAAGGCGACGAGGAAGCGCCGCCTCCCGGCCGGCAGCTCCTCGGGCGGGTGCTCGTTGAGCCCGAGCAGCACCTCGCGCAGCCACCAGCGCGCGAGGGCGAAGGCGCGCAGGTGCAGATTGGGCGTCTCGAGGAAGTCCGACATCACGAAGTACCCGTCGAAGCGCATGAACGGGCTCATGTTGAGAAGGATCGTGGTCACCCAGGTCGAGGTGGCGAGCACGAAGGCGGCACTGCGCAGCGGGCCGTTCGGCAGGAACCCCCAGGCGCAGAGGGCCATGGCGCAGCAGACGAGCTCCGCCGCCACGCCGGCCGAACCGATGGCAAGCCGCTGGCGCCGCGAGCGCAGCTTCCAGCCCTCGGTCACGTCGGTGAAGAGGACCGGCCACATCACGAGCAGGGCTATGCCCATGCTCGGCACCCGACAGCCGAAGCGCTTGGCCGTGTAGGCGTGCCCGAGCTCGTGCACGACCTTGAGGGCGGAGAGGGAGAGGGCGAACCAGACCAGCCCCTCGAGCGAGAAGAAGTACCTGAAGGTATCGGCGAAATCGTCCCACTGCCGGCCGACGAGGTAGAGCCCGAGGATGCCGATCAGGGCCACCGCGAGAACGAAGCCGCGGCTGTAGACCCAAGCGACCATGGGATATGTCGCGCTGAGGAAGCGGTCGGGACGCACGAGCGGGACGCGCAGGAAAAGGTAGTTCTTGAGCGCCCACATGGCCCAGCTATGGCGCATGAGGGCGGCCTTCTTGCGCAATCGCGCCGTACCGCCCTCCCCCCGCAGCTGCAGGAGGTCGTTGCGCAGGAGGAAGTTCGCCACCTCCTCCACCTCCTCGGCGACGGGATCGAGCGTGGTCTCCCGCCGCACTCGCTCCGCCACCTTCTCGGCACTGCCCTCCTCCCAGCGCGACAGGATCTCGAAGGCGGGCCAGCCGATGCGGAAAAATTGATTGCGCACGGGATCGTGGAGCGTCCAGCTCGGCGAGCCGTCGAGGGCCGGCGGGCCCGGATAGAGCGCCACCTCCTCGCGCAGCGAGGGCAGCATGATGGGGCCGCGCTCGAAGGCGAGGTCGGCCATCAGAAGCCGAACATCTGGCGCGCCACCGTGATCGGCCGGCGCATCAGGTAATAGAAGAGCGACACGCGCTCGCCGTAAACCTTGGCCGTGCCCCTGAGGCCGATGCGCGGGATCGTGGTGTCGTCCGCGAAGACCGCCTTGAGCCGGTAGGCGAGCAGGCCGTCGGGTGCAATGCTCGCGGCGTAGCTCGCGTAGCGCAAGACGCCCGCGACCGACTGCTCCGGGGCTATGTTGAGGAAGAGCCTCACGTCCGCATCCGGTCCGAGCGTGATCGCGTCGGCCACCGGCAGCCAAATCTCGATCTCGGCCTCCTTGGGGTCGGCGATCATGAGCAGCCGCTCGCCGATCGTCACCGGGCGGCCCACCCATTCCTCCGGATCGTCGAATACCGCGATGCCGGCGCGCCCCGCGCGCACGCGGATGCGATCGAACAGCGCCTCGGCATAGACGACGTCCGCATTTCGCTCCTCCATGCGTCCCTTGAGGAGGGCGAGCTGCACCCGGCTCTTGTCGTCGAAGACCGCCTGCTGCGAAGCTTGGCGGTACTCGGCCTCCGCCACCGCGAGCGCCTTGCGCGCGACCTCGAGCCGGTTATCGAGCGTGGTCGGATCGAAGTCGACGAGGAGCTGGCCCTCGCTCACGTCCTGGTTCGGCTCGACATGGAAGCGGTTGACGACGCCGTCGATGGGCGCGCGCACGATGGTGGGATCGAGCGGCACCACCTCGGCAGGGGCGAGCGCCGTCAGGGTCACCGGGATCCACATGGCGCCGAAGATCGCCGCGGCGATGACGAGCTTGAGCGCCAACCGGCCGCGCCGCAGTGCTGGGCGCATGCGCAGCCGCCGCGGGCCGAGGAGGGCCGCCCAAGCGTGGCCGTAGGCGTCGGCCAAATGCTCGATGAGGCGGCTGTCGCTCTCCTGCCAGGGCTGCTCGCGGGCGAGGATGAGAAAGGCGAGGATCGTCCCGTTGGGCGAGGCAAGCGGCACCGAGAGCGCGTGCGCGGGCAGCCAGTCCGACCACTCCGCGGCAAGCGCTTCCGGAAGATCGCCGGGGCCCACCGTCCGTACCGCGGCCTGCTCCCTGCCCCGGTCGAGCCGGGCAAGCACGCGCTCCAGCCAGATCGTGAAGGGGGCATTGCGCTCGACCACCGGCGTTCCGGAGACGGCGAGGATGCGGCCCTTGCCCGGCCGCTCGCGGCGCCACACGATGGCCTGGCGGTAAGGGGCGAGGGCGAGCGTCTCGTTGACGACGATGAAGGCGAGCTCGTTGACGGTGCCGGCATGGCGCGCCCGCTTTTCGAGCTGGGCGAGGGTCGAGAGCCCGAAGACCTGGGCCTCCAGATTGCTCGGTGCCGGGTTCATGCTCATTGCTTGGGCACGAGCTTGACCCGACCGCTCATGCCTGCGATCAGGCCGTCCGCCTTGCCGGTGATCCGCCCCGTCAC
>DATJAC010000010.1:0-13598 GCA_035516655.1 Alphaproteobacteria bacterium | reverse complement strand
GAGACGCTCGCTCCGCTCGCTCCTCAGAGTCTGACTCAAAATGATCCGTCCCGTTTCAATGTTCCATTCGTCACCCCGGCGAAAGCCGGGGTCCATGTCCGGAGCCCGGCTCAAGGCCGACGATGGATTCCCGCTTTCGCGGGAATGACGACGTGTGACAGGTAATGCATTGAAGATAGAGCGTTCATTTCCGGCCTGCCTCTGAGGAGGCCGCCAGCGGCGGGCCGGGTGCGCCCCGCGCGGTCACGACGCCCGAACGTCATCACTCGCGTGCGGAAGCCGCCGCACCATGGCGGCACTCCGCGGCAAGAGGAAGCTGCGCTCGGCAATGGCGGCGATGAGCGCCACGCCGGCGCTCTCAGCGCGCCTCCTCCTCGCTTCCCGCGCGCGCCTTGGCGTAGCCGAGCCCGCCGAGCGCTTCCTCGATCTCGGGCAGCACACTTTGGTCCTCGATCGTGGCGGGGGCGCGGTAGGGCTCGTTGTCGGCGATCTTCTGCATCGTACCCCGCAGGATCTTGCCCGAGCGGGTTTTGGGCAGGCGCGGCACGATGGTCGCACTCTTGAAAGCGGCGACCGGACCGATACGCTCGCGCACCAGCCTGACCACGTCGTGCACGATCTCCTCCGGCCGCCGCTTGACGCCCGCCTTGAGCACGAGGAAGCCGAGCGGCACCTGCCCCTTGAGCGCGTCCGCCACCCCGATCACCGCGCACTCGGCCACGTCGGGGTGGGAGGCGAGCACCTCCTCCATGGCACCCGTCGAGAGCCGATGTCCGGCCACGTTGATGATGTCGTCGGTGCGGGCCATGACGAAGACGTAGCCGTCCTCGTCGATGTAGCCCGCGTCCCCGGTCTCGTAATAGCCGGGATAGGCCGAGAGATAGGCCTTCTTGTAGCGCTCGTCCGCGTTCCACAAAGTGGGGAACGAGCCGGGCGGGAGCGGGAGCTTGACCGCAAGCGCTCCGATCGCATCGCGGCCGAGCTCGGTCCCGTTAGGATCGAGCACGCGGAGGTCGTAGCCGGGGACCGCGCGCGTGGGCGAGCCGTGCTTCACCTTGAGCGGCTCGATGCCGATGCAGTTGGCGGCGATCGCCCAGCCGGTCTCGGTCTGCCACCAATGATCGATCACCGGCCGCTCGAGCTGGCGCTCGGCCCAGGCGACGGTATCGGGGTCGGCGCGCTCGCCTGCTAAGAAGAGCGTGCGGAATTGGCGCAGATCGTATTTCTTGATGAGCTCGCCCTGCGGATCCTCGCGCTTGATGGCGCGGAAGGCGGTGGGGGCGGTGAAGAGGGCGGCCACCTTGTGCTCCGCGATGACCCTCCAATAAGCACCCGCATCGGGCGTTCCGACCGGCTTGCCTTCATAGAGCACGGTCGTATTGCCGTGGATCAAGGGGGCGTAGACGATGTAGGAGTGCCCGACCACCCAGCCCACGTCCGAGGCCGCCCAATAGACCTCGCCGGGCTCGACCCCGTAGACGTTTTTCATCGACCAATTGAGTGCTACGAGGTGGCCGCCGTTGTCGCGCACGATGCCCTTGGGTTGGCCCGTGGTCCCCGAGGTGTAGAGAATGTAAAGCGGATCGGTAGCAGGGACCGGCACGCATGCCTGGGGCAGAGCCGCGGCGAGGGCCGCCTCCCAGTCGAGATCGCGCCCCGGCACCAGGGCGGCAATCGCTTGGCTGCGTTGCAGGACGATGGTGTGCGTCGGCTTGTGCGCGGCCAAGCGCAGCGCCTCGTCGAGGAGGGGCTTGTAGGGGATCACGCGCGCGGTCTCGATGCCGCAGGAGGCCGAGACCATGACCTTGGGCTTGGCGTCGTCGATGCGCTGGGCGAGCTCGGGGGCCGCGAAGCCGCCGAAGACGACCGAGTGGACGGCCCCAAGGCGCGCGCAGCCGAGCATGGCGACGAGCGCTTCCGGCACCATCGGCATATAGATGATCACGCGGTCGCCCTTACCCACGCCCAAGGCGGCAAGGGCACCGGCAAAGCGCGCGGTCAGGTCGCGCAATTCGCGGAAGCTGTAGCGTTTGATCGTCCGCGTCACGGGGCTGTCGTAGATGAGGGCGGTGGCCTCGCCCCGCCCGCCCTCGACGTGACGGTCGAGCGCATTGTAGCAGGTGTTGACCATGCCCCCCTGGAACCAGCGGTAGAAGGGAGGGTTGGAGGCGTCGAGCACGCGTTCCCACTTCTTGAACCAGTGGACCTGCGCCGCGGCGTCCGCCCAGAATCCTTCCGGGTCGCGGAGCGAGCGGCGATAGATCGCCTCGAAGCGGTCGGACATGGAGAGCCTCCCTGGGAAGCAGCACCCCCCGTACTACCCCCGCTCGCCTGAGCAATAGCGGCAAAGTGCTGTCCTTGCCAAGGCGCAATTGCGCCCGGCGGGCGAGTGCGAGAAACTGGTCCGCCGCGGCCTATTTTGTCGCCGCAGGGGGATGCCGCGAATGAGCCAGATCAATGCCGGCGCGATTTACGAGCAGGACCTCGGCCGGAATGCGGCGAACTTCGCGGCCCTCTCCCCGCTCGGCTTCATCGAGCGCGCGGCCAGTGTCTACCCGGCGCGCACTTCCGTCATCCACGGCCGGAAACGGTGGAGCTGGGCCGAAACCTACGCGCGCTGCCGGCGGCTCGCCTCGGCCCTCAAAGGCCGTGGGCTAGCCCCCGGCGATACGGTTGCGGTCATGGCGCCCAACGTGCCGGCCGCCTTCGAGGCGAGCTTCGGCGTGCCCATGGCGGGGGCCGTGCTCAATGCCCTCAATATCCGTCTCGATGCCGCGACGATCGCCTTCAGCCTCGCCCACGGCGAGGCGAAGCTTCTCATCACCGACCGCGAGTTCTCGCCCGTCATCGCCCAGGCACTCGCCCTCCTCGAGCGCAAGATCCCGGTCATCGACATCGACGATCCGGCCGCCGCGGGCGGAGCGCTCTTGGGCGAAAAGGACTATGAGGCTTTTCTCGCGGAAGGCGATCCCGAGTTCGCCTGGAGCCCGCCCGCGGACGAATGGCAGGCGATCGCCCTCAATTACACCTCCGGCACCACGGGCAACCCGAAGGGAGTCGTCTATCACCATCGCGGCGCCTATTTGAACGCGCTCGGCAACATCCTCGTCTGGGGTATCCGGGGGCATCCCGTCTATCTCTGGACGCTGCCCATGTTCCACTGCAACGGCTGGTGCTTTCCCTGGACGATCACGGCCCTCGCCGGCACGCACGTGTGCTTGCGCCGGGTTGATGCGGCGTCGATCTATGCGGCCTTGGCCGAGCATGGGGTGACGCATCTTTGCGGAGCACCCATCGTGCTCGGCATGCTGGTCAACGCCAATGCGGCGGAGCGCCGCCCGCTCGCCCAGAGGGTCGAGATCATGACCGCGGCGGCTCCCCCGCCTGCCGCGATCCTCGAGGCGATCGAACGCGAAGGCTTCCACATCACCCACGTCTACGGCCTGACCGAGGTCTATGGACCGGCCGTGGTGTGCGCCTGGCACGGCGAGTGGAGCGAGCGCACGCCCGCGGAGCAGGCGGCCCTCAAGGCGCGCCAGGGCGTGCGCTATCCGGTGATGGAAGGCCTCATGGTGGCCGATCCCAAGACGCTTCAGCCCCTGCCGCAGGACGGTGCGACCATGGGCGAGGTCTTCCTGCGCGGCAACACCGTGATGAAGGGCTACCTCAAGAATCGTGAGGCCACCGCGGACGCCTTCGCCGGCGGCTGGTTCCACTCGGGCGATCTCGGCGTCTGGCACCCCGACGGCTATATCGAGCTCAAGGACCGCTCCAAGGACATCATCATCTCGGGCGGGGAGAACATCTCGACGATCGAGGTCGAGCAGGTCCTCTATCGCCACCCGGCGGTGCTCGAGGCGGCGGTAGTGGCGCGCCCCGACGAGCGATGGGGGGAGACGCCATGCGCCTTCGTGACCCTCAAGGCGGGCACTGAGGCGAGTGCGGAAGAGATCATCGCCTTCTGCCGCGCGCATCTCGCGCACTTCAAGGTGCCGCGGACCGTCGTCTTCGGCAGCTTGCCCAAGACCTCGACCGGCAAGGTGCAGAAGTTCGTGCTGCGGGAGCAGGCGAAAAAGCTCGGGTAAGATTCGCATTCACGAGCGGACCCCCTCCCATCCACCGCTCCTCAACGGGGGGCCGATCAACCTCAAGTGCGCAATCGCGTTCCGTGATTCTGAATCTTTCGATTCCGGCATTACCGGCGAAAGCCGGTATCCATCGACCAAGATTACCATTGCCGCAGAAAGACAAAGGCGTCGCGCCAGTCTCGGCATGGCTCCCGGCTTTCGCCGGGACGACGGATTATCACAGTCATTGCTATTCAAACGCGCTTGCCCTGCCATCGAACGGCCAAGCATCGTTTGGCAACATTATTCCCCCTCCCCCTTGAAGGGGGGGTGACGCTCGAATTTATGAAAGCGAAACGGACGGCTGAGCCCGGCTAGTGCCGGTCGATCTGGGCCATCTCGTCTTTGATCTTGAGCTTCTGACGCTTGAGGTCGTGGATTTTGGTGGCGTCGGGCAGGGGGCGGTTGTTTTCTTCTTCGATCGCGGCGTCGAGGGCCGCGTGCTTGGCTTTGAGGCTATCGATCCGCTCTGCGATGTTCATCGGACACCTCCTGTGTCTAGAGTCCGAGGGCCGTCATGCAAGAGGCCGTGGCGAAAATGCTACGCCCGTTTCCGGCCTCGCACCAGCACCGGTTTTGGCTCGGGTATTTCGGCTCTAACTATTTGAAAAGCATCATGGTCCTGTCGCCAAGTCGACGCGTCGTCTGGCCCGGCGCCGGCCTTTTCGATGGCCGCCTAAGTGCGCGCGAGGAGGGATGCGAGCGCTGCCTCTTCCAAGGCGGGAAAAACGCCCTCGAGGACCGCGAGAAGATCGCGCCGGTCGGCCGGGTCGAGCGGGGCGCCAAGGCTGGCGAGGTAGGCCATGGCCGAGCGTGCCGCCGCCGCTGCGTGCCCGGCGGGAGACGCGGCCGCAGCTTCCGCACGAACGGGCGGGGCCAAGCCGGCGAGGAGGAGCTGCTCGATATGCTCGGCCTCGAGCTCGACCGCACCCACCTTCTTGCGCAGCTCGGCAGCACCGGCGAGAAGGCCCGCGTCCGCTGCCTCCGGAAGCAGCGAGGCACCGTCGCGCAAGCGCACGCGCACTGCCCGCAAGCCGCGGACGATCTCGCGATGCCAGGGCTCGACCGCGGCCGCGGCCCGCGCCAAGGCCTCGCCCTCGAGCGCACCCCGCCCGCTCGCCGACACCCAGCAGCAGAAGAAGAGGAGGTTCACGTCCGTGCCGTAGCGCTCCTGAAGGGCGAGACAGGCAGGCGCCACCCCGGCACGCCGGTAGACCGCGAGCGAGAAGTCCCAGAATTCGCACTTCGGCAGGCGCCTCACGCCGGCCCTCCCTCGTCGGGTCCCAGCCGTCTTGCGCACGAGTGTCGCCCACTTGCCAACGGGCATCAATCGCGCAGCCGAGCCGATCCCGCGCGGGCATTTCGCGCGCGGCTTTGCTCCTGTAAGCTTTGGCTTCTGCGGACTCTGGTCGTGCTGGGGATGTCGGCCGGTTGAACGAGGAAGAGACAGCCCTGCTCCAAGCGCGCCTCGCCGCGCTCAAAAGCGAGCATCGAGACCTGGACGAGGTCATCGTCCGGGTGAGCGAAGGGGGCGTTTACGACCAGTTGATGATGCAGCGTCTCAAGAAGCGCAAGCTGGCGCTCAAGGACCAGATCGCCAGGCTGGAAAGCCAGCTGCTCCCCGATATCATCGCATGACGGTGCTACGCGAATGCGCCCGCCCTCAGGCGTCGGGGGCACCCCGCTTGCGCGCGTACATCGCCCGGTCCGCCGCGTCGATCGCATGGTCGACGTTCTCGTCGGGCCGGAACTGGTAGCTGCCGAAGGCGACGCTGACGGGAATCTCGATGCCGCGATAGACGAGCGGGGCGGCCTCGACCGCGGCGGCCAAGGCCGCCGCCTTCTCGGCGGCCCCCTTGCCGTCGACATGCACCAGGATGACGGCGAACTCGTCCCCGCCCAGCCGGCCCACGATGTCGAATTCGCGCACGCTCGCGATCAGGGTCTCGGCGATGCGCACGAGGGCCGCATCGCCCGCACCGTGGCCGTAGGTGTCGTTGATGTCCTTGAGCTCGTTGAGGTCGAAATAGAGCACGCTGCACGGCACCTGGTAGCGCCGCGCATAGCTCATGGTGCGGGAGAGCTCGCGCGTGAAGGCCCGGCGATTGACGACCGGAACGAGCGTGTCCTGATCGGCGAGCCGCTCGAGATAGGCGACCTTGGCGCGCGCCTCGGCAAGCTCGCTCTGCAAGGTCTCGACTTCGGCCCTGAGCCCGCGCACCACCTCGCGCACCTTGGGCGAGAGCTCGCTTTCGGGCGCGTCCGCGCCGGCACTCTCGGCGGCCGCAGCGCGCTCCGCCCGGCCCGCCGACGGCTGAGAGGAGCCGCGCGCTCCCGTGCTCGCCCCTGCCTCTCGCCGAATGTCGTCCTTGTCTCGAGATGTCATGATGAACGGCAGGGTTTTGCCAAATTCGCCAGCAGCCGAGGTCGCAAAGCACCCTTGGGATTGCGCTCCCCATAAAGCATAAATTGCCGCAAACTGTAACGGAAAAGTGGCGATCTCGTCACCTGACTCGCGCGTTTTGCGTGCGCGCACCCCCGGGCAGAGCCGCTTGAACGCGAGCGTCGCTTCCCTATAATTGCCGGCTCTTTCGCACAAATATGCGCGTCCTTGCGGCCGGCCCAGGGGAGTGAAGGTATTGATACCGGAGCGAAAAAGGACCGGTGCCGGCAGCAAGGCCGCGGCACGGAAAAAAGCGGCGCCGCGCATCCTCGTCGGCATCGTCATGGGCAGCCAATCCGACTGGGAGACCATGCGCCACGCCGCCCTCACCCTGGCCCGGCTGGGGGTCCCCCATGAGACGCGCATCGTCTCGGCCCACCGCACGCCCAAGCGGCTCTATGCCTATGCCGAGGGCGCGCGCGCGCGCGGGCTCAAGGCGATCATCGCGGGGGCGGGCGGGGCCGCCCATCTTCCGGGCATGACCGCCTCCTTGACGGCCCTGCCCGTCTTCGGCGTCCCGATCGAGAGCAAAGCCCTCTCCGGCCTCGACAGTCTGCTCTCGATCGTGCAGATGCCGGCCGGCATTCCCGTCGGCACGCTCGCGATCGGCAAGGCGGGAGCCGTGAACGCCGCCCTTATCGCCGCCGCCGTGGTGGCGCTCGAGAATCCGGCGGTCGCAACGGCCTTGGATGCCTACCGTGCTGAGCAGACGGCCGCGGTCGAGGAGCGGCCGGCCGAGGCATGAGCTCCACTCTGCCCGCAGCCGCAGCCCGCACCGCCACACCGCTCCCGCCCGGAAGCCGCATCGGCATTCTGGGCGGCGGCCAGCTCGGGCGCATGACCGCCCTGGCTGCCGCCCGGCTCGGCTATGGCTGCCACATCTACTGCACGAGTGCGGACGAGCCGGCCCTTTTGGTGGCGGCCGCGGGCACGGTCGCCCCTTACGACGATCCCGCAGCCCTCGCCGCCTTTGCCGACGCCGTCCAGGTCGTCACCTGCGAGTTCGAGAACGTGCCGGCCGCGGCCGTCAAGACGCTCGCGGCGAAGGTGCCGGCGCGGCCCGGCTGGAAGGTGCTGCGGATCGCCCAGGACAGGGCGCGCGAGAAGAGCTTCCTCAGCGGGATCGGCGCGCCGACGGCCGCGTTCCGCGAGGTCGCCAGCCGAGACGAGTTGGCACGCGCCTTGGGCGAGCTCGGCCGTCCGGCCGTGCTCAAGCGCGCCATGCTCGGCTACGACGGCAAGGGCCAGGTCATGATCACCGCGGCGACGGCGCTCGAGGCGGCTTGGGAAGCGATGGGGAGTGCGCGCGGCGTGCTCGAAGCCTTCGTCGATTTCTCGGCCGAGATCTCCGTGATCGTCGCCCGCGGGCTCGACGGCGCCATCGCCGCCTACGATCCCGTCGAGAACCGCCACGTGAACCATATTCTCGACACCACCTCCGCCCCCGCCCACCTCGATGAACGCCTCCGCCTGGAGGCCGATCTGCTCGCCCGCCGCATCGCGGAGGCCCTCGATCTCGTCGGCCTCTTGGCGGTCGAGATGTTCGTCACCCGAGACGGGCGGCTCCTCGTCAACGAGCTCGCCCCGCGCCCGCACAATTCCGGGCATTGGACGATCGATGCCTGTGCGACGAGCCAGTTCGAGCAGCTCGTGCGCGCCGTATGCGGACTGCCGTTGGGCTCGACCGAGCGCCATTCCGACGCGATCATGACCAACCTCATCGGCCACGCCGCCGACGCCTGGCTCGAGCTCCTGGCCGAGCCCGGTGCCCGGCTTCATCTCTACGGCAAGGCGCAGGCCCGGCCCGGCCGCAAGATGGGCCACGTGACGCGGCTCTACCGGAAGACGGACGACGGATGACGGAGGCGCATGAGCGGCGTCTGGCGAGATTGACCCTGGCATTTTCTTCGTCATTCCCGCGCAAGCGGGAATCGATCCGCCCTGGACCCCCGCGTGCGCGGGGGTGACGATCGGGGTGCTTCAACGCGGCCGGTGCCGCGCCGGTCCAGGCGCGCGAAAGCGCCGCGGCAGTGCCGCGATCCGCTCGCGCAGGCTGCCCAGAAGGCGCGGCAGGCTGAGCGCTTCCTCGATGCGCCGATCGAGGAAGCGCCAGGTCTCGGCTGAGCCCGGCGAGCTGTCGTTGAGCCAATAGAGCATGGTCGCGGAATAGACGCCCGTCAGGAGCGCGCGCTTGGTGTAGAAATTGAAGTCGGTGGCACTGTCGCCCGCCGCGTACCAGATCGCATCGACCGTGCGCCAGACGAGCTTGAGGCCGAGCGGGGCATTCTGCGGCAAGGCGAGGAAGGCGAGGGCGCGCCGGATCGCCTCGCGCTCGCCCAAGCTGAGCTCGAGACGAAGGCGGACCGCCGCGGCGATGCGCTCGCGCACGCGCTTCTCCTTGAGCCCGCCGCTCCGCTCGCAGGCGTCCAGCATCGCAGCGTCGGCGCGCTCGGAGGCAAACTCGATCGCATCGGGCACCCCGCCTGGAAAAGCGTCGAGGGCGAGGGGTGGGGCATAGCCCGCGTCCTTGGCCCCCGCCATGAGCGACTTCTCGCTCCAGCCGTCGAAAGGCACATGGACGAGCGCGCATTCGAGAATTCGCGCGCGCATGGTCTCGAAGCTCTTTTTGCCGCTCATATGGCCTCCTCGGCGAGCTCGGGGGCGAAACGCCGCATCTCGTCCACGAACCCGAAGTACCGGAAGTCGGTGATCCGCATCGGATAAAGGATGCCCTCCAGATGATCGCATTCATGCTGCAGGACGCGGGCGTGAAAGCCGGCGGCCTCACGCTCGATCGCCTCGCCGTCCAGGCCCTGGGCGCGGTAGCGGATGCGGGTGAAGCGCGGCACCGCCCCCATGAGACCGGGGAGCGATAGGCAGCCCTCCCAGCCGAGGGAGGTCTCCTCGCTCAAGGGCTCGATCACAGGGTTGATCAGGATGGTGAGGGGCTGGGCCTCGTCGCCCGGCACCTCCGTAAGCCGCTCCGGCATCACCCTGAAGACGACGACGCGGAGGGGGACGTGGACCTGCGGGGCCGCCAAGCCCGTGCCGGGGGCGTCCTCCATGGTCTCGATCATGTCGCGCACCAGGCGGATGACCTCGGCGGCACCGGGGTCGGCGACGGGCAGCGCCGGTTCGCGCAGCACGGCATGGCCCATGCGGGCAATCTTGAGAATGGCCATGGCCTTACTATGCGTCGCCCGCGGATTCGGGTCAAAGGCCGGGTACCGCGGCGCCAAAGCCGGCGATTTCCGGGCAGTTCGCGCTTGAGGGCCTCAGCCGGTTGTGCTACAAGGCCCACCTCCAGCCAAATGCTGTTTGCTCAACCTCAAGCCGGAATGGAGGATTGGCCCTGGTCCAGGTGGTCGTGCGCGACAACAACGTCGATCAGGCGTTGCGTGCGCTCAAGAAGAAAATGCAGCGGGAGGGAATCTTCCGCGAGATGAAGCTGCGCCGCTCCTACGAGAAGCCCTCCGAGCGCAAGGCTCGCGAGCGGGCCGAGGCGGTACGTCGGGCCCGCAAGCTGGCGCGCAAGCGCGCCGAGCGAGAAGGGCTGACCTGAGCTCGGCTCCCGGCCGCGGGGGCCGCATCTAACGCAAAATTCCGCAAGGGTCCGCTGCCGGGGGCGGCGGCCGTGCGGCAGTACGCGCTTCCCATGTCCTCCTCCGGCAAATCTCGCATAGAATTCCAGGGAGCTCGGCGCGCACGACTCGGTGCGTCGAGCGGCCAACGGGGAGGGCGAAGATGACCGCCGATCGCGAGCGCCGAGAGACGCCTGGGCTCAAGCGGCGCCGGTTGCTGCAGGCGGGATTGGCCACGACGGCACTTGCCGCCGCAAGTGGCGGCGCTGCAGCGGAGGACGCCCCGCCAGGACCCGACGGTTTCTCGGTGGCCCACGGCAAGGACCCGCGCATCGCAGGCTCCGAGAGCACGAACGCCCTCCTCGGCGTCATCAAGCGCTTCTGGGAGCGCATCAACGGGACCGTCGTCGCCACCGGATCGAGCGACGCCTACGTCTACGCGACGGCGGACAAGGGGCTCCCGCTCGCCTACGTCCAGGGCGAGGCCTATAGCTTCAAGGCGGGCTTCACCAACACCGGCAGCGCCACGCTCAACGTCAACGGCCTCGGCCCCAAGCCGCTCATGAAGCAAGGGGTCGAGGGCCCGCGCGCGCTCGCAGGCGGCGACGTCCGGCGCGGACAGTTCGTCACGGTCATGTACGACACGAGCCTCGCCGGCGGGAGCGGCGGCTTCCAGGTCACCTCGCAGATCTCCGACATCACGATCAGCCGCTACTACGCCACGGTCGCAGCCCTCAAGTCCGTGCCGGCCACGCAGGTGCCCGAGGGCTTCGTCGCCCATGTCGCCGGCTATCACGCAGCCGGCGACGGCGGGGGCGGCCAGTTCTGGTTCGACGCAGGCAGCACCGAGATCGAGGACGGCGGCCTCGTCCTCGCCCCCGAGGGCGAGGCACCGGCGGGCCGCTGGCGGCGCTTCGTGGGCGGGCTCAGGCTCAGCCCGAAATGGTTCGGTGCCCGCGGCGGGGGGAAGCTCCCGGCCGCGGCCCAGCTCCAGGCGACCCTCGATGCGGCGGGCGGGCGTTACATCGTCGACATCGACGACACCTACCTCGTCGAGGCGACCATCCTCCTCAAGCACAGCGCCCAGGTGATCTCCGGCACGGGCACCCTCTTGGGCGCCATCGCGGATTTTCCGCGCATCTCCGGCAATGCTCCCGGGCACCCCGAGGACCGCTACGGCGAGCGCTCGTTCCTCTTGGCAAACCTCACGGCACAGGGAAGCGAGATCACCGCAACGACCATCTTTCCCCACGACTTCCGCTCGGGCGATACCGTCGCCGTCTTCTTCGCCCTCCCCGACGGCTATTGCGGCATCCAGCCGATCACGGTGACGGGGCCTGCGAGCTTCACCTACCACGTCGCTGAGGCGCCGGAGGGGCCCGCCGCACTCTATGGTGCCCTCGCCTGCAAGATCGACCATCCCGCGGTGACGGAGCCATCGGATCCGGTGGCCCCCACGGGCGGGGCGTGCTTCCGCGCGAGCGGCACCGTCACCAACGTCTACGTCGAGGACATCCGGATCGCGAATTTCCGCTACGGCGCCCTTTTGAGCGGGCCCGGGGTGGAGGACCGCACGGCCGTCGATAGCGTGAACATGCTCGACTTCGAGCGCGTGACCTTCGACAGCGTCAACATCTGCGGCTTCGGCTATCCCTTCATCCAGGGTGGCGCCTTCCTCGATTGCACCTTTTTCGAGGTGAATTGCATCGCCTGCGGCAACGCCGTGTGCCTGCCCGCAGGCCACCCCTTCGCCGGGAGCGACACCCAGTTCGTCGTCCTCCTCGCCGTCGAGAACCGCCGGGGCATGGCGCAGCGCTTGAGGCTCAACGCCAATCTCGATCTCTGGTTCTACGAGAGCGTGCTGCGCCCCGAGACGGCCAGCATCAGCCCGACCAAAGCCCCCGTCTGGTTCCTCCCCTACCGGCGCGCCAAGGGCAAGATGCCGCCGAGCCAAGCTTGCGTCAGCGGACACGCTCTCTATCTGCCCTCCCGCAGCTCGACCTGGCAGTACGAGAACACGATCCGCAACATCAACACCTACAACAGCTACCGCAGCGTCGTCGTCCTCGGCCAGCCCTCGCTCCTGATGATGGACCAGCTGGGTACTGAGACCTACGTGAAGCCGATGCCGGGCGAGCCGACCGTGCAGCTCATCGTCCGCTACGGCGATGCCGACGGGCAATCGCGGCTCGGCGACGGCCTCCTGCGGCGCATCGAGAACCTCCTCTTCGAGCAGGCGGCGAGCAAGGCGATCGCGATCGACCGCATCAAATACGACCAGAGCGGCTTCGTCTCGCGCGCGGGCGATGCCGCGTGGCTCGGCGGCGAGCCGCCGCGCGGCCTCGTCGCCGTGGATTGCGCGCGCCCGAACGACTGCCTCGTGCAACTCGGCATGGGCATTGCCCAGAACCCGGCCTTCGTGGTGACCCCGCAAAGCCTCGCGGCGGTGCCGGCAGCGACGGGTGCGAGCCTCGTCGCCAACGCCGTGCATCCGCTCTCGACCGGCCTGTCGGAGCTCGGCATCCACCGCTCGAGCGGGAGCTTCCTCCTGGGCTCGATCGCCCTCGGCACCAACGGCAACCGGCTCCAGCTCTGCGGCTCCGCCGAGCGCCCGACGCGCGGCATCATGGAGATCCTGGCGACCCGCCTGGATACCGGCGAGAGCGACTACTGCCGTCTCAGTTTCGCCCTCCCGCCGCGGCTCGACGTGACGCCGGCAGGGCTCGGCAAGCTCGCCGCCGATCTCGACGCGGGCAATGCCTCGGTTGCGCTCACGCCCGGCAGCGTGAGCACGCAAGCGCTCCTGCCCGGCGTCACCCTCGCGATCGGCGACAACCGCCTCGTCGTCCACCGCTACGACCCGACGAGCCGCACGCTCACCTTCCATACCGGCGCCCGCGCGCGCGCTCCGGCGGGAAGCGGCATCTCCGCCCCCGCGGCCCTCACCATCGTCGATCGCTTCTCGGGCGGAGAGATTTTCGAGCCGCCCTACGTCAACGGTGCCGCGATCGAGCTCAAGACCGCCCTATACCCCGACGGGGCGGCGGCGCCGACGCCGATCGCCGTCACCTTCTGGTCGACGGACACGCTCTATTTCGATGCCGGAAGGTGAGCGGCTCCCTGCGGGCCCTCGCTGCCGCGAAAAACCGACCGAGCAAGGCGCAAAGCTCTAATGCGGAATGTGATCAAGTCGAACCGGTGTTTTCATCGTCATTCCCGCGAAAGCGGGAATCCAGCGGCGCCATGGACCCCCGCGTGCGCGGGGGTGACGATCGTGATGCTTCAGCTTGATCGCATCCTGTTCTAGCGCCCTGGTTCAGAAATTCACGAGATTAGGGAAACACCCGTCATCGCGAGCCGAAGGCGAAATAATCCAGAAGATTTATCGCTCCCGCCGCCCCTGGATTGCTTCGCTACGCTCGCAATGACGGTGATCTTGGGTTGAGA
>DATJAC010000009.1:0-2157 GCA_035516655.1 Alphaproteobacteria bacterium | reverse complement strand
ATGTCACATTGGCTCGGGCTGCATCGCAGATCAGATCGTCCGCAAAGCTCAACTGACCGATACGTCGTTCCGCCATGGCTCCCTCCAGCGAATCTCCTCGCCAAGGGAATCATTCTGCCCTACTTGTGCAAAGCCCTCGCGAAGGCGGGGGACCCAGTAAACACCGACATCGCTGTTTAACGAGTCCTGCGATTACTGGATCACCCGCTTTCGCGGGTGATGACGGCGGCGGAACGGGGCAGCGTCACGCTGTGACCCGCGCGCCACAGCGCAAAGACAAAACGACGGAAAACTTATCCCGGCTCGCTTCCACGCCCTTATCTTGAGCGCGTCCCGCTCGACGAGGGGCGTCTTCTAGGGACGTCCTGAAGACGGAGCGGCGGACGGCGGATGCCGGAGATGCGGCATCCGCGACGGTTCGGACTTGAACGCGCGATGAGCGCGCAAAGGTCGATGCGGCGCCCGCGGGCGGGTTCGTAACCCCGCACTCGGGCGGCGCCGGGGCTCCGCCCGGGGTCACTACGGACCCCTGCCAGGAGCTGGCTGACGGCGGGCTGCTCATGCTTCGAGCGGTCCGCGGGCAAAGCGCGGCCCGGC
Source organism: Alphaproteobacteria bacterium (assembly GCA_035516655.1). Lineage (GTDB taxonomy): Bacteria > Pseudomonadota > Alphaproteobacteria > JACZXZ01 > JACZXZ01 > DASPPM01. Next base: position 1,560 of record DATJAC010000009.1, on the reverse strand, counting down.
GCCGAGATGAGAACGCCGCACGTGGAGCGCCGAGAGGCGACTCTCCGCGATCGCAAGCGGGGAGGGCACGCCTCGAAAAGCGTGTCGAGCGGCTTCGCCAGCCGCTCAAAGGAGCCTCGCAAGCTCCTGCGTTTCTCGGCGCTCCGCTCCCCTCGTGGGGAGCCGAGGAAGGAGACGACGGCGTACCCCGCGCCGCCAAGAATAGGGGCGGCGGAGCGTTGGCTAAACGAAACTGCGGGCTGTTTGACAATTGAATCGGACTGAATGCGCGAGCGCGCGACAAACTCGCTTTTCCTCTCCCCGCTGCGCGCGGAGAGGTCAGCCGAGCGAGGCCGGGTGAGGGGGCGTCGGCGCAAGTCTGAGCACTTTTGAGGCGCCCCCTCACCCGGCTCGCTCACTCCGTTCGCTCGCCACCCTCTCCTCCGCCTTCGCGCTCAGGCGTTTCGGCGGACTCAAACCCGCCGAAGCTCGCCTTGCGAGCGGAGGCGGGCCGCAAGCGGGGAGAGGGGATGCCCGCCTTCTCCGCCTCCTTCGCCGCATCCCACAGCGCGTCCATCTCGGCCAAGGTAGACTGCTCCGGCGTCTTGCCGCGCTCGGCCAGCGCGCGCTCGATCGCGGCAAAGCGGTGCTCGAATTTCAAATTGGTCGCGCGCAGGATGCCTTCCGGGTCGGCGCCGAAATGGCGCGCCAGATTGACCACCGCGAACAGGAGATCGCCGACCTCGCGCGCCGCCTGCGCGTGCTCGGCATTGCTGTCGGTGTCGGCTTCGATCTCGTCGGCCTCCTCGCGGATCTTGGCGAGCACGGCGCGCGGGTCACGCCAGTCGAAGCCGACGCGGCTGGCTTTTTCCTGCAGCTTCAGGGCGCGGGTGAGGGCGGGCAGGGCGACCGGCACGCCGGCGAGCGCGCCCGCCGGCGTCTCGCCGCCGTGCTCGGCCCGCTCCTGCGCCTTGACGCGTTCCCACAGGCCCTTGACCGCTTGCGCGGTGTGGCCCTGCTCGTCGGCGAACACATGCGGGTGGCGGCGGACCAGCTTGGCGGTGATGCCCTCGACCACGTCGCCGAAATCGAAGGCGCCTTGCTCCTCGGCCATGCGGGCGTGGAAGACCACCTGCAGCAGCAGGTCGCCCAGCTCGTCCTTGAGGCCGGTGAGGTCGCCGCGCGCGATGGCGTCGGCCACCTCATAGGCCTCCTCGAGCGTATAGGGCGCGATGGTCTCGAAGTTCTGCTCCAGGTCCCAGGGGCAGCCCGAGCCGGGCGTGCGCAGCGCGGCCATGAGCTCGATCAGGCGGGCAATGTCGCGGGAGGGTTTCAAGGGGAACGGCTCGGCGGCTGGCAAGGGGCGGCCGGCGACCGTAGCAAAGGCCACCCGGTGCCGCGAACGGCGGCTGTGGGATTCGCATAAGACATATTATGGAATATTTATATGATGCAGAAAGCCGCAGCCCGAAGCAACAAAACTCAACCCCAGCCGCAACGGCAAGCTCAAGCAGCCCAAGCCGGCTCGGTTCAGATCACCCGCTGGTTCGCCAGTGCGCCGACGATGCGGCCGATATGGGC
>DATJAC010000008.1:0-5557 GCA_035516655.1 Alphaproteobacteria bacterium | reverse complement strand
TCACGCGGCTCACTGACGGAGACTTGCCATGACCCATGCCGAGCGATTTTCTCTCAAGAACAAGGTGGCGCTGGTGATCGGCGGCTCGAGCGGCATCGGGCGCGAGATCGCACTCGGCTATCAGCAAGCGGGTGCGCGCGTGGTCGTGCTGGGCAAGACCCCGCGCAAGGTGGATGAGGTCGAGGACCTTCTGCGCAAGGCCGATCCGCAGGCGATGGGCTATGCCGAGGACGTGACCGATCTCGCACGCCTCAAGGCCGTCATCGACGAGGTGGCGGCGACCCACGGCAAGCTCGACGTGCTGGTCAACTCGCAGGGTGTGACGCTCATCCAACCGAGCGAGGACTTCACGCCCGAGCAATACGACTTCGTCATCGATACCAACCTCCGAAGCGTCTTCTTCGCCTGCCTCGAGGCGGGGCGGCACATGCTGGCGCAGGGCGAGGGAGCGATCGTCAACATCGGCTCGGTCGCCTCCCTCATCGGGCTCCAGCAGTCGACCCCCTACACCATCAGCAAGCACGGCGTGCTCGGCCTCACCCGCACGCTGGGTGCCGAATGGGCGACGCGCGGCGTGCGCGTGAACGCGATCGCTCCCGGCTATTTCCTGACCGATCTCAACCGCGACAAGATGGCGCCCGAGCGCAAGGCGATGGCCGTGCGCCGCACGCCGATGGGGCGCTTCGGCGAGCTCGGCGAGCTGGTCGGCGCCGCCGTCTTCCTCGCCTCGCCCGCGGCGAGCTACGTCACCGGCGAGATCATCAGGGTCGACGGCGGTTATCTCGCCGGCGGCCTTTCCTAGGCGGAGGCCGCCCCATGGCCCAAGCGAAGACGACCGCGGAGGCGCTCACGGCCCGGCTCGAGCGCTGCTACACCGGCGCCATCCACGACGTGCTGCGCGCGATGGGCGAGCGGGACTTCGTGCTGCCCGAGAGCTTGCGCGGGCTCGACCCGGCATTGAAGCTCGCCGGCCCCGCCTGGACGGTGAGCGGGCGGCTCGACGCCACGCTCGACGCCCACACCACCCTCCTCAATTGGACGGGCCTCTTGGCGCAGGCACGGCCGGGATCGGTCGTGGTCTGTCAGCCCAACACGTCGGCCTGCGCGCTCATGGGCGAGCTTTCGGCCGAGACGCTCAGGCACCGCGGCGTGCGCGGCTATATCGTCGACGGGGCCGCGCGCGACGTCGAGTTCATCCTCGCCTTGGGCTTTCCGGTCTATTGCCGCTTTACGACGCCTGTCGACATCGTCGGCAAATGGACGCCCGATGCCTTCGAGCAGCCCGTCACCATCGGCGCCGTCACCATCGCGGACGGCGACTTCATCCTCGCCGACCGCGACGGCATCGTGCGCATCCGGCAGGAGATCGCAGGCGAGGTCGTGCGGCGCACCGAGGAGGTCGTCGGCACCGAGAACCTCCTGCGCAAGGCCATCCTCAACGGCATGGACCCGCAGCAGGCCTATCTCAAGTTCGGCAAGTTCTGAGGGGGATAGAGCGGCATCCGGCACCTCATGGTTCGAGACGCCCGCGTCGCGGGCTCCTCACCATGAGGGTCTTGCTAGGCTTCCTCATGCTGAGGAGCGCACGCAGGGTGCCTCTCGAAGCACGAGGAAGCCAAGCCGCCGTCACGTCCCGAGGAGCGCGCCTTCCGCGATCCCCGCCTCGTTCGCCGCGATCTTCTTGCCGTCGGCGAAGCGGCAGCGGGAGACCTCGACGAAGCCGCCCTGGCCGTGCACGGTGAAGCTCTTGGCCGAGACCGCGACGACTTGGCCGATCTTCTTGCCGCGCACCTCGCCGAAGGTGCGCGCGATGCGCTTCTGGGCGTCGTAGAGGAAGAGCTTCCTCCCTTCGAGCGTCGTCCACGCCCCCGGCTGCGGATTGCAGCCGCGGATGAGGTTGTAGCTCTGGTCGATCGGGTGGGCCCAATCGATATGCGCCTCGGCCTCGCGCACCCAGCCTTCGTAGGTCGCCTTGCTCTCGTCCTGCGCCGTCTCCTTGGCCTTGCCCGCGAGCACGAGATCGGCCGCCTCGACCATGGCGGCAACGCCCATGGGGAAGAGCTTGTCGAAGTAAATCGAACCGAGGGTGTCGTCCGGTCCGATCGCGACTTCCTTCTGCAGCACGACCGGCCCCTCGTCGAGCCCATCGGTCGGGCGGAAGATGCTGAGCCCGGTCTTGGTGAAGCCCTTGATGATCGGCCAGTTGATCGAGGAGGGGCCGCGGTGGAGCGGGAGCAGCGAGGGGTGGTACTGGATGGTGCCGTGACGGGGGATGGCGCAGAAGCTCTGCGGCACGAAGGCGAGCACATAGGCCATGATGCCGATGTCGGCCTTGAGCTCGCGCAAGGCGGCATGGGCCGCGGGCTCGACGTACTTGGCGATCTGGAAGACCTTGATCCCCTTGGCCTCGGCCGCCTGGCGCAAAGGATCGGGCCTGGCCCCCGGCTTTTCGGGCGAGACGAAGACGCCGGCCACCTCGTCGCCGCGGGCCGCGAACGCCTCGAGCACCGCCTTGCCGAAATCCTGCTGGCCGATGATCGCTAAGCGCATGTCCCCTCTCCGCTCTTGCCGTTTCCTGCCGACCGCATCCAAGAGCCGAGCTTAGGCAGGGGGCGGCTGCTAGGCAAAGCAAAACAGCGGAAGGCCGCCGCAGCCCTCCGGCTTCGGCCTCCGTTTTTCCGGCACCTTGCCCCGATCCCGTTGCGCGCTAGGTTTATTAGGAACATTCTCGCAGCGTCCACGACGGATGACGGAGGGGGCAATGGCGGCCGTCGAGCTCCAGGTGAACGGGAGTGCGGTCAAGCTCGAGAGCTGGGATCCCGATCAACCGCTCCTTTACCTGCTGCGCAATCGGCTCGGCCTCTACGGAGCCAAATACGGCTGCGGCCTCGGGCAATGCGGCGCCTGTGCGGTGCTCATCGACGGCAAGCCCGCGCGCGCTTGCACGGTGCCGCTGAGCGAGGCTGCGGGGCATGCCGTCACCACGATCGAGGGCCTGGGTAGCGCCGGGAAGCCGCATCCGGTCCAGGCCGCCTTCATCGCCGAGCAGGCGGCCCAATGCGGTTACTGCACGAACGGCATGGTGATCGCGACCGCGGCGCTCCTCGAGCGCAACCCCAAGCCCACCCTCGATCAGGCCAAGGAAGCGCTCGGCGACTATCTCTGCCGCTGCGGCACCCATGTGCGGATCCTGCGCGCCGTCATGCGCGCGGCCGGCGCCTGAGGCTGTCATGACGGTGCACATGCATCCGCATCTCTCGCGCCGCGGCCTCCTCAAGGCGGGCGGCGCGCTCGTCGTGAGCTTCGGCATCGGCGTCCCCTGGCCGGCACGCGCCCTCGAGCAGCCGCTTCTCGGCTCGGACGCCGACATCGGCAAGCCCTTGGCCCTCGACGAGGTCGGAAGCTTTCTCGCCGTCCACGCCGACGGCTCGGTCACCGTCTTCACCGGCAAGGTCGATCTCGGCACCGGCTTGCGCATCGCCATCCGCCAGATGGTGGCGGAGGAGCTCGATCTTCCGGTCGGGCGCATCGACCTCGTCGAAGGCGACACGGCCCTCACCCCCGACCAGGGCCCGACCGGCGGCAGCTCGGGCATCACGCGCGGCGGGGTCCCCATTCGCCAGGCGGCGGCGACGGCACGCCAGGCCCTCCTCGCTCTTGCCGTCGAGAAGTTCGGCGTGCCGGTGAACGAGCTCATCATCGTCGACGGCGAGGTGCGCCGGGTGTCGGGCGGGGGCCGCTTCAACTTCGGCGCCATCCTCGAGGGCAAGCGTCTCGCCCTCAAGGTCGATCCCAAGGCGCCGCTCAAGGCGCCGGCGGCCTACCGCGTCGTCGGCGAGCCCCTGCCGCGCCCCGACCTGCCCGCGAAATGCACGGGCCTGCATGTCTATATGCACGACTTCAAGCTCGCCGGCATGCTCCACGGCCGCGCCATCCGGCCGCCCGCGGTGGGGGCCAAGCTGCTGGCGTTCGACGAAGCGTCGCTCGCCGGTATTCCGGCGGCGCGCGTCGTGCGCCTCAAGGATTTCCTCGGTATCGTCGCAGAAGACGAATGGGCCGCCATCCGGGCAGCGCAGGCCCTCAAGGCAAGCTGGAGCGAGGTGCAGGAGCTGCCGGGAAGCGACGGCCTCGAGCATTACGTGCGCACGAGTGCCGTCGACCACGACGAGACCGTCGCCAAGCGCGGCGAGGCGAAGGCGGCCCTCGCGAGTGCGGCACCGCGCTTTGCGGCGAGCTACTTTTGGCCGGCGCAGAGCCACGCCTCGATGGGTCCGTCCTGCGCCATCGCCGACGTGAGTGCCGATCACGCCACGATCTGGACCTCCTCCCAGGCGACCCACAAGTTCCGCGCCGCCTTCGCGCATATCCTGGCATTACCTGCGGAGAAGGTGCGCCTCATCTATCTCGACGGGGCGGGTTGCTACGGCATGAACGGCCACGAGGACGCGGCGGCGGATGCAGCCCTCCTCTCGCGCGCCGTGGGCAAGCCCGTGCGCGTGCAATGGATGCGCGAGGACGAGCACGGCTGGGATCCGAAGGGACCGCCCCAGCTTCTCGAGCTCGAGGGGAGCCTCGATTCCAAGGGTGGGATCGCCGCCTGGCGAACCGAGCTCTGGCTGCCGGCGGCGACCAAGGGCATGCCGAACGTGCCGCTCCTGGCACCTGCTGCCGCCGGTATTGCGCAAGAGCTCGGGCAATTCGCCGGACTGATCGGCCAGAACGGCGATCCGCCTTACGCGGTCAAGGACATGGAGGCGGTCGTCCATTGGCTCAAGGAGACCCCGCTCAGGCCCTCGAACATCCGCGCCCCCGGCAAGATCGCCAACAGCTTCGCGGTCGAGAGCTTCACCGACGAGCTCGCCTCGGCCGCCAAGCGCGATCCCCTCGAGTTCCGCTTGAGTGCCCTCTCCGATCCGCGCGGGATCGCGGTCCTCAAGCGCGCGGCCGAGCTCTTCGGCTGGACGCCCCGGCCCTCCCCCGATCGCGAGCAGCCAGGCGGCAAGCTCCGCGTCGGGCGCGGCATCGCCTACGTGCATTACAAGCACAACGAGAACTATGTGGCGATCGCGATGGAGGTGGCGGTCGAGCCGGCGACGGGGCAAGTGCGCGTGCGCCGCGTCGCCTGCGCCCACGACTGCGGGCTCGTCATCAATCCCGACGCGCTCAAGAACCAGATCGAGGGCTGCATCCTCCAGACGCTCAGCCGCACGCTCCACGAGGAGGTCACCTTCGACAAGAGCCGCGTCACCAGCATCGATTGGGCGAGCTATCCGATCCTCACCTTCCCCGAGGTGCCGGCGGTCGAGATCGCCCTTCTCGACCATCCGGAGCTCCCGCCCTTCGGTGCGGGCGAGGCGGCGACGACACCGGTGCCGGGAGCCCTCGCGAACGCCATCTTCGACGCGACCGGGGCGCGGCTGCGCAACGTTCCCCTCACCGCCGAGCGCGTGAAGGCGGCCCTCGTCGGGCATTGAGGGGGGGGCGCACGCGGCCCTCTGTATCCCTCTCCTCCTCCAGGAGGAGAGGGGCTGGAGGGTGAGGTCTTCCTATGCGTGCA
>DATJAC010000007.1:0-8387 GCA_035516655.1 Alphaproteobacteria bacterium | reverse complement strand
GCTCGTCTTCCTCGTCCCCTCGCGCGGGCTCATCGGCTATCAGGGCGAGTTCCTGACCGAGACGCGGGGTACCGGCGTGCTCTCGCGCCTCTTCCACGGCTATGCACCCTTCCGGGGGGCCATGGAAGGGCGCCGCAACGGCGTGCTCGTCTCGCTCGAGAGCGGCTTGGCCGTCGCCTATGCGCTCTGGAATCTCGAGGAGCGAGGTATCCTCTTCATCACGCCGGGCGAGCAGGTCTATGACGGCATGATCATCGGCGAGCACAGCCGCGACAACGACCTCCAGGTCAATCCCTTGAAGGGCCGGCAGCTCACCAACTTCCGTGCTGCCGGCAAGGAGGAGGCCGTGCGCCTGACCCCGCCGCGCCTTCTGACCCTCGAGCAGGCGATCTCCTACATCGCCGACGACGAGCTCGTCGAGGTGACGCCCACGGCGATTCGTTTGCGCAAGCAGTACCTCAACCGCCACGAGCGCAAGAAAGAGGCGCGCAAGGCGGGGTGAGGGGGCCCTCACCCTAGAGTACGATCCGTTCAAATTGAAGCAGCCTGGTCGTCACCCCCGCGCAAGCGGGGGTCCAGGCGTGGGTGGATTCCCGCTTTCGCGGGAATGACGATGTTAATGTCCGATTCAACTTGATCGGACTCCGCTCTAAGATCGCTCTCGGATTATCCGGGAAGGTCTCGCCCGTGCCCCAGAGTTGGCTCGCCGCCTTGGAAGTCTATCGCGATCGCCGGGTGCTCGCGATCTTCGCCCTCGGCATTTCGAGCGGGCTGCCGCTCCTCCTCACCTTCTCGACCTTGAGCGCCTGGCTCGCGACCGAGGGGGTGAGCAAGGCCTCGATCGGGCTCTTCGCCGCGGTCGGCATCCCCTACTCGCTCAAGTTCCTCTGGTCCCCGCTCATCGACGGGCTGCAGGTGCCGCTCTTCGCCCGCCTCGGCCAGCGGCGCGGCTGGGCCATCTTCGTCCAGCTCCTCCTGATCGTCGCGATCTTCGCCCTCGGCAGCCTGACACCCAAGGAGGAGCCGGTCGCGACCGCGGCCCTGGCCCTCCTCGTCGCCTTCCTCTCGGCGAGCCAGGACATCGTGATCGATGCCTATCGAGTCGAGATCCTCGGCCCCGAGCAGCAAGGGGCGGGGGCCACCATGATCCAGATGGGCTACCGCATCGGCCTCCTCATCGCAGGTGCGGGTGCGCTCTATCTCGCCGACGCCTTCGGCTGGCATGTGGCCTACGCGGTGATGGCCCTTCTCCTCGGCATCGGCATCGCCACCATCCTCGCCAATGCCGAGCCGACACCCGGGCCCCGCGCGCGGCACCCCGCGCACGCCAATCCGCTCGCCAGCTGGGCGCGCGATCACGTGTTGGCCCCCTTCGCCGATTTCATGGGCCGCGGCCACTGGCTCGCCATCCTCCTCTTCGTGGTGCTCTACAAGCTCGGCGACGCGGTCGCCGGCGTGATGGCGAACCCGCTCTACATCGGCCTCGGCTTCTCGCTCTCCGAGATCGCCAGCGTGTCGAAGGTCTTCGGCTTCTTCGCGACCCTCGTGGGCGCCTTCCTGGGCGGGCTCATGGTGACGCGGCTCGGCCTCTTCCCGAGCCTCCTCATCTGCGGCATCGCGCAGTCGGCCTCGAACCTGATGTATGCCCTCCAGGCCGCCGTCGGCCACGACATCGGCATCCTCGCCCTCACCATCGCCACCGAGAACGTGACCGGCGGCATGGGCTCGGCCGCCCTCGTCGCCTATCTCTCGGGGCTCTGCTCGCGCGGCTATACGGCGACGCAATATGCCCTCCTCTCCTCCTTCGCCACGGTCGGGCGCACCCTCATCTCGTCCTTGAGCGGCATTCTCGCCGAGCGGCTCGGCTGGATCGGCTTCTTCACCGCCGCGACTTTCCTGGGGGTACCTGGCCTCTTGGCGCTCCTTTGGCTCATGCAACGCGAGCGCCGCGAGGCCGCCCTGGCAGAGCTGCCCTGACTGCGGTGCCAAGCGCTTTCGCCGCTTTACCCCTCGCCTCGGGAAGCGCGATACTTGCCGCAAAGCGCGCAAAAAATGCCCAAAAAAATGAGAGAGGAGACGGTGCATGCGGCTCGGCGTTCCCAAGGAAATCAAGACCCACGAATATAGAGTAGGCCTGGTGCCGGCGAGCGTACGCGAGCTCGTCCACCACGGCCACAAGGTGACGGTCGAGACCGGCGCGGGTGCGGGCATCGGCTTCGACGACGACGCCTACCGTGCTGCCGGGGCCGAGGTCGCGGGCACGGCGGCGGAGGTCTTCGCCGCGGCCGAGCTCGTGGTCAAGGTGAAGGAGCCGCAGGTGCCGGAGGTGAAGCTCCTGCGCGAGGGCCAGCTCCTCTTCACCTATCTCCATCTCGCCGCCGACCCGGCGCAGACCAAGGGGCTCATGGCCTCGGGCGTGGTGGCGATCGCCTACGAGACGGTGACCGACGAGAGCGGAGGGCTGCCGCTCCTCGCCCCCATGAGCGAGGTCGCCGGCCGCATGTCGATCCAGGTGGGTGCCCATTGTTTGGAGAAGGAGCAGGGTGGGGCGGGCGTGCTCTTGGGCGGCGTGCCGGGGGTCTCCGCCGGCAAGGTCGTCATCATCGGCGGCGGGGTCGCGGGGACCAATGCGGCGCGCATGGCCATGGGCCTCGAGGCGCACGTCATCGTCATCGACAAGTCCTTGAAGCGCCTCTATGAGCTCGATCTCCAGTTCGGCGCCAAGCTGCACACTCTGTTCGCGACCATGGACGCGATCGAGCAGCAGGTCGTGACGGCCGATCTCGTGATCGGTGCGGTGCTCGTGCCCGGGGCGGCGGCCCCGCGGCTCGTCACGCGCGAGATGGTGCGGCGCATGCGCCGCGGCGCGGTCCTCGTCGACATCTCGATCGATCAGGGTGGCTGTTTCGAGACGAGCCGGCCGACGACGCACGCAGCCCCCACCTACGTCGAGGAAGGGGTCGTGCATTACTGCGTCACCAACATGCCGGGGGCGGTCGCGCGCACTTCGACCTTCGCCCTCAACAACGCGACCTTGCCCTTCACCTTGGCGTTGGCGGACAAGGGCTATCGCCGGGCCCTCGCCGAGAACCGCCATCTCCTGGCCGGACTCAACGTGCATCGCGGGAGGGTCACCTATCAGGCGGTGGCGCGGGATCTCGGGCTCGCTTATCAGCCGGCGGCGGACGCGATCCAGCCCTGAGCGAGGCCGGCACGGTTGCTCGCGGAGGCGACATGACGGCGTCGCTCGAAGTCGTCGAAGGCGACATCACCCGACTGGCGGTCGATGCCATCGTCAACGCCGCGAACGCGAGCCTGCTCGTCGGCGGCGGGGTCGACGGCGCCATCCATCGCGCCGCGGGGCCCGAGCTCCTCGCCGAGTGCCGCAGGTTGAACGGCTGCCCGACCGGCGAGGCCAAGGCGACCAAGGGCTATCGCCTCCCCGCCAAATGGGTGATCCATGCCGTCGGCCCCGTCTGGCAGGGCGGCGACCACGGCGAGGAGCGCCTGCTCGCGGCCTGCTACCGCAACGCGCTCGCGCGCGCGCAGGAGCTCGGAGCGGCGAGCATCGCCTTCCCCGCGATCAGCACCGGCATCTATCGCTTCCCGCTCGAGCGCGCAGCGAGGATCGCGGTCGAGACGGTCCGCGGCGAGCTGCCCAGCGCCCCCGCTCTCTCACGCGTCCTCTTCTGCTGCTTCGGCGTCGAGGTGGGGCAGATCTACCGCGATCTCCTGGCCGAGAAGCGTTGACGCGGCACCGGCGCCCGCGCTTGACCGTGTCGTCGTCGTCGACCACCACGACGAGGCGCCCCGCCCGCACCGCCTCGATCGCCTCGCTCACCGGGCCCTGCTTGTCGCTCATGGCCTCTGCTCCTTCTCGGCTAAGGCATCATACGCTTGATCCCGAACGGCCGCCCTCCGCCCTGAATTGAGCGTTGAGCTGGATCATGTATGATGCGCCCCTCGGCACCATAATCCACGTCGGCATCATCGACCCGGGTCGCACGCCATGAGCGTCCGTAACCTGAACTTCCTCTTCCAGCCCGCTTCCGTGGCCTTGATCGGTGCTGGCACGCGGCCGGGCTCGGTCGGGGCCGTGGTCGCGGAGAACCTGCTGCATGGGGGCTTCAAGGGCCCGATCATGCCGGTCAACCCCAAGCACCAGGCGATCGAGGGGGTCTTGACCTATCGCGACGTGGCGAGCCTGCCGCTCACCCCCGAGCTCGCCGTGCTCGCGACCCCGCCCGACACAATACCGGGGATCGTCGCCGAGCTCGGGCGGCGGGGAACCAAGGCGGCGGTCGTCATCACCGCCGGCTTCGGCGAGGGCGAGGACCACGCGGGGGCCGAGCTCAGCCAGCGCATGCTCGCCGCGGCCCGGCCGCATCTCATGCGCATCGTCGGCCCCAATTGTCTCGGCATCATCGTCCCCGGCATCGGGCTCGACGCCACCTTTGCGCATCTCTCGCCCGCCAAGGGCGACATCGCCTTCGTGACCCAGTCGGGGGCGATGGTGACCGCGGTCATCGATTGGGCGGCCCCGCGCGGCATCGGCTTCTCGCACCTCGTCTCGCTCGGCGACATGAGCGACGTCGATTTCGGCGACATGCTCGACTACTTGGCAGGCGACGCCGCGACGCGCGCCATCCTCCTCTATATCGAGGGCGTGCGCCACGCGCGCAAGTTCATGTCGGCCGCGCGCATCGCCGCGCGCTCGAAGCCCGTCATCGTGGTCAAGGCGGGGCGCCGGCCCGAAGGGGCCAAGGCGGCGAGCTCGCACACCGGCGCCATGGCGGGCGCTGACGAGGTCTACGACGCCGCCATCCAGCGCGCCGGCATGCTGCGGGTCTACGAGCTCGACGAGCTCTTCGACGCGGTCGAGACCCTGGCCCTCTGCCGGCCCGCGGCCGGCGACCGCCTGGCCATCCTCACCAACGGCGGCGGCGTCGGCGTGATGGCGACCGACAGCCTGATCGAGGCGGGCGGACGGCTGGCCCAACTCTCGCCCGCCACGACCGCCGCCCTCGACAAGCTCCTGCCCGCGACCTGGTCGCACGGCAACCCGGTCGACATCATCGGCGACGCGCCGGCCGCGCGCTACGCGGGTGCGCTTTCGGCCCTCCTCGCCGACCGGGAGGCGGATGCCGTGCTCGTGCTCAATTGTCCGACGGCGGTGAGCTCCTCGCTCGAGGCGGCCAAGGCGGTGATCGCGACGGCGGCCGAGCGGCGCGGCAACCTCTTCACGAGCTGGGTCGGCGAGCAGACGGCCTTGGCCCCGCGCGCGCTCTTCGCGAAGGCCGGCATCCCGAGCTATGCCACCCCCAACCAGGCCGTGCGCGCGTTCATGCATATGGTGCGCTACAAGCGCAATCAGGATCTCCTCATGGAGGTGCCGCCCTCCATCCCCGAGGCGTTCTCGCCCGATGCGGCCAACGCGCGGGCACTCATCGCCACCGCACTTGGCGAAGGGCGCGAGTGGCTGAGCGAGCCCGAGGCCAAGGAAGTGCTTGCCGCCTATCGCATCCCGGTGGCGGTAACGCGCCTGGCGCGCACGCCGGACGAGGCGATGCGCATCGCCGCGGAGCTTGCCGCCTCTTGCGTGCTCAAGATCGTCTCGCCCGACATCACCCACAAGAGCGACGCGGGCGGGGTCGCCTTGGCCCTCGCGACACCCGAGGCGGTGCGCCGCGCGGCGGAGGCCATGCTCGAGCACTTGGCGACGAGCATGCCCAAGGCACGGATCGAGGGCTTCGCGGTCGAGCCGATGGTCGAGCGCCATGGCGCTTACGAGCTCATCGTCGGCATGGTCGAGGATTCCCAGTTCGGCCCCGTCATTCTCTTCGGCCACGGCGGCATCGCTGCCGAGGTGATCGGCGACAAGGCGCTGACCTTGGCCCCCCTCAACCTGGCCCTGGCCGAGGCGCTCATCGCGCGCACCAAGGTCGCGAGGCTCCTCAACGGCTACCGCAACCAGCCGCCCGCGGACTTGGCTGCGATCGCCCTCACGCTCGTCAAGGTCTCGCAGCTCGTCGTCGACTTGGCCGAGATCAGCGAGCTCGACATCAATCCGCTCCTCGCCGATCAGCGCGGCGTCGTCGCCCTCGATGCGCGCATCCGGGTGAAGCGTGCGCAAGGGGATGGTACGGCGCGGCTTGCCATCCGGCCTTACCCGGCCGGCCTCGAGGAGCGCGTGGCACTCGCCGACGGGCGCCAGTTCATGCTCCGACCCGTGCGCCCGGAGGACGGCACCGCCTTCCTCGAGCTCTTCGACCGCTTGGACCCCGAGGACGTGCGTCTGCGCTTCCTGGCGGCGAAGAAGGCGCTCTCCGCCAACCTCCTCGCCCGCCTCAGCCAGATCGACTACGACCGCGAGATGGCCTTCGTGCTGAGCGAGCCGGGCCGAGTCGCCGGCAAGGCGCAGATCTTCGGCGTCGTGCGCCTGGCCGCCGATCCCGACAACGAGAAGGCCGAGTTCGCCATCATCGTTCGCACCGATCTCAAGGGCCTGGGCCTCGGACGGCTGCTCATGCGCCGGATCATCGACTACGCGCGTGGCCGCGGCATCCGCCTCCTCTTCGGCGAGGTCCTGCGCGAGAACGAGAACATGCTGACGCTCTGCCGCGCCTTCGACTTCACGGTCCACGGCGTGCCGCAGCAGGGCGATATCGTCGAGGTGCGGCTGCCGCTTCAGGTGAGTGCTTCGTCGAGCGCGTAGCCCGCCGAGCGCACGGTGCGGATCGGATCGGAATCGGTCTCGGCGTTGAGGGCGCGGCGCAGCCGCCGGATGTGCACGTCGACGGTACGCGGCTCGACGTAGACGTCGCTCCCCCACACGGCGTCAAGAAGCTGCTCGCGCGAGAAGACGCGGCCGGGATGCTCGAGGAGATAGCGCAGCAGGCGGAACTCCGTGGGCCCGAGATGGATGTGCCGGCTCGCGCGCATGACCCTGTGGGCCGCCAGATCCATCACGATGTCGGAGAAGGCCAGGCGCTCCTCCGCCAGGGCCGGGCGCGAGCGGCGCAGCACGGCGCGGACCCGGGCCACGAGCTCGCGCGGAGAGAAGGGCTTGGTGATGTAGTCGTCCGCCCCGCTGTTGAGGCCGCGGATGCGGTCCCCCTCCTCGCCGCGCGCGGTCAGCATGATGATGGGGATATTGCGGGTCTCGGGCCTGCGGCGCAGCTGGCGGCAGACGTCGAGCCCGGACATGAGCGGCAGCATCCAGTCGAGAATGACGATGTCGGGCGGATCCTCGGACACCGCGATGAGCGCCTCTTCGCCGTCGGCGGCGGCGGAGACGCGAAAGGCCTCCTGCTCGAAATTGTAGCGCAAGAGCTCGACGAGGGCCGCCTCGTCCTCGATGATCAGGCAGTGCGGCTTCATTGGCTCGCTAATTATTCGCTCTCTCCCTCGCCCGCCGCCGTCTTCCGGCGCTCGGCGGGCGAAACCACCGTAAAGCTCGAATTGTCGCCCTTGGGGCGCGATCCCCGGAACGGGCCGCCTTCGACGAGGAAATGCACCGTCTCGGCGATGTTGGTCGCGTGGTCCCCGATGCGCTCGATGTTCTTGGCGATGAACAAGAGGTGGGTCGACGGCGTGATGTTGCGCGGGTCCTCCATCATGTAGGTGAGGAGCTCGCGGAAGAGGCCCGAGTACATCTCGTCGAGCTCCTCGTCGCTGCGCCACACCTCCATCGCCTTTTCGGTGTTGCGCTCGATGAAGGCGTCGAGCACGTTCTTGATGAGGGACTGCGCCAAGGCACCCATGCGCGGGATGGCGTAGGCGGCCTTGACCGCCTGGATCTGGCTCAGCACGATCGAGCGCTTGGCGACGTTGGTGGCGTAATCGCCGATGCGCTCGAGGTCGCTCGAGATCTTGAGCGCGGCCACGATGTTGCGCAGATCGCGCGCCATCGGCTGGCGCAAGGCCAGGAGCCGGACCACCTGGTCCTGCACCTGATGCTCGAGCGCGTCCATGCGCGCGTCCGCCTCCACGGTCTGGCTCGCGAGCTCGGCATCGCGCTCGACCACGGCCTCGATCGCGTCGGCCAGCTGGACCTCGGCGAGCCCGCCCATCTGGGCGATCGTGTTGTTGAGCTGGTCGAGCTCCTGATCGTAGGCCTTGATGATGTGCTCTGCGGGCATTTCGTCTCCTGCCGTCGGGCGGCCAAGGGCCCGATCGGGCTCGATTCAGCCTAGCCGGCGCTTGCGAAAGATTTACTACGCTCGTGTGACAGTTCCATGACCGTGTCCTTGGCCTTGGGGCGGAAGCTGGGCCTCCTCCTCGCGCCGCGGCGGCGCTTCCGCGGCCGGGAGGAAGACCGTGAAGACGCTGCCCCTGCCGAGCTCGCTCTCGATCTGGATCGCACCCCGGTGGCGGCTCACGATATG
>DATJAC010000006.1:0-4829 GCA_035516655.1 Alphaproteobacteria bacterium | reverse complement strand
GCGCCAATGGGCGGCGATGGTCTCGTCGCCCGCCACCCCGTCGACCCCCGTCAGGGTCGGGCGGTCCGAGAAGGTGCGGCAAAGCTCCGGATGATTGCGCCGGCAGTGGTAGCACTCCCGGTTGTTCTCCATGACGAGCTTCCAATTGCCCTGCTCGATCGTCTTCGTCTCGAACGCCACCTTGGCCTCCGTCAGCCGATGCGGCGCCATATAGGGCTCGACCGCGGCGCGGAAGGGTGCAAAATCGACCGGGGTCTCGGCGAGCGAGATGAAGAGATAGCCCGCGACCTCCTCGCAATGCACGGGCTTGAGGCCGAGCCGGCCGTGGTCGATCTGGCCCCGCATGTCGCGCGCGAAGATGAGGCGGCCGTCGAGCTCGTAGGTCCATTGATGGTAAGGACAGACGACCTTGGCGCTCGAGCCTCGGGCACTGCTGCAGAGCTGCTGGCCGCGGTGGCGGCAGACATTGTGGAAGGCGCGCGCGCGCTGGTCCCGGCCGCGCACGACGAAGAGCGGATAGGCGCCGACGTGCAAAGTGAAGTAATCGCCGGGACGCGCGATCTCGCAGGAATGGCCGGCGAAGAGCCACTCCTTGTAGAAGATGTGATCGAGATCGCTCTGGTGATAGGCGGGATCGGTGTAGAAGCTCCGCGGCAGGCCGTAATCGGCGGCGCGTCCGAGGAGTGCCGTCAGCATCGGCGAGCGAGGCGAGACCATCGGAGCTCCTTTCCCATTGCCGCGTTGAAGTTACACCAGGGAAGGCGGCGCCGGCGATAAGGAAAACGACATCAGATAGCCTGAAAGCGACATCGCCCGGCGCCGGACGCCCCACGAGGGCGCGGCCGCGCGCGGAACCGCTCAGCCCGGCAGTGGCAAGAGTGGCGTTTCCGCGTCGCTTCGACGCGGCACTCCCGGCGTCTCGACCGAGCCGAGATAGAGGAAGCCGACGATGGCGTCGCCTGGAGCGAGGCCGAGCTCCTGCTTGAGGGCAGGATCATAGGCGGCGGCCCCGGTGCGCCAGAAGCCGCCGTAGCCGAGCGCGTGGGCCGCGAGGAGGAGGTTCTGCACGGCGGCCCCGACGGCGACGATCTGCTCGACCTCCGGGACTTTCGGGTTGTCGGCGATGGCCGCCGCCGCGACGATGATGAGAGGTGCCCGCTGTGCCTTCTTGCGCTCGGCCTCGAGCTTGCCGGCGGATGCCTCGGGCTCGCGCCGGAGCAAGGACTGCGCCAGCATCTCGCCGAAACGCGCGCGCGCCGTGCCCTCGATCTTGAGAAAGCGCCAGGGCCTCAGTTTGCCGTGATCGGGTGCCGCACCGGCGGCCGCGAGCATGGCGGCGAGGGCTTCCGTGCCCGGTGCCGGCTCGGTGAGCTTGAGCGGGGAGACGCGGGTCGTGAGTGCCGTCAGGGCGTCCATGGGCTCATCCTATCACCATGGCCTAGATGGGAAACACAAGCGAGGTGGGGACGATCGTCGAATCATAGACGCAGATGCGCTCGGCAAAGCGCAGCTCGGTACCGTCCTCCACCACGCGGTCGTGATAGCGCCCGGCGAGAAAAACCTCGGTCGGCATGTCTGCCATGGTGGAGAGGAGCATGAAATTGGCGGTCAGGCGGATGCCGGATGCGTCCATTTCGCGCACGCGGATGTTGGCGGTCATGTGGCGGAGCTTGCGGGGGGCATAAAGGGCGAGCTCGCGAATGGCGACGACACGATCCGCCAACATGGCGCGGCTTTCGGCCGAAATCAACGCGACCGGCAGGCCGCGCTCGAAGTTCTCGAGCGGCAGCACCTTGTAGAGCGCATTCTCGGTGAAGAAGTCGGGCCAGCTCTCGAGGGCGTCCTCGTCGAGCGCGTCGGCATAGGCGCAATAGAGATCGGCGATGCGCCGGCTGAGCGCTTCCGGCACGGTGAGGCCCGGGGACGCCACCATCTCGCTCAAAGCCCCATCACGTCGCGGTAGTAGCGGTAGAAGCCGCGGATCGCGGTCTCCGTCACCATGTGCTCCTCGTTCCGCACCTCGCGTCCGCCCATCTCCGCGAGGCAGGAGCCCTCCGGATCCATGCCGATGCCGGCCTGGGAGAGCAGCATGGCCTCGCTGTCGTCGAGCGAGACATAGCCGGCCGGGCCCATCAGGTTCGCCTGGCGCAGGCGGCGCCGGCGCATCTCCGGAGGGTCGTCGGCGTAGCCGAAGAAGGTCCAGGCGAGATCGAAGCTCGCGGGCCCCACGGGCACGATCTGGCGCACGGCCAGCGTGTTCGACTGCTGCTGCACGATGAGGTTGGGCCACAAGGTCTGCATCACCACCGTGGCGTCGCCAGGAAACTCGCGCACCGGATCGAGCAGGCGCGCGTCCTTGAGGGCCAGGCCTGGCTTGAAGGAGCGCATCTCGCGCGTCGCCTCGTTGAGGGCCTGCTCGCCCCTGCGGCTCACCAGCACCGCGTGGCGCCCGCGCTCGTCCATCTCCACGCTCGATTTCTGGTCGAGGCGGAAGAGCCCGAAGCTGACGAGGAAGACGTGGAGCAGGCTCGCGTGATAGGGGTCCTTGATGTTCTCCATCATCAGCTTCCAATTGCTCGGAATGCGTTGGCGCATGTAGCCGAGCACGGCAATCGCGCGGCCGGAGAACACGCGATCGAAATAGCCGAGCATGCGCGGACCGAGGTAGGGCTCGAGCGCCTCGACCTGCTCGGAGAAGCTCGCGAAGACCACGCCCCCGCGCCGCGCCACGCTGAGGCGCCTCAAGCCGTGTTCCTCGGGCCGGAAATCCTCGGGCATCCCGCCCTGACCCTTGTAGCCGCGGCGGAACGGAACGCCGATGAGCCGCCCTCCGAGGTCGTAGGTCCACTGATGGTAGGGGCAGACGAATTCCTTGGCGTTGCCGTGGCTCCGCACGCAGACCTGCGAGCCGCGATGGGCGCAGCGGTTGAGCAGGACCGCGACCTCGTCCGGCGCTGTCCGGACGGCCATCACCTGCTTGAGCCCGATCTGGCTGCGCTTGAAATCGCCCACGCTGGGGAGCTCGGCCTCGAGGCAGACATAGGCCCAGGCGGGGCCCTCGAAGATGCGCTGCTGCTCGAGGGCCAGGACCTCGGGGTCGCTGTAGAGCCAGTTGGGAACGCGCGACGAGCCGTCGCCTGGCCAGCGGTGCGGCAGGAGATTGGAAGCTGCCAGGGTCATGCCCCCTCCAAGCCGCGGCCGGGCTCGGCGAAGCGCTGTTGCGCGGAGGCCGCCGGCCGCGCTATCGTTCGGAACCTAATCAATTCGCACCCCCCTGGCAAGCACCTCCGCCGGCGGGGTGCCGGCCGGACGGACTTCATGCGGACCAGGCGCAAAGCGACCGCCGATATCGCCTATCCCCTCGAGCGCAGCATCGGCGCCCAGCTGCGCTTCACCTACCGCGCCCTTGCCCAGGCGCTGCAGTTCCGCCTCGAACCGCACGGCATTCCCATCGGCATGTGGTATTTCCTGCGCGCCCTCTGGGAGGAGGACGGTCTCAGCCAGCGCGAGCTCAGCGACCGCGTGGGCGCGATGGCGCCGACCACGGTCGAGCAGCTGCGCAACATGGAGGAGTGCGGTCTCGTCCTGCGCCGCCGCAGCCCCGCGGACAGGCGCAAGATCAACGTCTTTCTCACCGCCAAGGGCCGCGCCTTGAAGCCGCTCATGCTGCCCTACGCGATCGGCGTGGTGAATGCGGCACTCAAGGATTTCACCGCCGAGGAGGTCGGCATCATGCGCCAACTCCTCGTGCGCATGCGCCGCAACATAGGTGCCGCGAACGCCGATGCATCGGCCGTCGAGACCGGGCCGCCGCGCGCGCGTGCCGGCAAGCCCCGACTGCCGGGGGCGGGAAGGGGCACTTACGCCCATGGCTGACGACGCCCTTTGGATCAGCGAGCGAGAGGTGGCCGAGCTCGTCGGCATGGCCGACGCGATCGCCGCCCTCGAGGCCGGCTTGCGGCTCGAGGCGCTGGGTCAGGCGCGCAACATGGTCAAGACCCATGCGAACTTTGGCGCCCATGACACGCTGCATGCCATCGGGGCCGCCTTCGAGGGTGCGGGCTTCGTCGGCACCAAGACCTGGGCCCACACCGCGGGCGGGGCGGCACCGCTCCTCATCCTCTTCGACAGCCGCGACGGTTCCGTCAAGGCGGTCATCGAAGCCTTTGCACTCGGCCAATTGCGCACCGGTGCGGTGAGCGGGCTCGCGACCGCGTGGCTGGCGGCGGCCGAGGCCGACGACATGGCGCTCGTCGGCACCGGCAAGCAGGCGCTGACCCAGCTCGCGGCGGTGGCGGCGGTGCGGCCTCTCAGACGGGTCCGCGTCTTCGGCCGCGATGCCGAGAAGTGCCGCGCTTTCCTCGCGCGTGCCCGTGCAGAGCTGGGGTTGCCCGTGGAGGGTGCTGCGTCGATCGCGGCGGCGGTCGAGGGTGCCGCGATCGTCACCTTGGTGACGCGCGCGACCGAGCCGTTTCTCTTCTCCGCCATGGTGGCCCGGGGCGCCCACGTCAACGCGGTCGGCGCCATCGTGCCCGAGCGCGCCGAGTTCGAGCCGGCCCTCCTCGACCGCTGCGCCGCCGTCGTCGCCGACAATGTGGCGCAGGTGCGCAGCCTCAGCCGCGAGTTCCAGGAGAAATTCGGCGGGGACGAGCAAGCCTGGGCGCGGGTCGAGCCCCTCTCGGCGGTGATCGCCGCGGGGGCCAAGCGTCCGGCCGGCGCCGACGTAACGCTCTTCAAGGCCATGGGCATGGGGATCTCCGACCTCGCCCTCGGCATCGAGATTTACCGTCGCGCCGCCGCGCGCGGGCTGGGGCGTGCCCTGCCCGCGC
>DATJAC010000005.1:0-5914 GCA_035516655.1 Alphaproteobacteria bacterium | reverse complement strand
GCCGCGAGCAGCCGGCGCAGGGCCGCTTCCGCCACGAAGACTCGGCGCTCGCGGTCACCCTTCCCGATGATGGCGATGACCCCTTCCTCGAGATCGAGGCGAGCAAGCGTGATCGAGACGAGCTCTCCCACCCGCACGCCGGTGGCGAAGAGAAGTTCGAGGGCCACCAACGCCGTGAGATCGTTGAAGCGCCCGCGGCCGACCCGGCGCGCGGCACGGTCGAGCTCTTGGGGCTCGGCCTCGCGATGGCGAGCCCGCGCGCCGAGCCCAAGCGTACGGTGAGCCGCCGCGAGGAGCGCCCTGATCTCGCCGCGCGTCAGGCTGCGCGGCAGTCGCTTCGGCAGGCGGATATTGAGCTCCATGCGGTGAAACGGGCTCACTTCGAGCGTTCCCTCGCGCTCGAGCCAGCGGAACATCGCCTTGAGGCAGGCCATGCGGCGCTTCACGCTCGCCTCCTTGAGGTGCCGCACCTCGAAGAGATGCTGGAGGTAGGCGCGCAGGCAGGCACGGTCGCACGCCTCGATTTCGGTATCCGCACCTGCGAAGCGCGCGAACTCGCTGAGGTCCACGCCATAGGCGCGGAGCGTGTGGCCCGAGAGGTTGCGCGCGACGCGGCAGTGGAGGAGAAAGCGCTCGTGCGCGCGGGCGATGGTAAGGGGAGCCGTTTCCGAGGGAAGGGACATGCGCTGGTTGCCTCCAGTGACCTTATGGTTGCGGCCAAGAGTTAACCGAGATGCGCCCGCTCAACTACCTACCGGCGGTAGCAGGAACCGTCCGGGAGGCGGGGCAACCGCCCGCCCTCGGCGGGCAAGGCTCGTCCCGGCCGTCCGGTTCGTGTATGGTCCGGCCGCTTTTCGACCGATGGAGTGCGATGAGCGAGAGCCGCAGCAGCGAGGCGAGTTCGGGCGAGCCTCTGCCGATCGAGGCGTTCGATTTCGTCCTGCCTCCCGAGCGCATCGCGCAGGAGCCGCAGCGCCCGCGCGATGCCGCCCGGCTCTTGCATGTGGCGCGCGGCGGGCTTGCGGATCGCACCGTACGCGAGCTTCCCGAGCTGCTGCGTCCGGGCGATCTCCTCGTGCTCAACGACACCAAGGTGATCCCGGCGCGCCTTCTGGGCAGGCGGCGGGGGGCCAAGGTCGAGCTCACCCTGCACCGCCAGGCCGGCCCCGCCAGCTGGCACGCGTTCGCGCGTCCGGCGCGCAAGCTCGCGGTCGGCGACCGCGTCGAATTCACCGCCGACTTCGCGGCCGAGGTCGCGGCCAAGGGCTGCGACGGCGAGGTGACCTTGCGCTTCGCAGCGAGTGGGGACGCCCTTCTCGCCGAGCTCGAGCGCCACGGCACGGCACCGCTCCCGCCCTACATCAAGCGCCCCGCGGGTGCCACGGCGGCGGACCGGGCCGCCTACCAGACGATCTATGCGCAGCAGCCGGGTGCGGTCGCCGCCCCGACCGCGGGGCTCCACTTCACCGAGGCACTCTTCGCCGCCCTTGCGGCGCGCGGGATCGGGCGGGTGCAGTTGACCCTCCATGTCGGGGCCGGCACCTTCCTTCCGGTCAAGGTCGCGGACGTGCGGCGCCACCCCATGCAGGGCGAGGTCGGCGTCATCTCCGCGGAGACGGCAGCGCTGGTGAACGATGCGCGCGCGCGGGGCGGGCGCATCGTTGCCGTGGGCTCGACCAGCCTGCGCCTGCTCGAGAGTGCGGCGGATGCGGCGGGGCGCGTCCGCCCTTTCTCCGGCGAGACGCGGCTTTTCATCCTCCCCGGCTACCGCTTCAGGGCGGCTCAGCTTCTACTCACCAATTTCCATTTGCCGCGCTCGACGCTCTACGTGCTCGTCGCCGCTTTTGCCGGCCTCGAGCGCATACGCACCGCCTACGAGCATGCCATCGCGGCGGGCTACCGCTTCTATTCCTATGGCGATTGCTGCCTCATCGAGGGTGCGGCTGCCGCCGGCGGGGCCCCCGCGTGAGTGCGGGCTTCGCCTTCGAGCTCCTGAAGTGCGCGGGTGCTGCGCGCCGCGGCCGCCTCCATACCGCGCACGGTCCCGTCGACACGCCGGCCTTCATGCCCGTGGGGACGGCCGGTACCGTCAAGGCGATGACGCCTCTGGCCCTGCGCGAGACGGGGACCCAGATCATCCTCGGCAATACCTATCACCTGATGCTCCGCCCGGGGGCCGAGCGCATCGCCCGGCTCGGCGGGCTCCACCGCTTCATGGACTGGCCGGGGCCGATCCTCACGGACTCGGGCGGCTACCAGGTCATGTCGCTCGCCAAGCTGCGCACGATCAGCGAGGCGGGGGTCGCCTTCCAATCCCATCTCGACGGCGAGCGGCACATGCTCACGCCGGAGCGTGCCATGGAAGTGCAGGCGCTCCTCGATGCCACCATCGCCATGGCGCTCGACGAATGTACCGCCTGGCCCTGCGATGAGGGAGCGGCCGCGCAGTCGATGCGCCTCTCGATGCGCTGGGCGGCGCGCTCGCGCGCCGCCTTCGCTGCGCGCTCGGGCTACGGCCAGTTCGGCATCGTGCAAGGCAGCGTCTATCCCGGCTTGCGCGAGGAGTCGGCCAAGGCCCTCACGGCGATCGGCTTCGAGGGCTACGCCATCGGCGGACTCGCGGTCGGCGAGGGACAGGCGCTCATGCTCGCGACCTTGGAGGCGACCGTGCCGCGGCTCCCCGCCGATCGGCCGCGCTATCTCATGGGCGTGGGCAAGCCCGCGGACATCATCGCCGCCGTCGCGCGCGGGATCGATCTCTTCGACTGCGTCATCCCGACGCGCTCGGGCCGCACCGGCCAGGCCTTCACGCCGCGCGGGGCGATCAACATCCGCAACGCCCGCCACGCCGAGGACCCGCGCCCGCTCGTTGCCGGCTGCCGCTGCCCGGCCTGCCGCAGCCTGAGCCGAGCCTATCTCCATCATCTCGTCAAGGCGGGCGAGATCCTGGGGGCGATGCTGCTCAGCTGGCACAATCTCGCCTATTACCAGGACCTCATGGCGGGCTTGCGCCAAGCCCTCGAGGCGGAGCGCTTCGCCGCCGCGGCGGCCGAGCTCGCCTTTGAGCTCGGGCGCGGGGACATGGCACCGGCGGAGTGAGGCCGGCGGTTGCCGCCGCAACCCATCGACCGCCGCAGCTGCACCGTGTATGATCTTGCGATTTCAATAGGCTGGAGCGCATGGCTAAGACGAGGTACCAGGAGTTGACCATTCTCGGCGGCAGGGCGAAATTGCCCCGCTCGCCGCGCGAGGCGCGGCTCGAGAGCGTCGCCAACCCGCACCCGCGGGAGCTTTACCTCGTGCGCTTCACGGCACCTGAGTTCACGTGCCTCTGCCCGCTTACCGGCCAGCCCGACTTCGCCCATCTGGTCCTCGATTATGTGCCCCGACGTCGGCTCGTCGAGAGCAAGTCGCTCAAGCTCTATCTCGCCTCCTTCCGCAACCATGGCGCATTCCACGAGGACACCGTCCTCATGATCGCCAAGCGCCTCCTCGAGGAGCTCAAGCCGCGCTGGCTTCGGATCGGCGGATATTGGTATCCGCGGGGCGGGATGCCGATCGACGTCTTCTACCAATCCGGTCCGCCGCCGCGTGGGCTGTGGCTTCCCGAGCAGGGGGTTGCGGCCTATCGCGGGCGCGCCTGAAGGCGGCGATGGAGGCGACCCTCGAGCGACGGCTCCGCGACAAGGCGATCGAGCTCGGCTTCGATGTCGTCGCCATCACCGCAGCACGCCTCGACGCGCGCGTGCGCCAAGACCTCGCCGGCTACGTGGCCCGAGGCTATCACGGCGACATGGCGTGGCTGGCCGAGAGCTTCGCGCGCCGGGCCGATCCGCGCACGCTCTGGCCCGAGGCCAGGAGTGCCGTCGTGCTCGGCATGAGCTACGCTCCCGAGGGCGATCCGCTGGCACTCACCCTCCGGCGCGACCGCGGCAGCGTCTCGGTCTATGCGCGCGGCCGCGACTATCACGACGTGATCAAGAGGCGGCTCGGGGCACTCGCGCGCTGGCTCGGTGCCGAAGCCGGCTGCGGGGTGAAGGTCTTCGTCGACACGGCCCCGCTCATGGAGAAGCCGCTCGCCGCCGCCGCCGGCCTCGGCTGGCAAGGCAAGCATACCAATCTCGTCTCGCGCCGCCACGGCTCCTGGCTCTTCCTCGCAGCCCTGCTCTCGACCCTGGAGCTCGCCGCCGATGCGCCGGAGACGGACCATTGCGGGAGCTGCCGGCGCTGCCTCGATATTTGCCCGACCAAGGCCTTCCCCGAGCCCTATCGGCTCGACGCGCGGCGCTGCATCTCCTACCTCACCATCGAGCACAAGGGACATATCGCGCGCGAATTCCGCGTTGCCATCGGCAATCGCATCTACGGCTGCGACGACTGCCTTGCGGTCTGCCCGTGGAACAAGTTCGCGCGCCGGGCGCGCGAGCACGCCTTCCTTCCGCACATCTTCCTGACCGCCCCCAGGCTCGCCGATCTGGTGCGCCTCGACGACGCGGGCTTCCGTCGCATCTTCGCGGGATCGCCCGTCAAGCGGATCGGGCGCGAGCGCTTCCTGCGCAACGTGCTGATAGCACTTGGCAACAGCGGCGATCCGGCCCAGCGGGAGAGCGTGGAGCCGCTCCTCGACGAGCGCTCGGCGCTGGTGCGCGCCATGGCGGTGTGGGCGCTCGAGCGCCTGCTCGAGCCGAGCAGTTTTGCCGCCCTTCGCGATGCGCATTTGGCGCAAGAGCGCGATCCGTCGGTGCGCGCGGAATGGCTCGAAACTGCCGGCCGGCGGGCGGCCGGATGAGGCCGGCAAAGCACATCCCGTCCTATTTCGCAAGGCCCGGAATCGCCGCAAAATCGGTCTAAACTTTCACAAAAATAGGCGAAACTCGCAGTCTTTATCATGCCCAGAAACCGGCAAGATTGACGCAAGCTGATAGGCTTGGCGCCAGGCCATCCGCCCTTTCCCATAAGGCGTAGAGATTGCCCGGCCGCGGCATCCGGCCAGGCGGGCGGTCTGTAGCTAAAGGCGAGGAAAAACACACGCCAGGATTGCATGCGTCATGTCGCCAAGTAGACGTAACGTCCTGAAGAAGCAGCCGTAAGGAGACCCGAAGGACGCCAGCACACGGCGTTTTTCCCAAGGGGGCACTGGGAACAGGGTACGAGACCATGCCGACCGCCAGCGATGTGTTCATCCGGCAAGCGGGTGAGAGGGAAGAGCGCGCCGCGCGTTGCCGCCGGCCGGCCGTGCCGCGCTGACGGCGAGCGCTTCGGGATGGGGGGTTCGAGGCGGTGAAAGACGCGAGGGCAAAACCGGAATGATCCGGTGATGCGTTTCTGGGCTCGGCGTGCGGGCACAAGCAGACGGGCGAGGGCACATCTCATGACGAATTATCACGCGCCGCGGGTCTCGAACGGCGAAGGTGGGTATCCGGCGGATCGGGAGACGCAGCGGGTTGCGCTCCTCAAGAGTCTCGAATACCTCTACATCGAGGCTTGCTACGCCAAGATGTCGTTGGTCGCGACCCTCATCGGTGCCGCCATCGAGGCGGTCCGGGACGAAATCAGCGGCGTCACCGACGCCACGCGCTCGACGAATGCCGCACTCGCTGCCTCGATCCGTCACGTCTCCGTCAATCGATTGCTCACCGACGACGACGATCTCGACGACGAGGACTATTTCAAGGGGTAGCCTGAGGACCCGTTTGCGGAAACAGGCTCAGGCGAGGGCCGCGCTCGAGAGATCGGGCGCGGCCGCTTGATTCCTCGGCGGGAGTGCCTGCCTTGCGGGCGCCTCTTCCGCCACCCGTGCCGCCGCGGCGACGATCACGCGGCTGTCAGCACCGGGGTGCCGCCCCTCCTCGCTGAGCGTCCGCCGCCATGCCTTAGCACCCGGCACGGCCTGGAAGAGCCCGAGGATGTGGCG
>DATJAC010000004.1:0-13649 GCA_035516655.1 Alphaproteobacteria bacterium | reverse complement strand
CCGGCGCGCGAAATGGCGCAAGGTGCAGAAGGGAAGCTCGGCCGCGACGTTCTCCTCGACCGCAACCGAAGTGCGGTCGATCACTACGCTCGCGATGTCGAAGGCGACGTTGCGGTGTCGTCGCGTGCTGCGCGCGAAGATCTCGCACGCGGCCGCGGCGGCACGGCCGAAATGGTGTCCGCCGGAGGGGGCGAAGAGAATATCCGCGGCGAGCCGCGTCGTCTCCGCCGCAAGCGCCATTGGTGCCAACGCCGCGCGCTGCAGTTCGTAAAGCCGATAGAGCATCCCCTCTCCGCGCCTGCGCTCCCCCTGCGCCGCTTCGCCGCGCGCTGCCTTTCTACAGGCTCGGCACCTGCGTTCCAATGCGAAACTTGGCGGTTCAGAAATACTTGCCGATCGTCCGGGCCATCTGCTCGGCCGTGGTCTGCGGCGTGAAGTGGGTGAGATAGCGGCCGTCGCGGCCGATGAGATAGACGAGACCGGAATAATCCATGAGATAGGCGGTCTTCCCCCCGCCCTCGATCGGCACCTTGGCGTAATAGACGCGGTAGCTCTTGGCGACGACGGCGATCTGCGCGGGCGTGCCGGTCAAGCCGAGCAGGCGGGAGGTGAAATGCGCGATATACGACTTCAACCGGGCGGCGGTATCGCGCTCCGGGTCGATCGTGATGAAGATCGGCTGCAAGCCCCGCGCCTCGTCGCCCAGCCGATCGAGCGTGGCGCCGATGGTCGTGAGCTCGGCCGGGCAGATGTCGGGGCAGGAGCTGTAGCCGAAATAAACGAGCATCAGGGAACCGCGGAATTCGGCATCCGTTCGGGTCCTGCCGTCCTGATCGACGAGCGTGAAGGGTCCGCCGGTGGGCGCCGCGGCACCGCCGCTCGCGGCGGGTGTGCCTGGCCGGTCGAGGAGAAAAAGCCTGAGCGTCATGCCGAGTGCCACGGACCCGAGCACGAGGGCAACGACGAGAATGATGCGCGCGCGGCGTCGGGAATCGATCATGCGGGATTGCCGGTCCTTGAGCTCACGCTACGCACGCCCGCATCATTGGCTCTCCTCCGGCTTCGTCTGGGGTAGGGAGCCCGGCGCATATTCGCTGTAGCCCTTTCGCGCCATGCAGGCGCGGTAGATGTCGCCCTCCTGCCGCGTCGCCGCCGTGCTCCCCCCGCC
Organism: Alphaproteobacteria bacterium; assembly: GCA_035516655.1. Classification (GTDB taxonomy): domain Bacteria; phylum Pseudomonadota; class Alphaproteobacteria; order JACZXZ01; family JACZXZ01; genus DASPPM01. The sequence goes on along the minus strand of DATJAC010000004.1, from coordinate 12,481 downwards.
TTGCGCCGGCGAGGGCACGAGGAAGCCGTAATCCCCGGCTTGGGCGACGCAGGCCCTCTGGTCGCGCTTGACTTGCGCCGGTGCCACGCCCTCCTTGCTCCACACCCCGCTCGCACTCGGCGCGCAGGCGGAGAGCGTCAGTGCCAGAGCCCCCGCGAGCAGCCTTGGCCCGGCGGGCATCCGGCCCTTCCCGCCAGGCGTTGCCGGCACCCGTTTCGGGCGGTGGTTCATGCCCCGCATATATGTCGAAATGCCCGCTTTCGCCACTGGTTCCGTGCCGCGCCGAAAAAGCCCGGCACGGTGCCGCAACCTCGCGGAGCGCTTGCCGCACTTGCTCCCCGACGATGGAGTCGGAAGCCGAGCCGGGATGCGCTAAGATCGCGCCCAAGCGGGAGACGGGGGCCGCGCAAGGCTGGAGAGGAGCTGGCAATGAGGCGACCGGCAAAGTTCGTCATGGCTTCTGTCCTCCTCTCGTTCGTCGCCGCGGCAGCAAGTGCCCAGGTCATCGATCCCTTCAATGCGAGCGGCGTCGTCGGCATGGCCAAGGCGGGGAACTACGCCGCGGCCGAGGATCGCCTCAACCTCGGCGACAGCCCCAATATGATCGGCGAGAACGGAGCCCCCGCACTCACCGTCGCGATCCAGTATGGCCATTGCGATATCGCGACGCTGCTCTTGAAGTGGCATGCGCGCACGGACATCAAGGACCGCCCCGGCAACACGGCCCTCATGTATGCGGCCGAGTTGGGCAACATGCCCTGCCTCGAGGCCCTCATCGCAGCACACGCCGATGTGAATGCCATCACCGGCCAAGGTGTCACGGCCCTCATGAAGGCGGCGCGCAGCGGCAAGGTCGACGCGGTCAAGGCGCTCATTCAAGCCAAGGCCGACGTGACGGCGACGGACTTCACCGGAGCCACGGCACTCTCCTACGCGGAGAATGCGAGACAGCCGCGAGCGGCCGCGGCGCTGCGCGCCGCGGGTGCGAGCAATTAAAGGGGAATATGCGCGGCGCGCTCATGGCGCGGTCGTCGCATCCGCTTTGGCACCCATGACGGCAAAATTCGCCTGGTTTTCAGCTGTGGCGCCTGAGCGCCTGAGGGCCGTTCACTGGGCGGCCTGCAGCACCTGGCGCAGCGCGTCCGCCTTGGGGTTCGCGTATTTGTTGCCGAGCACGATGTCGCGCGGGCTGAGGCCCTGGCCGTAGAACTCCGAGTTCCAATCGTCGCGCTTGACCACGAGCGAGCCCTCGAGCGAGCCGCCGACGAAGAGACCCTCGGTCTTCGCGAAGGCGACGATGTCGGCCCCCGCCGCCGTGGTCGTCGCCCCCGACAGTCCCTGCCCCACGGGGCCGAGGGCCACGCTCAGATCGACGCCGAGCTTGACCTGGTTGTTGATGATGGCATCGAGGCCGCGGTCGGTCAGGATCACGAGCACCGCCTCGGAGTTCTGGAAGCCGATCTGGAAGCCGAGGCTGCCGGCACCGATCGTATAGAAGGCGGGATAGCCCCAGGCCCCGTTCGCGTCCTTCGCCAGGAGCACCCCGCTCCCGCCTTGGGCACCCAGGATGAAGGCCCCCTTGAGCTGGTTCGGGATGATGAGGACCCCCTTGGCGAGCTTCATGTGGCGCTTGAGCTGGGTATAGTTCGGGTCGTTGTACAAATCGAGAAAGCTCAAGCGTGCTTTGTCGAGCAGGGCCTCCGCGTCGGAATCGGCGCTTGCCGGCCGGCCGGCTGCAAGCGCTATCGCCGCAGTGAGGACGAGGATGACGAGGCGGGCGGCGTTGGCCATTCGAGACTCCCTGTTGCCGGCAGCACCTTCCCGGTCTTGGGGTGAGGCGGGACAACGATAGAGGTGCGGGCCGAGGATAGCATCGCTCGGGGTGTTTCGTCACACGTCGAGATGGCGGCGTTCGCACGGTGCGGCAAGGCGGCCCGCACACCCTCAGCGCGGCGGCAGGTTCACCCCACCCACGCGCCAGGCCTCGCCGCCCTGCTCGGCGATGTGGTCGAGGCGGGTCAAGGCGAGATTGTCGCTCGAGAAGGCGAGCGCCACCTCGGGATCGAGTCGCAAGGCAAGCGCGAGTGCCGCACGGATGGTGCCCCCGTGCGCAACCGCCACGATGTCGCGCCCCAGGTACCGCTCGTTGAGGCGCAGGATCGCACCCTCGGTGCGCCGCATCAGGTCGACGAAGCTTTCTCCGCCCGGAGGTGCGGTGCGCGCCGGTGCCAGCCAAAACCCGCGCCAGTCGTGCCGCTCGGCATGGACCTCGGCGCGTATGCGGCCCTGCCACGCGCCGAAATGCTGCTCGGCAAGGTCCGGCTCGACGATGGGATCGGGGGCCGCCAGCCCCGCCTCGCGGATCGCGCGCGCGGTCATCTGGGTGCGCTTGAGGTTGCTGACTACCCACACCGCATGCCGGGGCAGGCTGGCGGCGAGGGCCGCGAACGCGGCACGGTCGGAGACATCGCAATCGATGTCGCTCTGACCGTAGATCCGTCCGCCGTCGCTCGTCACCGGCGCATGCCGGATCCACCACCATCGCGTCGTCCGGGCCATGCGTGCACTCGCCGGATGGTTCAAGCGCAGATCGCGGCGGCAAGGAGTATCCCCGCCTCGGCCGCCTGCTGGGCCGCCCCCAGCACGTCGCCCGTATAGCCGCCGAGGCGGGAGCGGGCAAGCGCGCCGATGCCGCCTAAGGCGGCGAGGGCAATGGCGAGCGCCAAGACGCCTGCAGCGGGGCCGAGCAGGACGAGCGCTGCGACGGCACCCAAGGCGGCTGCTGCGGCGGTTGTCTCCTGGCTCGGGCTTGCGATCATCGCACCCAGGCCGTCGCGGCGCGCGGGCGGGAGGAGACAGGCGAGGAGCGGGATGAGCCCGCGCGAGAGTGCCGCCGCCGCGAGGAGGGCTGCCGCGGCGGCCGCAGGCTCGGCGATTTGAGCAATGGCTCCGGCACGCAGCCCGAGGCTGAAGAGAAGCGCCAGCACGCCGTAGCTGCCGAGGCGGCTATCGCGCATGATCGCGAGTCGGTCCGCGACATCGGCGCCGCCGAGCGCGTCGGCGAAATCGGCGAGGCCGTCCTCGTGGAAGGCGCCGGTGGCGGCAATCATGACGCCAAGCGCCAGGAGGGCCGCGAGCAAGTGAGCCAGGCCGAGGAGGCTCGCAATGCCATAGACGATGGCACCCGCGAGCCCGACGCCAAGGCCGATGAGCGGGGCGGCACGCAGTGCCTCGGCCGCCTCGCGTGCTGCGATCTCGCCGTCATGGCGCACGGGCAGACGGGTGAAGAGGATGGCGGCGCGGGCAAGATCGCGGACCCAGCCGCGGGCGAGGCTCGGCCAATCGAAGTGCCGCCAGTCGAACTGCGTCATCTCGCTTTCCCCTCGCTTTCCCCGGGGACGTTCGCCTCGCAGGCACCTCTTCCGCGCGCGGGTGCTGCCTCACTCGCCCATCTGCAAGAGCAGGCCGCGTTGGCGGGCCACGCGGAAGAAGCCGAGAAACGCCGCCGCGCCGAGGACGAGGTAGACGGCGTCGAGGACCAGCGCCTCGGCGAGCAGGTCGCTGCGGAAGACGTGATCGAACATGACGGCGCGCATGCCCTCGAAGACGTACGCCATCGGCAGGGCCCAGGCGACCGGCTGCAGCCAATGCGGCAGGGTCGCGATCGGATAATAGATGCCGCTCAAGGGTGCGAGTGCGAAGATCGCGAGCCACGCGAGGCTCTCGGCGCCGAGGCCGTAGCGCAGGATGCAGCCCGAGACGGCGAGGCCCATGGCCCAGCCGAAGATCATCAGGACGGCGAAGAAGACGACGAGCGGCAGTCCCAAGGTGAAGATCGAAAAGGAATAGAGCGGAATCGCGAGCAGGGCCGCCGGCACGGTGCCGATGAGGGTGCGCACGAGACTCATGGTGGCGAGCGAGAGCATGAGCTCATAAGGCTGCAAGGGTGTTACGAAAAGCTGGCCGACGTTGCGCGCCCACACCTCCTCGAGAAACGACACCGCGACGCCGAGCTGGCTGCGGAAGAGCACGTCCCACAGCAAGACGCCCGCGATCAGCACCCCGCCCGCCTGCGCCAGCCACGAGCTGTGGGTCATGAAGAATTGCGTGATGAAACCCCAGAGGATGACCTGCATGGTCGGCCAATAGATGAGCTCGGCGATCCGCGGCCAGGAGCCGCGCAGGAGGTAGAGGTAGCGCAGCACCATCGCCCCCACCCGCCCGGCCGAGAAGAAGGCGGGAGCCGGCCGCGCGCGCGCGGCGCTCACTGTGCTGCTTCCTCGCGCGCTCCGCGCGCGATGTCGAGGAAAACCTCCTCGAGGTTCCGCCGCCCGTAGCGCGCGATGAGGTCCGCGGGCGAGCCGCGGTCGACGATGCGCCCCGCCTTCATCATCAGCACGTCGCTGCAGAGCCGCTCGACTTCCGACATGTTGTGGGAGGCGAGCAGCACGGTCGCCCCCGTGCGCGCGCGATAGCGTTCGAGGAAGCTCCTCACCCAGTCCGCGGTGTCGGGGTCGAGCGAGGCCGTGAGCTCGTCGAGGAGCAGGAGCTCGGGCTCGTTCAGAAGCGCCTTCGCGAGGGCCACGCGGCTGCGCTGACCCGCGGAGAGCGTTCCGGTGGCGCGCTTGAGGAAGGGGGTGAGCATGAGCTCCGCGGCGATCTCCTCGACCCGTCGGCGCACATGCGGAACACCGTAGAGATAGCCGTAGACCGTGAGGTTCTCGAGCGGGGTCAGGCGCTTCGGCATCTCGACGTAGGGCGAGGAGAAGTTGATGCGGTGGAGCACGCGATGGCGCCGGCGCAGCATGTCCTCGCCCAGCACCTCGACCGTGCCGGCAGTGGGCAAGAGGAGGCCGAGGAGGATGGAGATCGTCGTGGTCTTGCCGGCACCGTTGCCGCCAAGGAGGGCGACGGTCGTACCCGGGGCCAGGGTGAAGCTCACATGATCGAGCGCCATGACCGTGCCGAAGCGCTTGGTCAGGTGCTCGACGCGAACGACCGCTTGAGGAATGCCGGGTGCGGGCATTCGCGCAATATGGTCCGCGCACGGCACCCTGCCAAGGCCCGAGTACGAACGCCGGAGCGGGCGGCGGCTCGGCTCCTTTGCCGCTGCCGCTACGTTGGCCGGCGCCGGCACCGGCGCTAAACTCGTTTGTCTGCCATGTGGCTCTCTCGGAGGAAGCACGATGGTCGCGGCGCACGGCATGGAGCATGCGGGTTTTCGCAGCGACGGCGGTCGCGGCCGGGTCAAGCAGCGCACGCTGGTCCTGATCCGCTGGATCGCGGTCGCCGGTCAGGCGGCGACCATCGCCGTGGTACATTTCGGCATGGGCCATCGCGTGCCCATCGTGCCGGCGTTGGCGGTCGTCGCCGCTTCCGCGGCCCTCAATTTCGTGGTGGGGCGGCGGCGCGCCTTGCGCAGCCAGCTCAGCGACAAGGAGGCGACCCTCTATCTCGCCTACGACATGGTGCAGCTCTCGGTGCTGCTCTACCTCACGGGCGGGCTGATCAATCCCTTCGCCGTTCTCATCCTCGCCCCCGTCATCGTGTCCTCGACCGTGCTCTCGCGCGCGAGCACGATCGCCCTCGGCCTGCTTGCCGGCGCCTTGATCTCGCTGCTCGCGGTAGCGCACCTGCCGCTCCCCTGGGCTCGCGGCTCCTTCGATCCGCCCCCGGTCTACGCGCTCGGGATCTGGTTGGCCCTCGTCTTCAGCACGCTCTTCATCGCCGCCTATGTCGGCAGCGTCTCGGAGGAAGCGCGGCGCATGTCGCAAGCGCTCGCCGCGATCCAGCTCGCCCTTGCGCGCGAGCAGCGCCTGGCCTCCTTGGGTGCCCTTGCCGCGGCGGCGGCCCACGAGCTCGGCAGCCCGCTCGCCACGATTGCGCTCACCAGCAAGGAGCTCGCCCGCGAGCTGCCGGAAGACAGTCTGTTGCGCGAGGATGTCGAGCTGCTCATGAGCCAGAGTGCCCGCTGCCGCGACATCCTGGCCGAGCTCGGCCGGGCACCGGGGGCGGAGAAGCGCCTGCCGTTCACCCGCCTGCCGCTTTCGGCCCTGGTCGAAGCGGCGGCCGAGCCGCACCGCAATCCCGCCGTCAAGCTCATCCTGGATGCGGCCCCCTCCGAGGAAGCGCCCGAGGATTCGCCCGAGCCCTTCGCCACGGGCGGCCCCGAGATCCTTCATGGGCTCGGCAATCTGATCCAGAACGCCATCCAGTTCGCGCGCCACGAGGTGGTCGTGCGCCAACGTTGGAACCTCTCGGACGTCACGGTCGAGGTCATGGATGACGGCCCGGGCATCCCGCCCCATCTTTTCGAGCGCATCGGCGAGCCCTATATCTCGAGCCGGCAGCAGCGCGGCCTCCATATGGGGCTCGGGATTTTCATCGCGCAGAACCTGCTGGAGCGCATCGGCGCCACGCTCAGCTTCGCCAACCGCCCGGAGGGCGGGGCCAAGGTCACGGTGCATTGGCAGCGCGCGGCGTTCGAGCGCGGCTGAGAGGAGGACAGGCGATGACCGCGGTGCGCTCGGGCGGCCTTCCGGCGGCACTGCCCGCCGAGGACAAGGGACGCGTGCTCATCGTCGACGACGACGAGCCCTTCCGCACGCGCCTCGCGCGCGCCATGGAGCGCCGCGGCTATCAGGTGACATCGGCCGACAGCGTGGAGAGCGGCATCGCAGCGGCACGGGCGGCACTGCCCGCCTTTGCCGTCGTCGATCTGCGCTTGGGCGAAGGCAGCGGGCTTGACGTCGTCAAGGCCCTGCGCGAGGCGCGCGCCGACGTGCGCATCGTGGTCCTGACGGGCTACGGCAACATCGCGACGGCGGTCGCGGCGGTCAAGTCGGGTGCGATCGACTACTTGCCGAAGCCGGCGGATGCCGATCAGATCGAGGCGGCCCTCATGGCCCATTGCCGCCCCCTGCCCCCACCGCCGGAGCATCCCATGACCGCGGACCGGGTGCGCTGGGAGCATATCCAGCGCGTCTTCGAGCAATGCGGGCGCAACGTCTCGGAGACGGCACGCCGACTCAACATGCACCGCCGCACGCTCCAGCGCATCCTCGGCAAATATGCGCCGCGGGAATAGGGCGGTTGCCGCGCTTGAGCGATGCTATCGCCCGGCCTGCAGATTGCGATTTTTTTGCAGATTGCATTTGCAGAATGGCGAATGCCATGGCGCCAAGGGCCGGCCCGGCCTGGCCGAGGCGCTTGGGCCGTGGCTTGGCGGGCGCCAGCCGGGGACCGGCCAGACGGCCCTAAAGGGTGATTCTCCACAAAATATAGAGTTTTTTGCCGGGTCAATCGCAATATATTGTGGGGTCTCGCTCTAAAAGCCCACGCCACGGCCAACGACAGGGTCCCGCGATGAGCACCCGCGCCGAGTCGGCGGCACGGCCCCGGGAACGGCATGCATGGTGCAGAGAACTCCTCGACGCCCGGGGTCCGTGATCGGCTTGCGGGCGCGAGCTGCCGATGGGCACGGGATTTGCGTTTCTTGTCACCTATCGCGGCAGCGATAATAACAAGTGCTGCGCGAGATAAGTTTTGCCAAGGAGGGCGTTACGATGGTCGACAACCTCATGCGGCGCAATCGCGCAAAGGGGGCATGGGTCCTGGGCGGGTTGCTCGGGCTCTCCCTCGCATTCGCCGGGCCCTTGGCGGCGCAAGATGCCAATGCGCCTGCCGGCTCGCCTGCTGGCGTCACCCCTGTCACCGCGAGCGACATCCCCGCCTCGGGCACGCCCGCTGCAGCCGCACCCGCGGCGACCGCAGGCGAGACCGCGACGGCCGCGCCGGCACGGCCGCACATCGGCCCCTCCGCCAAGCCGACCGACATCCCGTCCGGCGATACCATTCCGAAGCCGATCGTGGCCCCGATTCCGCCCCCGGCGCCGACTTTGGCTGAGATCCCGACGGTGCAGATTCCGCCCGAGGTGGAGCAGGCCGCAATCGACGAGAATTCCGCCGGCGACGCGAAGGTGCGGGAGTTTCTTACCGCCGACAACGCCGATGCCCAGGGCATTACCGACCGGGCGCGGGCGCTGGTGCGCGATCTCTTCAACAATCCCGCCGCCCAGGACAAGTTCCTGGACATTTCCCAGCACGTCGCGGAGCTCGCAGGCAACATCGTGAAGGAAGTCGCGGGCGGCCAGATCCAGAACGTGGCCGTCAGCAAGGAGTATATCCCCGGCCCCAACGACAAGGGCGTCAGGTTCGGCTCCGCCGATACGGCATTGCCGTCCGGGTTCGAGCTCATTACGCCGCAGGATCCGCGCATCAAGGGCACGGACATGCGCGTCATCGCCCTCGCGAACGGCAATCCGATGACGAACAGCGGCATCTCCGGCGTGCGCAGCGTCCAGTTCGACGTGCCGAGCGGGGATTACCGCGTCATTCTGATGACCGCCAACTCGGGCCAGCCTGATACCGACTCGGCCCCCTTCGGCGGCACCGTCGTCGTCAATTCGGTGGCCCAGCAGGTGGCCCTCAGCGATCCGAGCAAATGGACGGGCAGCGGCACGCTTTCCACGCCGCCGGCAGCTCAGCCTGCGGAGAAGCTCCCGGGTGCCGCCCCCGGCACCGATGCGCTGCCCGGCACCAACAACCAGGGTGGGGTCACCACGCACCAATCCGGCGGCTCGGGCGGCGGCAACGGAGTTCTGGTGGTGAACACGCATGTCGGCGACAATCGGCTCAGCGTGGAATTCACGCCGCCGAGCGACCATCCGGATCTGAAGACCTTCATTGTCGGGATCATCGCCGAATCGACGATCCACCCCTCCGGGCTGCAGGGCGTGTTCAATCCCCTCGATGTGCAGAACGCCATCATGGGCGACGCGACCAGCCTCTTCAACCCGCAGGCCGGCGGCAACGGCCCGAACACGACCGGGGCGATCCTCGACCCGCAGGGCACCACGACGCCGCCCTCCTACCAGAACGGCGTCCCGCCGGCGAGCCCGTCGTAACGCACGGCTAGGCTCGCACGACCTCTTCCTCGACGGCCGCGGGCCGGGGGCTGGAAACCAGCCCCCGGCCCGCGCTTTTCGTGCAGGCGCGCCGTTCTGACGCGCGGGCGCGGCGGCGGGAGCCCGGCCGTCGGCCCAAAGGCCCCGGATTATCATCACAAGGTGTTGTGGGACCGACACAAGGCCCGGAATTCTGCCGCCAGCACCTTGAGTCCCGTCCAAACCTCATTGCGGCCCCGGTTCCCAAAGGGCATAATCGAGCGAAAGGGAAGGTGCGCGATCAATCAGGAGGGATCGTGAGGCGCAGGCCATTGCTCGGGCGGCTTGGGTTCATCTCAGGCGCACTGATATCGCTGTTCGTGTCGGCTGCCGCCTGGGGCCAGAACCCTGATTTCCCGAGTGCCGAGGTCGAGTCGGTGACGGGACGGCAGCGCACCGACTTCCAGACCCTCGGCGTCGAGGTCGGCAATTTCATCCTCCACAGCGCCCTGCAAGGCGAGGGCCTGTACGACACCAACGTCTTCCTGACGCCGAAAGCGCAAAGCGACTTCGTGCGGCGCCTGCGCCCGAGCCTGGGCCTCGCCGGCGAAGTGGGCGACACCACCATCCAGGCGAACGCCACCGCGGAGGCGACCTGGTACAAGGAATTCCACGCCAACAACTACATCGACTTCAACGCCGTGGCGAGCGCCAAGCACGACATCACGGACGAAAGCAACATCACGCTGACCGCCCGCGAGGCGCGCATCCACGAGTTGCGCGGTACGGTCAACGATCCCGGCACGGCGTGCGGGCCGAACCAGTACGATCTCACCACCGTCGCGCTCCAGCCGCAGTTCAGCTCGGCACCCTGGATCGGGTCGTTCAAGATCGAAGGGCGCTATTTCGATTGGCTGCCCAATTGCGGCATTTCGAACAGCGACCGCAGCGACCGCGAGCTCTACGCGAATACCCGCGAGGGCTACCAGTTCGACAACGGCATCACGGCCTTTGTCGAGCCGAGCTATGAAATCCATCAATTCATCAAGCGCCGGGACCGCGACGGTCTCAATCACGACTCGCAGACCTATCAGGGCCTCCTCGGGATCAGCTACGACGCGCTGCAGAATGCCAATCTCGAGTTCAGCGCCGGCTACTTCTGGGAAGACTTCTTCGCCAAGGACCAATTCCTCGGCACCGAGGCGATCCCCGGGCACTTCGGCGGCTGGTCGGTGCAGGGCACGGGCTTGTGGAACTTCACCTCGGACATGACGCTGACCGGCTCGATCAGCCGGACCCGGACGGACGTGCTGCCCTTTGATTTCGTCATCGACACGACCGTGGACGAGACCACGGCCGGCTTATTGCGCCTGGATTGGGAAACCACCGACCATCTCGTGACCTATATCTTCGGCAACGACCACTACGACCAGTACCCCGGGACGTCGCTCAATGAGAACACCCTTTCAGCGAGCGTGGGCGGTACCTATTATGTGAATCAATATCTTTCCCTCGAGGTGCAATATGTCTACGCCTTTCGGACCTCGTCGCTCGCCACGCGCAAATATGCCGACAACCAGATCTTTTTCCGGATAAACGGGCAATATTGATCGCGGGTCCCAGCGGCCATATCCAGGCGTGTCCATGACCAGGCGCACACCGCTCGTTGCCTTCACCCACGCGGCCCTTCTCGTCGGCGCCCTCGCACTCGCCCTCCTCGCGGGCGGCTGCGGCGGGCGCGCCAGCAGCCAGAGTGCTGCCCCCGACGACAGCGCGCAGAAGACGGCGGTTGAATATAAGCTGCAGGCGAACGACGAGATCTCCATTGCCGTCTTCGGTCAGAAGGACCTCTCGGGCAAGTTCGCCATCGACAGCGACGGCAACTTGATGCTGCCCCTCGTCGGTCAGCTCTCGGCTGCGGGCCAGACGGCACCCCAGGTGCAGGACGCCTTGACCGAGGCGCTCAAGGCCTTCCTCGTCAACCCGCGGGTCACGGTGCAGGTCGCGAGCTTCCGGCCGTTCTACATCCTGGGCGAGGTCGCCAAGCCCGGCAGCTATCCCTACAGTCCCGGCATCACGGTCCGCCAAGGGGTCGCCACCGCAGGCGGCTATACCAAGCGGGCCCGCACCGGCACGGTCGAGGTCTTCCACTCCGGTCAGACCGACAAGGACGCCACCGAGGCCACGGAGGACTACCAATTGCAGCCCGGCGACACCGTTCAGGTCGAGAAACGGCTGTTCTAATTTTTCCCCATTTGGCATATTCTTTCGCTTCGGCCGAGGCTCTGGAAGGTCCTCTTTGGCACGGCGATTGTATGGAGTCCGGCCGAGGAGTGCGCGAGGCCCGCAGCAGCAGGCGAGGCCTGCGCCGCCGGCCGAGGTGCCGCATGCTGCGTTGCAATATGGAACGCCGCGCGGCTGCATCGACAGAGGGTTAGAGCCCGCCCCCTCGGGCGCTGCCCGGGCCGGAGGGAGGGATGCGCGCACCGCCGCGGCGCGCAGCCGGCGATGACCCGAGGCGCGGCCTTGAGACAGGGAATGCGATGACGACGATTACCCGTCTTCCTGTGCCCAGCGGCGAGGATCCCGGCCCTGAAAGCGGATTCGGCTTCAGCGCGCCCGAGGAAAGTGCGCTCGATCTCAGGCGCGTGCTCTCCATCCTCAAGCGCCGCAAGGTGCTGATCCTCGGCGTGATGTTCGTCATCACCAGCTTGGCCGCCCTGGTCGTCTCCCAATTGACCCCGCTCTACCGCGCCGACGTCACCCTCGTGGTCGAGAGCAACCGCCAGAACATCGCGCCGATTCAGGCGGTCGTCCAAGGCCTCAGCCCCGACGTGCTCACCAACGAAACCGAGGCGGCGATCCTGACCTCGCGCGAGCTTGCGGCCAAGGCCGTCGACCGCCTCAACCTCGTCAACAATCCGCTCTACAACCCCGAGCTTCTGCCCAAGAAGAAGGGGCTCTTGAACGCCATCTTCGGCCCCGTCATGGAGATGATCTTCGGCAGCTCCGGCTCGGCCCCCGAGGCAAGCAACGTCGCTCCGGAGGAGAAGAAGAGGGCGCTCGTTCAGGCGGTGATCGACAAATATCTGCACTCCCTCACCGTGACGGCGTCCGACCGCAGCCGGGTGCTCTCCCTGCAGTTCGTCTCCGCCGATTCGCGCATGGCAGCGCTTGCCGCCAACACCACGGCCGAGCTCTATATCCTCGATCAGCTTGCCGCCAAGGGCGAGACGACCTCGCGCGCGTCCGACTGGCTCAAGCAGCACGTCGAGGAGCTGCATGAGCGGGTCATCGAGTCCGAGCAGAAGCTCGAGGACTACCGCAGGCAGTCGGGCATCATCGATACCGGCGGGGCGTCGGTCTACCAGTCCCAGCTCGGGCGCCTCAACGAGGAGCTGGTGCTCGCCCGCACCCACCAAGCCGAGGCCGAGGCGCGCGCCGCGCAAGTGCAGGACCTGGTGAAGAGCGGCAACCTCGACACCGCGGCGGCCGTGCTCGACAGCAAGACCGTCCAGAGCCTGACCGACCAGGAG
>DATJAC010000003.1:0-10437 GCA_035516655.1 Alphaproteobacteria bacterium | reverse complement strand
CGGTACTTCCCATCCTTCCGGCCGCGCGCATCGGACGCAGCATCGGCCGGACCGCGAGCTTCGATGCCGGGCGCGGCTGCCCCTTCCAATGCTCCTTCTGCACCATCATCAACGTACAGGGCCGCAAGTCGCGCTATCGCTCGGCCGACGACGTCGAGGCGATCATCCGCAGCAACCTTGCCCAGGGCGTCGATCACTTCTTCATCACCGACGACAATTTCGCGCGCAACCGCAATTGGGAGGCGATTTTCGACCGGCTGATCGAGATGCGCGAGCGCGAAGGCGTCTTCATGCGCTTCGTCATCCAGGTCGACACGCTCTGCCACAAGCTGCCGAACTTCATCGAAAAGGCCGCCCGCGCCGGCGTCCTCAGAGTCTTCATCGGGCTGGAGAACATCAATCCGGAGAACCTGCTCGCCGCCAAGAAGCGGCAGAACCACATCGACGAGTACCGCACGATGATGCTCGAGTGGAAGCGGGTCGGCTGCTACATCTACGCCGGCTTCATCACGGGCTTCCCCAGCGATACGCCGGAGACGATCGTGCGCGACATCAAGATCATTCAGCGCGAGCTGCCGGTCGATCTCCTGGAATTCTTCTATTTGACCCCGCTGCCCGGCTCGGAGGACCACAAGCGCCTCTGGCTCGCCGGCGCGCCGCTCGATCCCGACATGAACAAGTACGACCTCGAGCACGTCTGCACCACCCATCCCAAGATGTCGAAGGAGGAGTGGGAGCGGGCCTACCGTCTTGCCTGGAAGACCTACTACACGCCCGAGCACATGGAGACGGTGATGCGGCGCGCCGTCGCCAAGGGCATGAGCCCGGGCAAGATCCTCTTCCTCCTCCTGTGGTTTTCCTGCTGCCTCGAGATCGAGGGCGTGCATCCCCTGGAAGGCGGGCTCGTGCGCATCAAGGTGCGCAAGGACCGTCGCCCGGGCCTCCCCATCGAGAGCGCCTTCAGCTTCTATCCGAGATATCTCGCCGACCTCGTGGTCAAATACGGCAAGATCGCGCGGCTCGTCTGGCGCCTCCATCGCGTCCGCCTCTCGATCAAACGCGACCCCAAGGCGCGCGACTACATGGACACCGCGCTGACGCCGGCGAGCGCGGGCGAGCTCGACGTGCTCGAGCTCTACCAGGCGACGGACGCCGCCCGGGCGGCCACCGCCAAGGCCAAGCGCGAGGCCGTGGCACGCGCCGCCACGGCGACGGCAACGGCCTAGTCCGGCGGCCACCGAGACCGAACATAACGACATAAACATCTCTTTATATTTCTCTTGCCCGCGGCCGGGGGCGCTGCTATAGACGCGGCGTCGCGGCCCGGTTTCTGCCGGCGCCGCACCCTTTGTCCCTCGCCGAGGAAAGCGCCATGACCGCCCAAGCCGCCGTCGCTCAGCCGGACTACCGGGTCGCCGACATCTCGCTCGCCGGCTGGGGGCGGCGCGAGATCGCCATCGCGGAGACCGAGATGCCGGGCCTCATGGCGCTGCGCGCCGAATACGGCAAGCAGCAGCCGCTCAAGGGGGCGCGCATCGCGGGCTCGCTCCACATGACGATCCAGACCGCAGTCCTCATCGAGACGCTCAAGGCGCTGGGTGCGGATGTGCGCTGGGCGTCGTGCAACATCTTCTCGACCCAGGACCACGCGGCGGCGGCGATCGCGGCTTCCGGCACCCCCGTCTTCGCCTACAAGGGCGAGAGCCTCGCGGAATATTGGGATTTCACCCACCGCATCTTCGCCTGGGGCGACGGCTTGGTGCCCAACATGATCCTCGACGACGGCGGCGACGCCACCCTCCTCGTCCATCTCGGCATGCGCGCGGAAGAGGATGCCTCGGTGATCGCCAAACCCGCGAACGAGGAGGAGGAAGCGCTCTTTGCCGCCATCAAGCGCCAGCTCAAGGCGAAGCCGGGCTGGTACGGCAAGCTTGGGAAGGCCATCCGCGGCGTCACCGAGGAGACCACGACCGGCGTGCACCGCCTCTACCAGATGGCCGAGGAGGGCCGCCTCCTCTTCGCGGCGATCAACGTCAACGATTCCGTCACCAAGTCGAAGTTCGACAATCTCTACGGCTGCCGCGAATCGCTCGTCGACGGCATCCGCCGGGCGACCGACGTGATGATGGCGGGCAAAATCGCGATGGTGTGCGGCTTCGGCGACGTGGGCAAGGGCTCGGCCTCCTCGCTGCGCCACGCGGGTGCGCGCGTGATCGTCTCCGAGATCGATCCCATCTGCGCGCTCCAGGCGGCGATGGAGGGCTACGAAGTGGTCACCATGGAGGAGGCCGCCCCGCGCGCGGATATCTTCGTGACGGCGACCGGCAACGTCGACGTCATCACCGTCGAGCACATGCGCCGCATGAAGGACCGCGCCATCGTCTGCAACATCGGTCATTTCGATTCCGAGATCCAGATCAAGAATCTGCGGAACTACAAGTGGCACAACGTCAAGCCCCAGGTCGACGAGGTCGAGTTTCCGGACGGCAAGCGCATCATCCTGCTCGCCGAAGGGCGCCTCGTGAACCTCGGCTGCGCCACCGGCCACCCGAGCTTCGTGATGAGCGCTTCCTTCACCAACCAGGTGCTGGCGCAGATCGAGCTGTGGACGAACCCGCAGAAATACGAGAAGAAGGTCTACGTGCTGCCCAAGTCGCTCGACGAGAAGGTGGCGGCCCTCCACCTGGCCAAGGTCGGCGCCAAGCTCACCAAGCTCACCCCCGCCCAGGCGAGCTACCTCGGCATCGGCTCGAACGGCCCCTTCAAGTCGGACCATTACCGCTATTAGGCTCAATCGGCATTCAGTTCGTCGTCATTCCGGAAGCTTAGGCGAGCCCCGGAAAAGCGCAGCGATTCCGGGGTGCGAGCCTTGCTATCCGGAATGACGAAGCCGAGGATCAATGCCGAATCGTCCTAGCCTCCGGCACCCTCGCGCGGACTGAAGGCCGTGGTAGGCTGGGGGCGTGAGGCACGGCGTTCCACATGGCGGGCCGGTACGAGCAGGCACGTCCGTGCGCGAGCTCGCCCTTCCCGATCTCGCGGCGACCGGGCGGCTCGCGGCGGCCCTCGCGCACGCGGCGCGCACGGGCGACGTGTTCGCCCTCGGCGGCCCGCTCGGGGTCGGCAAGACCAGCTTCGCCCGCGCCTTCATCGCGGCCTTGGGCGGGGCGGAGGAAGTGCCGAGCCCGACCTACACGCTCGTCCAGCTCTACGAGCTCGGCCCTCTCACGCTCTACCATTTCGATCTCTATCGCCTGGCGCGGCCCGAGGATGCCTGGGAGCTCGGCATCGAGGAGGCCTTCGCCCTAGGGGTGAGCCTGATCGAATGGCCCGAGCGGCTCGGCACCCTGCTGCCGCCGGAGCGGCTCGATGTGGCACTCGCCTTTGCCGGGCAAGCGGAGGCACGTCAGGCCCGCCTCGAGGGCCATGGCGGCTGGCAAGCGCGGCTCGCGGAGTTGCGGCTGTGAGCGCGCGCGAGCAGCGCATCGCCGCCTTCCTCGAGCGCCACGGCTGGGCTGCGGCCTCGCGGCGACCGCTCGCGGGCGACGCCTCTTTCCGCCGCTACGAACGCCTCACCGACGGCAGAGGCGCAACTATCCTGCTCATGGATGCCCCACCCCCGCAGGAGAACGTGCGGCCCTACTGCGCCGTGGCACGCCATCTCACAGCCCTCGGCCTCTCCGCCCCGCGCATCCTTGCCGCCGACGAGGAAGCGGGCCTCCTCCTCATCGAGGATTTCGGCGACGCCAACATGGCGACCCTGCTCGCCCGCGGCGGCGCCGCGGTTCCCCTCTACCGCCTCGCCCTCGACACGCTCGTGGCCCTCCATCGCCATCCGCGCGCGCGCGACATTGCGCTCCCCGCCTATGACGACGCGCGCATGCTGAGCGAGGCGGCGATCCTGCTCGACTGGTATGTCCCCGCCTTGACCGGGAATGCTGCACCGGAGCGCGCGCGCGCCGACTATCTCGCCGCCTGGCAGGACGTGCTGCCGCGCGCGCGCGGCGTGCCGGCGAGCCTGACTTTACGCGATTTCTTTCCCGACAATCTGATGCTGCTCGCAGGCAGAGAAGGGATTGCCGCCTGCGGGCTGCTCGATTTCCAGGACGCGGTGATCGGGCCCGTGAGCTACGACCTCGTCTCGCTGCTCGAGGACGCACGGCGCGACGTACCCGCCGAGCTCAAGACCATGCTCCTCGAGCGCTACCTCGCGGCCTTCCCCTCCCTCGAGCGCGAGGCCTTCGCGACCTCCGCCGCCGTCATGGCGGCCCAGCGCAACCTGCGCATCGTCGGCGTCTTCACCCGGTTGGCACGGCGCGACGGCAAGCCCGGCTATCTCGCCCACATCCCGCGGCTCTGGCGCCTCATCGAGGGTGCCGTCGTGCATCCGGCACTGGCACCGGTCGCCCGTTGGCTCGAGGGCCATCTCCCGCCGGCGCTGCGCAAGGTGCCGGCAGCGGAGGGCGCGCGATGACCGCGCCCCTGCGCGCGATGGTGCTCGCGGCCGGGCTGGGCACGCGCATGCGCCCCCTCACCGAGCGCATCCCGAAGCCCCTCGTTCCCATCGCGGGCCGCACGCTGATCGACCGCGCGCTCGATCGCCTCGCCGCGGCCGGGATCGCGACCGTCGTGGTCAACACCCACCATCTGGCCCCCTTGATCGAGCACCACCTCGCCGCGCGCCGGACGCCGCACATCATCCTCTCCCACGAGCCCGTGCTGCTCGAGACCGGAGGCGGCATCGCCAAGGCGTTGCCGCACCTCGCCCCCGGACCGTTCTACGTGATCAACGGCGACGCACTCTGGCTCGACGGCGCGAGCGACACGTTGCTCCGTCTCGCCGCGGGCTGGGACGATGCGCGCATGGACGCCCTTCTCCTCCTCTCCCCGCGCGCGGATGCGGTCGGCTACGACGGGCCCGGCGATTTCTTCCTCGACGGCGACGGCCGTTTGCGCCGCCGCGGGGCAGCGCCGTACGCACCCTTTCTCTACATCGGCCTTCAGCTCCTTTCCGCGCGGCTTTTCGACGGCGTCACGGTCGAGCGCTTCTCGCTCAACCGCCTCTGGGACCAAGCCCTCGCGGGCGGCCGTCTTTACGGCCTCATCCATGGGGGCAGCACTTTCGACGTCGGCACGCTGAGAGGCATTGCCCTTGCCGAGGCCGCCCTGGCCGGAGCAACGGGCGCGCAAGAAACGCCGGCCAGCGAGACGCCGGGAGCCGCGGAATGAGCAGCCGGGCGCCGCGCGTCTACAGCATCCCGCCGGGGGTTCCTTTCGTCGACGCGCTGGCGGCCCAGCTCTTGCGCGAATGTGCTGCCGATCCGCTGGCCTTGAGCCGCATGACCGTGCTCTTGCCGACGCGCCGTGCGGTGCGCAGCTTGCGCGAGGCCTTCCTCCGCAGCACGCAGGGCACCGCACTTCTGCTCCCGACCCTCACTCCGATCGGCGACATCGACGAAGAGGCCCTTGCCTTCGCCTCGGAAGCGGGCCCGCTCGCGGCAGCTGCCGCCGAGCTTCCGCCCGCCATCCCGGAGCTGCGCCGCCGCCTGCTCCTGGCCGAGCTCATCTTGAAGCGCAAGGGCTTGAGCTTGACGCACGCCGTGCAGCTCGCGGGCGAGCTCGGCCGGCTGATCGATCAGGTGGCGACCGAGCGCATCGGCTTTGCGGGCCTGGCGGGCCTGGTGCCCGAGCGCTATGCCGCCCACTGGCAGATCACCCTCGCCTTCTTGAGGATCGTCACAGAGCATTGGCCCAAGGTGCTCGCGGAGGAGGGTGCGCTCGATCCGGCGGAGCGGCGCAATCGCGTGCTGGAGGCGCAAGGCTCCTTGTGGCGCCGCAACCCGCCCGCGGATCCGGTGATCGCCGCCGGCTCGACCGGCAGCATCCCTGCGACCGCCGATCTCCTCGCCGTCGTGGCGAGCCTGCCCGCCGGCCGCGTGGTCCTGCCCGGCCTCGACCGCCACACGGACGCCGATGCCTGGGAGCGCTTGGCGCCGAGCCATCCGCAATTCGGCCTGAAGCAGCTTCTCGGGCACCTCGGCCTGGCCAGGCACGAGGTCGCGGACTGGCCGTGGCAGGGTGCGCTCTCCTCCCCGCCGGCCCGTGCCGCCCTCATTGCCGAGGCGATGCGTCCGGCGGGCAGCACCGACGCCTGGCGCCGGCGGGGGACACTACCCGAGGAGGCGTTGCGCGGCTTGGCCCGCATCGACTGCCCGACCCCGCGCGAGGAGGCCAGGGTCATCGCGTTGCGCCTGCGCGAGGCGCTCGAGACGCCGCTGCGTACCGCGGCCCTGGTGACCCCCGATCGCGCGCTCGCGCGCCGCGTCGCCGCCGAGCTCAAGCGCTGGGATATCGAGGTCGACGATTCCGCCGGCACCCCGCTCGCCGCGACCCCACCCGGCACCTTTCTCCGCCTCTTGGCCGAGGCCGCGGCGGAGCGTCTCGCCCCGCTCCCGCTCGTGGCCCTGCTCAAGCACCCGCTTGCCGCCGGCGGAGAGGAGCCCCCGGCCTTCCGCCACGCGGCGCGCCTGCTCGAGTGCTGCGTCTTGCGCGGACCGCGGCCGGCAGCAGGCATCCGCGGCCTGCGCGCGGGCGTGCGCCGGCTCGGCGACGGCGAGGTGCGAAAAACCCTTGCCAAGCTCATCGATTGCCTGGAGGAAGCGTTGGCACCGCTGCTCAGGCTCCTCGGCCGGCGCGCGGTAGCGGCCCCGCAGGCCGTGGCCGCGCATATCGCGGCGGCGGAAGCCCTCGCGGCCACGCGGCAGCGCCCGGGTGCGGCAGCGCTGTGGGCGGGCGATGCCGGCGAGGCTGCCGCCCTCTTCGTGGACGAGTTGGCACTTGCTGCACGCCGCATCGGCCGGCTCGAGGGCGGCACCTACCCGGCCTTCTTCGCCACTTTGCTCGACGAGCGGGTGGTGCGCCCGCGCTATGGCCGCCATCCGCGCCTCTTCATCTGGGGCCCGCTCGAGGCGCGGCTGCAGCATGCCGATCTTGTCGTCCTCGCCGGCCTGAACGAGGGCACTTGGCCGCCGGCACCCACGATCGATCCCTGGATGTCGCGGCCGATGCGCACAACTTTCGGCCTGCCCGAGGCGGAACGGCGCATCGGGCTCTCGGCGCACGATTTCGCCCAGGCCGCGGCCGCGCGCGAGGTGGTGCTCACCCGTGCGCTCAAGGTGGACGGCACGCCGAGCGTGCCGGCGCGCTGGCTCCTGCGCCTGGATGCGCTTCTCGCCGCCGGCGGGGCCGCGCTCGAAACGGCAACGCCGGCGCGCTGGCTCGGCTGGCAGAAGAAGCTCGACGAGGCGCCGGGTCCGCCCGCACCGTCAGCCCCGCCCGCACCGCGCCCACCCGCCGCTGCCCGTCCGCGCCGTCTCTCTGTCACCGAGATCGAGACCTGGATGCGCGATCCCTACGGGATCTATGCGCGTCACGTCCTTGGTCTCAAGGCGCTCGAGCCGCTCGATGCGGATCCGGGGGCCGCCGAGCGCGGGAGCTTCATCCATGCCGCCCTCGACCGCTTCGTGCGCGAGTTCGCGGACGCCTTGCCGGCAGATGCGCTCGCGGAGCTGCTCCGGATCGGCACCGCCGCCTTTGGTCCCGCCCTCGAGCGGCCCGGCGTGCGCGCCTTCTGGTGGCCGCGCTTCGAGCGCGTTGCGGCGTGGTTCGTCGAGCGCGAGGGCCAACGCCGCACCCATCTCGCCGCGAGCCGCAGCGAGGTCAGGGGGCTCATGACGCTCGCAACGAAAGCGGCGCCCTTTGTCCTCGCGGCCAAGGCCGATCGCATCGACCGCTTGCGCACGGGCGGGCTCGTCATCATCGACTACAAGACCGGAAGGCTGCCGCATCCGGCCGAGGTGGCGGCGGGGCTCTCGCCTCAGCTTCCGCTCGAGGCGGCGATGGCGCGCGCGGGCGCTTTCAGCGACGTCCCGGGCGAGGCGGTGGCGGAGCTCGCCTTCTGGCGCCTCTCCGGCGGCACGCCCGCGGGCGAGGAGCGTCCCATCGAGGGCGATCTGCAGGAGCTTGCGAACGAAGCGCGCGCGGGCCTCCTCGCCTTGATCGAGCGCTTCGACGACGAGGCAACGCCTTACGCCGCGCGGCCGCGGCCCGAGGTAGGGCCC
This sequence comes from Alphaproteobacteria bacterium, assembly GCA_035516655.1. Taxonomy (GTDB): domain Bacteria; phylum Pseudomonadota; class Alphaproteobacteria; order JACZXZ01; family JACZXZ01; genus DASPPM01. The sequence goes on along the minus strand of DATJAC010000003.1, from coordinate 2,317 downwards.
GCCTTCAGCGACTACGAGCATCTCGCCCGGGTCAAGGAATGGTCGGCCGGAGGGGCGGGCTCGGGCGAGGGCGGGCCATGAGCTTAGCTGTGCGCAACCGGCGCGATCCGCACGCGGACCAGCGTCTCGCCGCCGATCCCGCCGCCTCGGTCTGGGTCGCGGCCTCGGCGGGGACGGGCAAGACGACGGTGCTCGCCAACCGGGTCCTAAGCCTGCTCCTCGCCGACACCCCGCCCGAGCGCATCCTCTGCCTCACCTTCACCAAGGCGGCGGCGGCCGAGATGGCGAACCGCGTCGCCCACGAGCTCGGCGCATGGGCGACGATCGACGATGCTGAGCTGGCTAAGCGATTGGCCGAGCTCGGCGACATGAGCCCCGAAGGCGACACGCTCGAGCGCGCGCGGCGGCTCTTTGCACAAGTCGTCGACGCGCCCGACGGGCTCAGGATCGCGACCATCCACGCCTTCTGCCAGTCGCTCCTGCGCCGCTTCCCGCTCGAGGCGGGACTGGTGCCGCACTTCGAGGTGCTGGACGAGCGCACCGCGGCCGAGCTCATGGAGAGCGCCCGCGACGAGGTGCTGGCCGCCGCGGCCCCCGAGGTCGACCCCACCCTCGCGGCAGCGCTCGCCGAAGTGACGCGCCATGCCGCGGAGGACGAGTTCCACGCCCTCATGGTCGAGCTCGCCGATGCGCGCGGCCGCTTGGGGCAGCTCCTCGCCAAGGCGGGCGGGGTGGACGCGGCCACGCACATGCTCTATCGCCGGCTCGGCCTCGGCCCCGGCGAGGATGCTGCCGCGATCGTCGCCCAGGCCGCGGCGGACGCAAGCTTCGCCGCTGACGCCCTCAAGGAAGCCGCTCTAGCCCTCGCGCAAGGCTCGGCCACGGACCGCGCGCGCGGCGAGGCGATCGCCGCTTGGATCGCGGCCCCGCCCGCGGCGCGCGCCGAGCGCTTCGACGACTACCTGGCGCTGTTCCTCACCGCTGACGGGAACCCGCGCAAGACGCTCGCGACGAAAGCGGCGCGTCAGCGGCCCAAGGACCCGGAGGAAGTCCTCCGCGCCGAGGCGGCTCGCCTCGCGGCAGCACTCGAGCGGCGTCGGACGGCGACGACCGCCGCAGCGAGTGCGGCACTCCTGCGCCTCGGCTCGGCGGTGCTCGCGGCCTACGAGGAGCACAAGCGCCGCCAGGCCTTCCTCGACTACGACGACCTCATCCTCGGCACCTTGCAGCTGCTCGAGAGCCAGGGGGCCGCGTGGGTGCTCTACAAGCTCGATCAGGGGATCGACCATATCCTGATCGACGAAGCGCAGGACACCAACCCCGACCAATGGCGGGTGGTGGCGGCACTGGCCGAGGAATTCTTCGCCGGCGAGGGCGCGCGGGAGGTCGCGCGCACGATTTTTGCCGTGGGCGACGCCAAGCAATCGATCTTCAGTTTCCAGCGCGCCGATCCCGCCGCCTTCGAGACCATGCGCCGGCACTTCGCCGCCAAGGTGGCCCAAGTCGAGCGGGACTGGCGCAGTATCACGCACGAAATCTCCTTCCGCTCCACGCCGGCCGTGCTGCGCGCCGTCGATGCCGTGTTCAGCCGTCCTGCCGCTTCCGACGGCGTCGTTGCCGAGGGCGAGACGGTGCGCCATTTCGCCTCGCGCGCGGGACATGCCGGTCTCGTCGAGCTGTGGCCGCCGGTCCTGCCGCGCGAGCGGGTCGCGCGCCCGGCCTGGTCGCTCCCGATCGGGCGCGAGGCCGCCGATTCTCCGCTCGCACGGCTTGCCGCCCTCATCGCCGCGCGCATCCGGAACTGGATCAGCGAGGGCGAGCCCCTGCCCTCGCAGGGACGTGCCATCCGTGCGGGCGACGTGATGGTGCTGGTGCGCCGGCGCACCGTCTTCGTCGAGGAGCTCGTGCGCGCGCTCAAAGCGGCGCAAGTGCCGGTCGCGGGTGTGGACCGCATGGTGCTGACCGACCAGCTCGCGGTCATGGACCTGCTCGCCCTTGGGCACTTCCTTCTTTTACCCGAAGACGATTTGACGCTCGCCTGCGTGCTCAAGAGCCCGCTTGTCGGCTTGAGCGAGGAGCAGCTCTTCACTCTCGCCTACGGCCGCGACGGCCGCAGCTTGTGGCACGAGCTGCGGCGGCACGCCGACGAGGAGCCCACCTTTGCCGCCGCCGATGCCTATCTCTCGGGCCTCCTCAGCAGGGTCGACTTCACCCCGCCTTACGAGCTCTTTGCCGAGATCCTCGGTGCCGAGGGCGGTGCGGCCGACCGAAGCGGGCTCAAGCGCATCTTGGCGCGCCTCGGGCCGGAGGCGGAGGA
>DATJAC010000002.1:0-8979 GCA_035516655.1 Alphaproteobacteria bacterium | reverse complement strand
TTGGCAGACGAAAAGAAGGTGAACCGTCCGATTGAAGCGAGGAAAGGCAAAGAAGGGCATCGGCCGCACCCTAGCGCCGAATGCGCTCTTTGCTCAAGGCGGCTCTACCGCCGCCTTCCGGGACGACCACGGAGAGCAGGTCTCGGCGGCGTTGGCGCTCAAAAATGCCGGTACCCCGTGCGCGCGAGCTTGATCTCGCGACCTTCGGGGTCGAGGGCGCGCACGCCCGAGCCGCTGGCGATCGTGCCCACGCGCGTGACGGGCACGCCGAGCTCGCGGCCGAGGGCAAGGAGGGCGTCATGGTGCCGAGGCGGGGCGGTGAAGAGAAGCTCGTAATCGTCTCCGCCCGCGAGCACGCTTTCGATCAGGCGGGCGTCGCGGGTTAAAGCCGCGCGCGCGGCCGGAGAGAGCGGCACCGACCCCACCTCGATCGTGGCAGCCACCCCGGAGGCTTCCGCGATATGCTCGAGGTCGCCGATCAGTCCGTCCGAGATGTCCATCGTCGCATGAACGAGTCCGCGCAGGCGCTGGCCGAGGCTGAGGCGCGGCCGGGGCAGACGGTAGCGCTCGCTCAAGAAGCGGCCCTCCTCCGCCGTGACCCCCGCGAGCGTGCCGCTCCGCGCCATGAGACCCAAGGCCGCGTCCCCGATGGTGCCCGAGACGAAGACCGCGTCGCCCGCTTTGGCGGCCGCGCGCAGCAGCCGCCGCCCCGCCGGGATGGCGCCGACGACGGCGAGCGAAAGTGCCAGCGGCCCCGGTGTCGCCACCGTGTCTCCGCCGGCGAGCAGGATGCTGAACTCGTTCTGATCGGCGGCGAGGCCGGCGGCGAAGCGCTCGAGCCAGGCATCGTCGAGGCTAGCTGGCAGCATGAGGGTGAGGAGGTAGACGATCGGCCGTGCCCCCTTGGCCGCGAGATCGGAGAGATTGACCCGCAGGAGCTTCTGCGCAACCAGCTCGGCCGGATCGTCGGGAAGAAAATGCACGCCCTCGACGAGCGCGTCGCACTTCAGCACGAGCTCCTCGCCCGCGCGCACGCCACCTCCCTCGAGGGCCACATAAGCCACGTCGTCCGCGAGCCCGTAGGCGTCGGGAAAGCCGCGCGCGAGCGGTGCCCACAGCTTTCGGATGAGGGCAAACTCGTCCAAGCGGTGCCGTGCTGGGCTCACTGCTTGCCCTCCACCTCCCCCATCTCGGCCCCGCGCAGGATGTGGGCCAAGCGGTCGAGCACGCCATTGACCATGCCGACCTCCTTGCCGCCGACGAAAGCATGGGCCACGTCGACGTACTCGTTGATCACGACGCGTGCGGGCACCTCCTGGCGATGCCTGAGCTCGAAAGCGCCCGCGCGGAGAGTCGCCGCCATCACTTTCTCGATGCGCGCGAGGGGCCATGCCTTGACGAGCTGCTCGGCGATCATGCGGTCGAGCTCCTCGCGCTCGCGCGCCACGCCGCGCACGAGCTCGGCGAAAAGAGCGCTGTCGGGGGTGATCCCGACCTCGCCTTCGTCGAGCCCCACTCCGCCGCGGTGGCGGAGAAATTCCTCGACGACCGCCTCTGCGCTGGCCTCCGTCATATCGAGCTGGTAGATCGCCTGCACTGCGGCGAGCCGGGCCGAGCTCAGCACGCGGCGGCCGCCGCCGGGAGTTCCCCCTTCGCCGCCCTTCTCCGGGTTGGCCGTCATGGCGCTCAGCGCTGCTCGAGACGACGCTTGAGCGCCAGCATGGCAAGAGAAGCGCGCGCCGCCTCCCCACCCTTGTCGCCCGCGGAGCGCGATGCGCGCGTCCAGGCCTGCTCGCGGTTCTCGCAGGTGAGCACGCCGAAGCCGAGGGCGGCCCCCTGCTCGAACGCGAGGGCCTGCAGCCCGCGCGCGCATTCGCCCGCCACGAGATCGTAATGGCTCGTCTCGCCCCGGATGACGCAGCCAAGGGCGACGAACGCGTCGAAGGGCCGGCCCGAGGCCCCGCCCGCTCGCGCGCGCAGTCCAAACGCGACGGCAGCCGGAATCTCGAACGCGCCCGGAACGGCAAAGCGTTCCCAGCTCGCCCCGGACTTCTCGAGCTCGGCGATGGCGCCGCGGGCGAGCTCCTCGGCAAGGTCCTCGTAGAAGCGCGCTTCCACGATCATGACGTGGGGTGCTTCGGCCATTCAGCCCCCGTGGACCGGGATCGGGCGCTGCTCGATCACGGTCAAGCCGTAGCCTTCCAATCCGACGATGGTCCGCTTGGTGTTCGACAAGAGGATCATATCCCGGATGCCGAGATCGAGCAAAATCTGCGCGCCGATGCCGTAGTCCCTGAGGCCGGTGGGGGCCCCCGCGCCGCCGCCGTGCCGAGCCGCCACTACGTCGGACACGCTCGTCGCGCGCGGCTCGCGAATGAGCACGAGCGCACCGCGGCCGGCGGCGGCGATCATGCGCATCGCGGACTCGATCTCCCCGCCCCGCTCGCCCGAGCGCTCGCCCAGCACGTCGTGCAGCACGTCGAGCGCGTGCATGCGGACGAGCGGGGGCGGGCCTTGCGAGACGTCGCCTCGGACGAGGGCCAAATGCTCGGCGTAGGCGACCTTGTTGACGTAGACGATCATGCGGAACTCGCCGCCGTACCCGCTTTTGATGACGGTCTCGGCGCGGCGCTCGACGATGCGGTCGTTGCGCAGGCGATAGGCGATGAGATCGGCGATCTTGCCGACCTTGAGCCCGTGGAATTGGGCGAACTTGATGAGGTCCGGCATCCGCGCCATGGTGCCGTCCTCGTTCATGATCTCGCAGATCACACCCGCGGGATTGAGCCCGGCAAGGCGCGCCAGATCGACCGCGGCCTCGGTGTGGCCGGTGCGCACGAGGACGCCACCGTCGCGCGCGAGCAGCGGGAAGATGTGGCCGGGAGTTACGATGTCCTCCTTGCCCTTGGTGGGATCGATGGCGACCGCGACGGTGCGCGCCCGGTCCGGTGCGGAGATGCCGGTGGTCACACCGGTGCGCGCCTCGATCGAGACGGTGAAGGCGGTCTGGTGGCGCGAGGCGTGGTGCTGGGGCATGAGGTGAAGGCCGAGCTCGTCCACCCGCTCGCGCGTGAGGGCGAGGCAGACGAGGCCGCGGCCGTGCTTGGCCATGAAGTTGATCGCCTCGGGGGTCGCCATCTGGGCGGGGATGACGAGGTCGCCCTCGTTCTCGCGGCTCTCGTCGTCGACGAGGATGAACATGCGGCCGTTGCGGCCCTCGTTGATGATCTCGTCGACCGATGACAGAAACTTGCTGTCGGGCACGGGTCAGCTCCGCTCGATGAGGCGCGCAACATAGCGCGCGAGGAGATCGACCTCCAGATTGACCTGCTCGCCCGCCCGGATTTCGCCGAAACGGGTGAGCTTGCGGGTATGGTCGATGATGTTGACTCCGAAGCTGGCACCCTCGACGTTGTTCACGGTGAGCGAGACGCCGTCGAGGGCGACGGAACCCTTGGGTGCTATGAACTTCGCGAGTGCCGCCGGTGCCGCGAAGGTCATGCGTAGGCTGCCGCCCTCGGGGACCAAGTGCGTGAGGCGGGCGACCCCGTCGACGTGGCCGCTCACGAGGTGGCCGCCGAGCTCGTCGCCGAGCCGCAGAGAGCGCTCGAGATTGACCGCCTGTCCCCGCCCCCAATCGCCGAGGGTGGTCGAGCGCAGCGTCTCGCCCGAGGCCTCGACCGCGAACCAGCCGTCGCCTTTGTCGACCACGGTGAGACAAACGCCCGAGCAGGCGACCGAGGCGCCCGGCGCCAACGCCGCCGTGTCGTAGGCCGTCGCGAAGGCGAAGCGCGTGTCCCCGCTCGCGGCACGCTCGACCGCCCGCACGCGACCGAGGTCGGTGATGATGCCCGTAAACATGGCGCTATACTTAGGAGATCGGCGCCGCGTTGGCTATAGGCTCAATCGACGCGCGCGTAGTAATCGAGGGTGTCGGGGTCGCAGGAGATTTGCGCGAGCCGTCGGAAGGCGGGTGCCGCGGCGATGTGCTCGACCCCGAAAGCGGCGGCCGTCGGCAAGCCGTCGCCGCCGAAGATGCGGCCGGCGCGAAACCAGGCGATCCGGTCGACGAGGCCTTCGCGGAGAAAGGCCGCCGCGAGTTGGCTGCCGCCTTCGAGCAGGAGGCGCGTGATGCCGCGCTTGCCGAGCTCGGCAAGGGCCGCCGCGAGGTCCGGCCGGTCGCCTTCGCCCGGCTCGACCGCAATCACCTCGACCCCCGCATCGCGCAGGACTTGGCAGCGCTCCTCGGCGGCATCCGAGCGCGTGATGAGCCAGCTCGGCGTCTCGCGCGCGGTCGCGACCAGCCGGCTCGTCAGCGCCAGGCGCAGGCGGCCGTCGATGACGACGCGCACCGGCGAGGCCGGCTCGAGCCCGGTCAAGCGGCAGGTGAGCTCCGGATCGTCGGCGAGTGCGGTGCCTATTCCGACTGCGACCGCGTCCGAGGCGGCGCGCAGGAGATGCGCACGTGCGCGCGCGAGCTCGCCCGTAATCCAGCGGCTCTCGCCGGTCCTGGTCGCGATCTTGCCGTCGAGCGTGGTCGCCGTCTTCCAGCAGACGAGCGGCCGGCCGTTCCGCATGAGCGAGAGGAATCCGGCATTGAGCTCGGCCGCCTCCTCGCCGAGGAGGCCTAGGGCCACCTCGATGCCCGCCGCCTCGAGCCGGGCGATGCCGCGGCCGGCAACGCGAGGGTCCGGGTCCTTGAGCGCAATCACGGCGCGCCGGATGCCGGCCGCTACGAGGGCCTCGGCACAAGGCGGGGTCTTGCCGTGATGGCTGCAGGGCTCGAGGCTCACGTAGGCCGTGGCCCCGCTTGCCTCGGCACCCGCGCGCGCGAGCGCCTCGCTCTCGGCATGGGGCCGCCCGCCGCGTTGCGTCCAGCCGCGCCCGACGACGCGCCCCTCGCGCACGAGAATGCAGCCGACCGCCGGGTTGGGCCATACGGTTCCGAGGCCGCGCCGGGCCAGCCCGAGCGCGGCCGTCATGAAATGGCGGTCCGCCTCGCTACTCGCTGTCGCCACTCAATTGCTCGACGAATTCCTCGAAGTCCTTGGCCTCGCGGAAATTGCGGTAGACCGAGGCGAAGCGCACGTAGGCCACGGGGTCGAGCGTGCGCAGCGCATCCATGACGAGCTCGCCGATCGTCTCGGAGCGGATGTCGCTCTCGCCCGAGCTCTCGAGACGGCGCACGATGCCGTTGACGATCCGCTCGATGCGCTCGGGATCGACCGGGCGCTTGCGACAGGCGATCTGGATCGAGTGGACGAGCTTGTCGCGATCGAAAAGCACCCGCTGGCCGTTCTTCTTGACCACCATGAGCTCGCGCAGCTGCACGCGCTCGAAGGTCGTGAAGCGCGAGCCGCACGCCGGGCAGAAGCGCCGACGCCGGATCGCCGCGTTATCCTCGGTCGGACGCGAGTCCTTGACCTGGGTATCCTCGTGACCGCAGAACGGACAGCGCATGGCCGTTCACCCCCTCTTGTTGCCCTCTTCTTCCCCGTCTCCGTCCCGCCTTCGTCTCACAGATCCGCGTAGATCGGGAAGCGCCCGGTGAGTGCGGCGACGCGCGTGCGCACCGCGGCCTCGACGGCGCTGTTGTCGTTGGCGCGCGACGCGAGCCCGTCCAGCACCTCGGCGATCATGTGGCCCACCTCCTGGAATTCGGCGACGCCGAAGCCGCGGGTGGTGGAAGCGGGCGTGCCGAGCCTGATGCCCGAGGTCACCGTCGGCTTCTCGGGATCGAACGGCACGCCGTTCTTGTTGCAGGTGATCGCAGCGCGCTCCAGGCTCTCGGCCGCGAGCTTGCCGGTGAGCCGCCGCGCGCGCAGGTCGACGAGCATGAGGTGGGTATCGGTTCCGCCCGTCGTCACGTCGTAGCCGCGCGAGACGAGCGTGGCGGCGAGCGCCTTCGCATTGTCGACGACCCGGCGCGCATATGTCTTGAAGGCGGGTGCCAGTGCCTCGCGCAATGCCACCGCCTTGCCCGCAATGGAATGGAGCAGCGGGCCGCCCTGCATTCCGGGAAAGATCGCGGCGTTGCAGCGCTTGCCGATCTCCTCGTCCATCGCGAGGATCATGCCGCCGCGGGCGCCGCGCAGCGTCTTGTGCGTCGTCGTCGTGACCACGTGGGCGTGCGGCAGCGGGCTCGGATGAACCCCGCCGGCGACGAGCCCGGCAAAATGGGCCATGTCGACCATGAGATAGGCGCCCACCCCGTCGGCGATCGCGCGAAAGCGCGCGAAATCGATCACGCGCGGGTAGGCCGAGCCGCCGGCGATGATGAGCTTGGGCCTGTGCAGGGCTGCGAGGCGCTCCACCTCGTCATAGTCGATGAGGCAATCCTCGCGACGCACGCCGTAACCGACCGCCTTGAACCACTTGCCGGAGAGATTGGGGGCTGCACCGTGGGTCAGGTGGCCGCCGGCGGCAAGCGACATGCCGAGCAATCCGTCGCCGGGCTGCATGAGCGCCATGAAGACCGCCAGATTGGCCTGAGCGCCCGCATGGGGCTGCACGTTCGCGAAATTGCAGCCGAAGAGCCGCTTGGCGCGCTCGATGGCGAGGCGTTCGACCACGTCGACATACTCGCACCCGCCGTAATAGCGCCGTCCCGGATAGCCCTCGGCGTATTTGTTGGTCAGCACGGAGCCCTGCGCCTCGAGCACCGCCTTGGAGACGATGTTCTCGGAGGCGATCAACTCGATCTGCGTCTGCTGACGCGCGAGCTCCCGATGGACGGAGGCGGCGATCTCCGGATCGGCCGTGCCGAGGTCCTCCGCGAAGAAGCGTTCGGCCTCATCGGCATCGGCAGCGTGCTTGGCGACTGAAGTGGTCATCTCCGCGGCATCCCTTCGCTTCCCCTCAATTGCGGCGGCTTGAACTCGGCACCCGCCGCCCTATCCCGGCCCGGTCACGACATCTTGGCCACGCGGCGGGCATGGCGGCCGCCCTCGAAGGCCGTCTCCAGGAAAGCGGCAAGACAGTCCTTTGCCACCTCCTCGCCCGTGAGCCGCGCGCCGAGTGCCAACACGTTCGCATCGTTGTGCCGCCGCGCCAAGCGGACCGAGGTGACGTCGTGACACACGGCGGCGCGCAGCGAGCGGTGGCGATTGGCGGCGATCGCGATGCCGATCCCCGTCCCGCAGACGAGCACGCCGCGCCCCGCCTGGCCGCTCTCGATCGCCCGCGCCATGGCGTCGGCGAAATCCGGATAGTCGACGCTGTCGCCAGAATGGGTGCCGAGATCGAGCCCGCGGTAGCCCAGCACCTCGAGCTCGGCCAAGAGCTTTGACTTCAACGCGTAGCCCGCGTGGTCTGCGGCGATCGCTATGGTCTCGACGGGCATGGACGGTCACAGCCACCGGGTGCGAGGAAGGAAAATACCAAATGTCGCAACCATTTGCCAGCCCTCCTACTAGCCCTCGCTGCACCCCCAGGGGAGCGGCGGGAGTGCCAGCGCTCCCGCGCGAGGCCTCCCTCGGTGCCGTGTGGATGCCGCACAATATTGGTTGCATTTCAGACAGAGATTTTCTTGTGAAGTCATGAAGTCGAACCGCCTCCGACCGCGCGGCGGCGCGTCAGCCCAGGCAATCGCCCCAATTTTGTTGAAGAAAGCAGGGGTTTTCGGAATACTTCGCTGCGACCGACGCCCAATTTCTGATCTATAAATGATCGATTTAGTCGAGTGATTTTTGATTTATGAAACGATTACTCTCTCCTTGCCGGTGACCAATTGACAGGAATTCTGCAATGTGGAATCAATGCTCAACAAACTCAAGAACCACCAGCAGGGCCATGGCAATGGGCGAGGACAATCCCCCAAAAATCCCCCAAGACAACATGCTGCGCATGGCAGCGGAAATCGTGGCGGCCTATGCCGGCCATAACCATCTGCCCACGGCGCAGCTTCCGGAGATCATCCGCTCGGTCTATGGCTCGCTCGCAGCCCTCGAGCGCGGTGCGAGCAAGGCGGAGGCGCCCAGGCCGATCGTACCCATCAAGAAGTCGGTGATGCCCGATTACATCGTCTGTCTCGAGGACGGCAAAAAGCTCAAGATGCTGAAGCGCCACCTGCGCACCACTTACAAGCTGACGCCCGACGCCTATCGGGCGAAGTGGGGCCTGCCGCCGGACTATCCCATGGTGGCCCCGAACTACGCAGCCCAGCGCTCGGCCTTTGCCAAGAAGATCGGGCTCGGCCGCAAGCCCGGCACCGGCCGCCGCCGCGGCCGCTGAGCGGCCAGCCGAGGCGCGCTTCCTCGCCCAAGCCATCTCCCCGGTCATGAAAGCGGCGCGGCCATGAAAACGGCCCGGCGGGATGCCCGCCGGGCCGTTCAAGTGACGTCCTAGAACTTCAGCTTAAAGCTTGGTCTCGGCGTATTTGCCGTCGTGCCACTTGTACCAGACATACTCGGAGTGCCTGATATCGCCCTTGTCGTCGTATTGGATGGTGCCGAGCACGGTGTGATAAGTGCCCTTGCGCAGTGCCGCCGCCAGCTTCTGCGGATCGGTGGTCTTGTTCTCCTTCACCGCCTGGGACCACACCTGGAAGGCCGCATAAGTGTAAAGCGTGTAGCCTTCGGGGTTGTAGCCCGACTTCTTGAACTCCTCCACCACCGTCTTTGCCGCCGGATTGGCCATCGGATCGGGCGGGAAGGTCATGATCAGGCCTTCGCCGGCGGGACCTGCGATCTTCCAGAACTCGTCGGTGACGAGGGCGTCCTCGGCAACGAACTGGGGCTTATAGCCCTGGTCGGCCGCCTGCTTCATCATCAGGCCGGTCTCGGTGTGGTAGCTGCCGACATAGACCACGTCGATGCCCATCTGCTTCATCTTGCTGACGAGGGCCGTGAAGTCCTTGTCGCCCTTCTGGAAGGAGTCGCGGAGCGTTTCCTTCACGCCGGCGGCATTCATGTTCTTCTTGGTCTCGATGGCAATGCCCGCACCGTAAGGCGACTGATCGTCGAGGATGGCGATCTTCTT
>DATJAC010000001.1:0-6786 GCA_035516655.1 Alphaproteobacteria bacterium | reverse complement strand
CTTTCGCGGGAACGACGAGGTGGATTGATTCCACTTGATCGGACAGTGCTCTAGGATAACGCGCTCATGGCTGCGCTCTTCGCCCCCGCCGCCCTCGTTGCCCTCGCCGCCGTGGTGGTGATCGACGTCGTCCTCTCCGGCGACAATGCGATCATTCTCGGGCTCGCCACCATGGGCTTGCCGAGCGAGCAGCGCATGCGCGTCATCGCTTTCGGCGTGGCGCTCGCGACGGGCTTGCGCATCGTCTTGGCATTGATCGCCTTGCCGCTGCTCGAGATCGTCGGGCTCACCCTTGCCGGCGGCATCCTTCTCCTCTGGGTGGCCTGGAAGATCTGGCGCGAAATCGGCGCCGCGAGCGCGCCGCGAGCGGCGTCGGCGGGCGAGGGGGCGGCGAAACCCGAGGCCGGCGCTCCCAAGAGCGCGCGCACGGCGATCGTGCAGATCGCCCTCGCCGACCTCGCCATGTCGCTCGACAACGTCCTTGCCGTGGCAGGTGCGGCGCACGACCATCCTTGGGTGATCGCGGTCGGCTTGACGCTCTCGATCGCACTCATGGCATTTGCGGCACGGCTTGTCGCCGCCTTCCTCCAGCGCCATCCCTGGTTCGCCCACCTCGGCCTCGCGATCGTCACGCTCGTGGCGCTGCACATGATCTGGGAGGGGAGTGCAGAGGTATTGCGCACGTTGGCGCTCACTTGATGCGCTGGAGCCCGGGTTCTGAAATTCACGCGACCAGGAGAACGGCCGTCATTGCGAGGCGCCCGAAGGGCGCCGAAGCAATCTAGGATTGTTTCCACGCCAATCATCCTGGATTGCTTCGCTGAGCTCGCAATGACGGTTATCTGCGAGTGAGACGAACTTCCGAATCGGGACGCCAGGGTGACATTCGATCGAACAAAAGCTTCGTCTCGACAACTCTCCGATTTCACCGGATCGGAAGATGCTTTAGCCTTGCGCCATGCCGATCGAGGTCGATGCGCAACGGGTCGCTGCGATCATGCGCGAGGTGGCGGCGGAGGCGATCCTGCCGCGCTTCAAGCAGCTCGCCAAGAGCGATATCCGCCCCAAGGGCGGGCACGGCGATTTCGCGACGATCGCCGATCTCGAGGCCGAGCGACTGCTGGCGCGGCACTTGACGGAACTCTTGCCTGGATCGCTCGTCGTCGGCGAAGAGGCGGCTGACGCAGCCCCGGAGCTCCTCGAGGCGATCGCCGGCGCCGCTCCCGTCTGGATCGTCGACCCCCTCGACGGAACCCATAATTTCGCGCAAGGCATCGCGCATTTCGCGGTGATCGTGGCCCTCACGCTGGCCGGCGAGACGGTGGCCGGATGGATTCACGATCCCGTGGCCGATCGCACCGTCGCGGCCGAGCGCGGCGGCGGGGCGTGGGAGGCAGGGAGGCGGCTCAGAGTGGCCCCGCCGGCCCCCCTCGGCGAAATGCGCGGCGCCATTTCCACCAAGGCCGGCCGGCCGGGGGTCTCGGCGCGGTTCGACGAGATGCGCGACCGCTTCAAGGCGACGACCAACGAGCGCTGTGCCGGGCACGTCTATCTCGCGCTCGTGCGCGGCGAGTGCCACTTCGGCCTCTTCAGCCGGCTCTTTCCTTGGGATCATGCAGGCGGCGTGCTGATCCACCGGGAGGCCGGAGGCTTCAGCGCCTGCTGGGACGGCACCCCCTATCGTCCGACGCGCCGGACGGGCGGCCTCCTTCTCGCCCCCACGGCTGCGACCTGGGCGGAGATCGCCGAGCTCCTCCTCGCGCGCGAGGAAGACAAGGTTGGGCGCTAGAGCTGAATCCGATCAAGTAGAACATCTCTTTCGTCACCCCGGCGAAAGCCGGGGTCCCGGGGCAACGGCCCGTCACCGGGTCCTGGGTTCCCGCTTTCGCGGGAACGACGATGTGGATTGATTCCACTTGATCGGACCGCGCTCTAATACTCGGAATCGTCGGTGCGTTATCCACCCCCACCCCCTCGATCCGCTTCGCGGCTCGGGCCCCCCTTGAGGGGGAGGGTTAGGAAGGGGGTCGCGCACGGAATTGTGAAGGCTCGCGCCTAAGCCCCCGCCGCGCGCTTGACGGCGAAGGGGCCGAAGGCCTGGGCGACGGGCATGACCTCGATCGTGTTGACGTTGAGGTGCCACGGCCGCGAGGTGCACCATTGGATCGTCTCGGCGATGTCGTCGGCGGTCATCGGCTGCATGCCGGCATAGACCTGCTTGGCCTTGCCCTTGTCGCCGCGGAAGCGCACCTCGGCGAACTCGGTCTCGACCATGCCGGCCTCCACGCAGCTCACGCGGATCTTGGTGCCGAGCAGATCGGCGCGGAGTGCCAGCGAGAACTGGTGCACGAAGGCCTTGGTGCCGCAGTAGACGTTGCCGCCGGGGTAGGGGTAGGTGCCGGCAACCGAGCCCATGTTGACGATGTGTCCGCGGTCGCGTTGGACCATGCCCGGCAGGATCGCCCGCGTGCAGTAGAGGAGGCCCTTCACGTTGGTATCGACCATGCCCTCCCAGTCCTCGAGGGCGACCTGGTGCGCGGGCTCGAGCCCGAGGGCGAGCCCGGCGTTGTTGATCAGCACGTCGATCGCGGCAAAGTCCGGCGGCAGCCGCGCTATCGCCTGCTCGACCGCGGCACGTTTGCGCACGTCGAAGGCGAGGGTCAGCACCGCTGCGGCCTTGCCGCCGAGCTCCGCCTTGAGCGCTGCCAGGCGATCGGCGCGCCGGCCGGTTAGCACGAGCCGCGCTCCCTCCGCAGCGTAGCGCCGCGCGCACGCAGCTCCGATGCCGGCCGTGGCGCCGGTGATGAGCACGGTGCTTTCGGTCATTCCTCTGCCTCCGTTTTTCTTTTGAACTCAATGCATTATGAAGGATTATTCTGGCGTTCCTCGAGCTTGGCCCGCTGCCATAGGGCATCCATCTCGGCGAGCGTCGCCTCGCCCGGCGTCTTGCCCTGATCGGCCAGGAGGGCCTCGACCCGCCGGAAGCGGCGCTCGAACTTGGCGTTGCTCCGGCGCAAGGCCGCCTCCGGGTCGAGGGCGAGCTGGCGGGCGAGATTGACCAGGCTGAAGAGAAGATCGCCGAGCTCGTCCTCGACCCGCTCGGGAGGCGATGCGCCGTCGAGCTCGCTGCGCAGCTCGCGGATTTCCTCCTCGACCTTGTCCAGGATCGGGGCCGTCTCGCCCCAGTCGAAGCCCACGCGCGCGGCACGGCGCTGCAGCTTGAGGGCACGGGTGAGGGCGGGGAAGGCGAGGGCGACCCCTTGCAGCGCACTTTCGGGCCCTTGCCCGCGTGCCGCGGCCGCGGCCGCGCGCTCCGCCGCCTTGTGCGCTTCCCAGGCGATGCGCTGGCTTGCGCTGTCCGCGAGGGAGTCCGCGCCGAAGACATGGGGATGGCGGCGGATCATCTTGTCGGCGATCCCGCCCGCCACCGCCTCGAAATCGAATGCCTTCGCCTCCTCGGCCATGCGCGCATGGAAGACCACCTGGAGGAGGAGATCGCCGAGCTCGTCGCGCAGGCCCTCGAGGTCTTGGCGCGCGATGGCGTCGGCCACCTCATAGGCCTCCTCGATGGTGTAGGGCGCGATCGTGGCAAAGCTCTGCTCGACGTCCCAGGGACAGCCGCCCGCGGGATCGCGCAAGCGCGCCATGATCTCGAGGAGGCGGTCGATGTTGCGCTGGGCCATGGGGTCGGACTGCCGCGGTGGGAGGGGCGGGTGGCGTGCTTCCGGCGACAGTCATAGCGCAGGAGTGCAGCCAAGGGAAAGGCGCGAAGCCCCGAGGCCGTGTAGGATGCCGAGCGACGATCAAACCGGCGAAGGGAGGCTGTGAAGATGAGCGGACCCATGGTTCTCCGCGAGGTCGATGCCCGCGGTATCGCGACCTTGACCCTGAACCGCCCGGCGCTCAACAATGCCTATAACCGCGAGATGATCTCGGCCCTCGCGGACGGCCTCGCGGCCTTGCGCGAGGATGCGGCGGTCCGCCTCGTGATCCTGCGCGGTGCCGGCAAATATTTCCAGGCCGGCGCCGATCTCGGCTTCCTGCGCGAGGCGGCGGCCATGGCGCCCGAGGAGAACCTCGAGGTCTCGCGCCTGACCGTCGCCGCCATGGCGGCACTCTACCGCTATCCCAAGCCGACCTTGGCCCTGGTGCACGGCGGCTGCTACGGCGGCGGGGTCGGGATGGTCGCCGCCTGCGACATCGCCCTCGCGAGCGAGGACACGCTCTTCTCGATCACCGAGGTGCGCTGGGGGGTGACACCGGCCCCGATCCTGCCCATGCTCGTGGCCCGCATGGGGCTCGGCGGGGTCACCCGCTATGCGCTCACCGCCGAGCGCTTCGCTGCGGCCGAGGCGCTGCGGCTCGGCCTCATTCAAGGCGTTTGCCCCGCGGGTGCCCTCGACGCCGCGGCGGCACCGCTCATCGAGCAGATCCTGCAGGCCGCACCCGGAGCCATCGCAGCGACCAAGCGCATTGCCCACGAGGTCGCCGCGGGGGCCATGGGGGGCGAAGAGGGCGCCGAGCGGCTCGCCCAAGAAGCGGCGGAGCGGCGGCGCTCGCCCGAGGCGGCCGAGGGTCTCGCGAGCTTTTTCGAGAAGCGCAAGCCGCACTGGTATCCGCGCGCCGCCGGCTGAGGGACTTTCATCCACCGTCGTCGCATCCGAGAAAGCGAGTGTCCCGAGACCCTGCGAATAACGCTCGGCCACCGTGGCCCTGGATGCCCGCGTTCGCGGGCATGACGACGAGGTTGAGCGGGGCGCTTGCAGCGAGTGAGCGGGGCCGGCGAGACCCCACGGAGCACAGGGTTTCGGCGCCCCGACGGCCTCGGGTCCATGCGATAGGCAGATCGCATAATGTATATTATGGAAAACGAGCAAAAACAGAATTAGCTGGGAAAGCCTTGGCTGGCGGCCCTATGGCGTGCCCTCGGCTCCTTTCGGGTCGGCGCCATTGCCGAGGAGGAGAAAGCCCGCGGTGAAGCCCGGGCCGAGCGAGGTCACGAGCGCGCGGAGCGGCAGACCGCCGTTCGAGAGCGCGCGCTCGAGGACGAAGAGCACGGTCGCCGCCGACATGTTGCCGTACTCGCGCAAAACCTCGCGCGAATGATTGAGGCTGCCTTGCGGGAGCTCGAGGGTCTCCTCGAGGGCGTCCAGCACTTTGGCCCCGCCCGGATGGCAGAGGAACTCGCCGATATCGTCCAAGGCGAGGCGCTCGCGCGCGAGGAAGCGGTCGAGGGCCTGGCGATAGCCCGTGCGCACGAGGGCCGGAATATCGCGTGAGAAAAGGACGCCGAAGCCGTCGTCGCGCACGCGCCAGCCCATGACCTCGAGCGAGGCCGGCCAGGTGTATTCGCCCGAAGCCAAAATCGCCGGGCCGCTTCCTGTCGAGGAGATCAAGGCGGCGGCGGCCCCGTCGCCGAAGAGGGCCGTCGCGATCACGTTGCTCTTCGAATGGTCGCCCTTGCGGAAGGTCAGGCCGCAGAGCTCGACCACGAGGAAAAGGACGCGCTCGCCCGGATAAACCCGCGCCATCTCGGCCGCACGCGCGAGCCCGAGCACCCCGCCCACGCAGCCGAGCCCGAAGATGGGCAGGCGCCGCAGGTCGCGGCGCATGCCGAGGCGCTCCATCACCAGCGCGTCGAGGCTCGGCGTCGCCACCCCCGAGGTCGAGACGGCGACGATCGCGTCGACGTCGCCCGTCCCAAGCCCTGCCCGCTCGAGGCAACGCAATGTCGCGCGCGCGAGGAGCTCGGTGGCATGCTCGACGAAGAGCTCGCTGCGCTCGCGCCAGCCATGGGCCTCGAGGTACCACTCGATCGGCACGCAGGAATAACGCGTGTCGATCCCGGCATTGCCGTAGACCGGCAGCAGGCGCGCGAAGCGCTCGCGCTCTTCCGCGAACAGAATTCCGGCGCGCTCGGCCACGTCGTCCTGATGGAGAACGTGCGCCGGCACGGCAGTCGCCAGGGCGATGAGGCGCGGCTCCGCGACCATGGATGATGCCTTCGCTGCTCCGGCAGAAGCGGGGGCAAGCGCTGCGCGCGCCGAGTCCCCGGTCAGCGCTACGAGTATGCCGGAAGGACCGGGGCCGCCGCGCTCACGAATGCGCCTCGGCCCTTCACGAATGTTTGAGGGAATTTCCGTGGCTTGCGGACATTCGCGCGCGCGACGCCCGCGGGCGGCATGTGCGCCCGGCATGGCTTTGATCGCAACAAAGCAATATCCCTGGGCGCGGGCAGGGCCTATGTCTCTTCCACTCGCTGCGGAGCCCGCTCCCGTCTCATGGCGCTTTCCACGCAAGCCCCCGTCGAACTGAGCCGAGCCGGCGTCTGGCACGCCGCCCTTGCCGGTTGCTGCGCCAGCCTCATCGGCATCGGGCTCGCACGCTTCGCCTATACCCCGCTCATCCCTGCCCTCGCCTCGGCCCACTGGTTCACGGCGAGCGGAGCCGCCTATCTCGGTGCCGCCAATCTCGCGGGTTATCTCGCGGGTGCGATTTTCGGCCATCGCCTGACGCGGTTCTTCCGTGCCGCCACCGTGCTGCGGTTCATGATGCTGCTGACGGCCCTCAGCCTCTTCGCCTGCGTGCTGCGCGAGCTCGGCTTCGGCTGGTTTTTCTTCTGGCGCTTTCTCTCGGGCTGCACGGGCGGTGCGATCATGGTGCTGGCGGCACCGACCGTGCTCGTGGCCACCCCGCCGTCGCGGCGCGGCATCGTCGGCGGTGCGGTCTTCACCGGCGTCGGCCTCGGCATCGCCGCCTCGGGTACGCTCGATCCGCTTTTTCTCG